>BTQE01000150.1:0-6178 GCA_036985715.1 Rhodothermia bacterium
TACTACTGCACTACAGAAGAGCGCCTCCTGGATTGGCGAATGTCACAATTCCGGGCCCAACTGGAATAATCCTTGAGGTTGATCAAAAGCCCGACGTAGATGACTCATAAATTGAATGACGATCCGACTGTCGCGACCCTTATTATCCACACGATTTCGAGTGATCCACGCCACAGAAAAGTCCGCCCGGCGTGCTCCGGCACCGCCGATCGCCGGAACGCGGGAACCACGAACGCCTGAACAAAAAAATGAAAGTAGAAGGATCTATTTACCAGATAAAAGTCACGCTTCTCCATACGAGGCCTCCGATCTGGAGGCGAATCCTGGTAGAGCGCGCTTACAATCTGTCAGATTTTCACGATGTCATTCAGGTGGCCATGGGATGGACGGACAGCCACCTGCATCAGTTCATCATCGGGGAAAAGTTTTACGGCATGCCGGATCCGGCGGGATGGTCGGACTGTGTGGACGAGCGGAGCGTCAGCCTCGGGGAGGTTCTGCGTAAACGGAAGGGTAAAATGATGTACGAATATGACTTCGGAGACGGTTGGCTGCACGAGATTGTCCTGGAGGATATCCTTCCTGCCAAATCTGACGCCGTCTACCCGCTCGTAGTTGCCGGACGCAGAGCGTGTCCGCTCGAAGACTGCGGAGGAGTCGGTGGGTACTATCATTTCCTTGCCGCCATCCAGGACCCGGACCATCCGGATCACAAGGAGATGAAGGAGTGGTGGGAGGACCCCTTCGACCCAGCGGCGTTCGATATTGATGAGACGAACCGCGTCTTTCACCGAGGATGACGTTCGCCGGGGCACGATACCGGGCACGGGCAGAGCTAAACGTCAACTATTAATCTTAGGCCACGACGGAGTGATCAATGGTTCAGCTTTACGAGGTGGATTATTCATAGTGTCTGAAAAACTCCTTGCGCCCCATGAGTAAGTGCGTAATTCTAACTGAATTCTCATTTAGCATGTTTCTGTCAGTTGCGGTCGAGGTCGGAGTAGACAACATCTCCCTGAAAGCACGGTTTCCAAAGAAGCCTGAGCGCTGTTCTCGGATATTTTGAATTGTTGAGCGCGTGTCGTGGAAGCAGTAATGACTGAGTATCTTACAACGATCGCAGATATTATCGGTTGAAGGTCACCGGACAACAGGCGCAATCGCGTGGCAAGAAAAAGGAAAAAGGGTCCCCAAAAACGCCGAAAGACGACACGGCATTCTAAGACGAATTCGTACGAAGACGACCTCCTCCGCGAATTGGGTCTCCGTGACGAGAACTTTGCATTCATTGCGGGGCGAACCTCCGGGGGTTTTCCGTATGGTACCACATGGGAGGAGTGGGAGGCTTTTGAGTCCGCTGACGGCGAAACTGGTGCGGTGGATCGTATTATCGAATCCGGCGACGGAGACTCTTTATCCGACAACGGCGTAACCGGAGCCTCCGGCCCCGTAACGGACGGATTCCCTGAAAAAGTTGAATGATCAGACGACCCTCTTCCGTTTCGAACCGGGATATGCGCGCGCGGTGTTGACCCAGGATAATTCGATCTTCGCGCCCGACACGTGCCTTGGTTATTACACTCCCGCCCTTCTAATCACAATCCGCATGGCCCCTCCTGAAAAGCACAAATGGATCTTCCGCGCACGTTTCCGGCGCCAGGCCTTCGGCTGGCGATCTCAACCGGCGAGAAAGCGCATCAGGGAAGCCGTCACTGAAATCCGTCGCGTCTCGCGCAAAGATCCGATCCTGGGCGGAGAAGGAGCCGTCATTTTCATTGAGAAACTGTCGCCCGCGCTCGGAAGGATCGATAGCTCGTCGGGCGCTATCGGACGGGCCGTTAACAACGCCATCGGCGCCCTCGTGCCCATCATCTCCGAAGCGCCTGCCGACGATAAACTCCGCGGCATATGGCTCGACCGGCTGTTTGAAGCCATTCAGGAAGACAATATGCCCTATATCGAATATCTGGGGGACTTCTGGGGCGATCTGTGCGCAACGCCCGGCATCGCCTCGCAGTGGGCCGACGAACTGGCCGGCACGGTCCGACTGATGTGGAGCGGTAGATTCCCGCCCGGAGGATACTTCAGTGGAACATCGGCCTGCTTCAGCGCGCTACTGAAAGCCGGCCGTTATGACGATCTGCTCAACCTGTTGAAACTCGACCCGCACCCGGGATGGTACGAAAGACAGTGGGGCGCGAAAGCCCTGGCCGCCCAGGGTTTCATTTCCGAGGCTATTCATTATGCCGAAGACTCCATCGGACTGAACGTATACCCGTCTACGATCGCCGGGACATGCGAAGAACTGCTCCTGTCGGTTGGACGAATAGAGGAGGCGTACGAGAAGTACGGCATCCTGGCTAATCGGCGGTCGACGAATCTGGCAGCGTTTAGGGCCGTCGCCAAAAAGTATCCCCACAAGGAAGCCCGGGCAATCATCCGCGACCTGGCGCTCAGCACGCCGGGAGAAGAAGGCAAGTGGTTTGCCGCAGCCAAATCTGCCGGATTGTATGAACTCGCTATCGAACTGGCCAACCAATCGCCCTGTGACCCGAGAACCCTCACGCGCGCAGCCAGGGATTTCTCGGAATCAGAACCTGATTTCGCCGTCGCGGCAGGAATTACGGCGCTCCGTTGGATGGTCGAAGGATACGTTTATGAGATCACGGGAATAGATGTGCAGCAGGCCTATAACCACACCATGAAAGCCGCCGAGCACGCTGGAAGTAAGGAGCGTACGCTGGGTATTATCAGAGTTCTCGTCGCGAATGAGACCCATGGGAAGCGATTCGTCACCGAGATTCTCGATCGGGAGCTTGGATTAAAGTGGTCGGACTGAACTGATTTCGCTTGACATCGGAGCCCTTTGCTTCAGTTTTGATGACGGTAACGTATTTCTGTTTTCCCGGTGGGCACTCAGCTACTGGCATCGAGATCTTGTGAGAAAGAAAATGACCTAAGATGATTTCGAAATTAGGAATTGTTTCGAGAGCTCGAAAGTAATGTTGTTGTCGTGCTGGCTGCTGCCGATCATCTCGAGGTCGGATACGGACGGTGAAGTATTTGATGTACTGAATATCCAGTTTTGGAAGAAGATGCGAGCACATTTGTAGCGGATTCAGCCATCGAAAAGGTGTCCTTTTTAGCGCGCCGTAGTAAAAATTGAATCCGTCGATGTAAATGCGGGCAATGTCCATCTGTAAAAAAGCAGAGGCCAGGAAACATCACTGCCACCCGGCCTCGCGCCCTAGCTCCGAAGAAATAGGGGGGATAATATTGGTACAACTATAGCTACTATCAGCCTGAATATCAATAGGGTAAAACCAGTTTACGGCGTAATCTCAACAGCAAGGACACGTCTGTCCTGTCTACATAACCGCATCATTCGTCGACGGCTGTACGATACTGCCGCGAATTCCAGAAATGTCTTGAAAACGAAGGCCTGGAGGCGTTTCTCTAATCAGTGGCTTTGTCGCAAAAGACGGATTTTGTAGTTCGACGAGCCAGGGTCTTAGCCAGATCCTGATCGCCTTCATACGCCATTCCTGCAAGTGATCCCCTTTTCAATAATCAAGCGGTCCCTTTTCAGTCGACATAAAATACATCAGTCTCCCTCCCATCCTATTTCTGCGATCAATGTGTTGATTTGAAGGTGAAAAACTACTCGGATAGAAGCAGCTCGCGGCGCTGATCCGCATACCGTTATGTCCAACCATCAGCAATAAAATCTCTACAGAGGATTGTCATGAAAAAAGTACAAATCCTTTTCGTAGGGACGTTCATCTTCTTTCTAGCCACGAACGCAGAAGCCCAAACCCATCTTGAACAGTTTGACGGCGTTATCATTTATTCGGTCATTGAGTTGTGTATCGTTTGAGTTTTGTTATCAGCACTTCGGAACACCATGCCAGGGTGGGTCAATTCTAAACCGGTGCGGGTGGGTCAAAAGTAACCCGTTGCTTACATCCCGTATTTGATACAACTAAACGTATTGACAATATGGCTTCCATTCCTTCAATAATTCCAATATCAGAACTGAGGCAAGACACTGCGGGTGTAATCAAAAAGATGAAAGCCACCCAGGAGCCGGTTTTCATTACTCAACGAGGGCGTGTCACGGCAGTTTTAGTCAGCGCACAGTCTTACGAACGAACTCAGTATGAACTCGGCATGCTAAAGGCCATTCCCAAGGGTGTAGGTGAAGCCGCTGCAGGCAAAGGAGTGGATCTTGAAACTGTGTTCAAAGAAGTTGATGTCCTGCTTGCGGAATCCGAATGAAAGTTCGATTCACATTATCGGCACAAGCCCAACTGAAATCAGCCATTTATTACATACGAAGAGTGGAGTTGACCCGTTTCAATGGACAGTTAATGGCTTGGTGATTTGGGTTGATTCGTGGTATTGATTTTCGAATATAACGGACAGGTTCACTGCAATCTTTGAGGGCAGGACCTCATGCGGCTTCAACCTTCCCCGGAAAACCTCAACATAACTAGAGGCGGAAAACAGCTGACTTAGAGATACAATGCGGAGTCTGATCTTCCTTCAACCATACTCCGGATCCTTTCGAGGACAATTGGCCCTCTTCCCTCATCAAGAACAAACCCGGGAAGAACCTGGAGGAAATCATCTTGGCTCAAGAGTGAATTCAATTCCGACGTGAGGAATCTTTTGACTTCCGCATCAGCTGAGGATACTTCAGATACGATCTCGGGTCTTCCGTCAATAACAGCAATAATATCCTCAAGATCGTGGCTCGTCCAGTAGTCGTCTTGACCTCGTGATTGGAAAGCTGCAAACTTCGTGGCAAGGAAATACGGGGAACTGATGATTTTAATAATTCTCTCGCTTATTTCTAATTGGTTCGAATTATCAATCGCACCTCTGTACCAAGGATTCGTAAATCCCAGTGAATCATCTGTCGGCATAACGTCCAATCTCAATCCTTCCTTTTCCCACGCACATATCGGAATTCCTTCTCCAATCATTTCACTAAAGCCTCGCTCCAGTAACAAGGATCTAACCCTCGTATCATAGTCTGATCGGGTAGATACGTCTATGATGCAATCAACATCTTTAGTTGCCCTAATCGTAGCAGCGGCGGAATCGGTTATTAGGAGTCCTGCGATAACACCTCCGACATAAACCAATTCATCATTCATCTCTCCCAGACTCCGAACAATGGATTCAAGATTGGCTCGATTCGGATCATCCATATTTCTTTCCAATAATCGTTTGAATCGCTTTTCTCGCTAGGTTTATTTCCCTTGCACGTCCAATTCGAATCGCATCTATTAGAGCCAAGGCCTCATAGAATCTTGAGTCTAAATTGGCGGCATACGGAGCTGTTTTATAAAGCGGTTTTACTGATTCACCGCGAAGCTCACCTGTTGGCACTGGCCATACATAGTTCACATTCGTCGGGCCCATTTTCGAGGCAAAAGGAAGTGCCGAGTGTGCAGTTGGCATTCCTCGTTTAACTGGTCCAACTTCTCCGGGGAAGGCGTATTTAATACCGTGAACAAGAAATTCGATAAGAGCAGGTCTAATAACCTGGCGATCTTCTTTTCCAATCAGGCCGGAAATTTCGCATCTTTTTAGTGCTCTATTGACCTGTGATGCGCTCACATCCAATTCAAGGGCCAGTTCAGCTTGGGTATAAGACTTCCTATTTACTGCTAGCTTTATTGCCAGCATAACATCTAATGGCTGTAGCATCGTTGTTAATCGAAATGTATTCCATATTCCATATTCCATATTCCGGAATGTGGAATGTACAACATTTCTAAAACAAAAAACTCCACATGAAAGCACATGTCGCGGACTCGCACGACAGGATGAGTCGGTTGGAAACGATTATTTTCTGAAAGGTGAGCATGTGCTCGCCGCACACGAGGACTCGAAGAGTCCGACTGATGGAGCAGTCGAAGGCTGTGTAATAAATCCGCCAGCCGTTAAGACGCAATCAAAGATCGGCGGTCAATAGCTTCTCCACCTCTCGCAGGCCTGCAACTCTTCTCCCCTCTCAATTTTGCGAAGCTTATTTTTTGGAGCCTAATGGGGGACAACCGTCAAACACAAGAAAAACCCTCCCCATAATTCCCTGCCAGGCAGGTAGTTACAGAAAGGACTTGCCTTTGTAGCGCGTACGGGATTTACTCGGTATTTCCGCGCC
>BTQE01000151.1:0-6145 GCA_036985715.1 Rhodothermia bacterium
TCCTATCGTGATATCGCGAATTTCGAAGAGGCGATCGGCATCGACGACCTTCTCATCCTTCGCGTCGACGCGTCCTTCTATTTCGCCAACGCCGAATACCTTCGGGACGTGATTCTTTCACGTGTTGCGAAGGAATCTGTCCGGGCCGTAATCCTGGAAACGAATAGCGTAAACGACATCGATACAACTGCCATTTCTGTTCTGCGGGAAGTATATGAAACCCTTCACGAGTTGGATATCCAACTGTATTTCGGTGGGATGAAGATACCGGTCCTGAAAGTCATGAAGGAATCGGGACTGTACGAGGCCATGGGGGCAGATCGGTTCTTCCTGAGCGTTCATCGCGCCGTAAAGCATATTTTGACGGATTGGGGGCGCTACGAGGAATACAAAGGACGAGGCCTGCCCCGCATCTTTCCGGACGAGTAGAACCTTCCATTCGCATATTTTGGTCAGCCCGCCTGTTTGAACGCCCGCCCGACTTGATATCAGACTAATCGGACTCCTCTCTCCGGACCGCCGTGGCCACGTGTTCCAGCATACTGCTCGTCCAACTCAGTCGCGTTTGCCAGATATCCGACCAAATTTGGGCGGACTCCAATTCGGTTTCTGAAAGCTTTTCCCAGGCAGCTCGATTCCGATCAATGACATCATCGATTGCGCATATGATACAATCCAATCCGTCATATGCCGATGCTGAACGAAGCGAGGTCGCCATCATCTGACTCCGTCCACCGAATCCATGCGGCAAGTTCGATCCTTGCGCAATGCCTGCGATCGCTGAGCGGCTCAGGAAGAATCCGCACCGCGCCGGCGAAGTAAGAAAGTCAGCGATATCATGAATCGCTGTGTCGGGATCCGAAAGGAACCGTTCTTCTGGTTCAGGTCCTGGTTCCCGAACATGACTCTTCACTGGGATCGATCGGCGATGATCAACGATTTGTTCAAGCATCAGATCGGCGACTTCCGAGTAGAAATCATTGGACTCTTCGCAGACGGCCACGACGAAAGCGGGAAGCCACGAGAGAACGTGCTGGTCAATGAATTCGGCGATGGAATCTTCATTGGGCGAATTGCTCTTTGCCAGCGCCGCGAGAATCTGGAGTTCGGCCGCGACATGATCTGGAGCATTGACGTCCTGTCCCACATCGATTCCTAAGCGCAAGGCGAAGTCTCGAATCTGCTGCGTCGTCTCTCCGCCGAGCATACCATCGGGTTCCAGAAACAAGGACGCGAAAGGATAGACGTTGAAGCCAAACATCGTTTCATGTTCAGCCGCCAGTTCATCGTCGGTATCCACGACCAAAACGTCTCGCAGACGGGGACTATGACGAACCCTCTCCTGAACCGAATCGATCGAACCGGTCAGAAAAATGTCAGAAAAAAGGGCGTAGGCTTCACTATTCGAAGCTAAAACCGAGTCCGTCATGTGCGATCCTTGATCATTCCTTTCGAGTATAATACCGGAAGTCGATAACGCTTCATTGCGTGGGGTCGCTACTCCCTTCCGAACGGTTTCTTTGGCAGGTCGTAGGCCTCTTTCACCGGTTTCAGCGGCCGTTCGAGCCACCAGGGACGCCTGGTTCCGTCCGGACTGTGGTCGACAGCCGACCGGGCGAGCGCATGCCACTCTCGGTAGGCTTCCATCGACTTGTTCGTATCCACGAAAACGTCTCCGTGTCTGTCTTCCGGCCTCGCCCGCTCCACGTTATACGCTTTTTGAAGCCAGCAATGGTGGCCCGAAACCGGGTCCGGTTGAACCGCGTGGGTCAGATTTTGATGAACACCTACGTCCTCCCACCAGATTCGGCTGGTATCCGGGTCTTCGGACTTCCACGGCGACGCGCCTTTCAGAACCCGTAGGCGATTTCCTCCCTTGGCATCGTCTTCCAATGTGACCACATTCGACGCGCCCCGATTGGCGCCCATGTCCTCCTTCAGACGCCACCGTCCGAGGTGGTGACTCATTGCGATTACCCCCGGCTTGATGCCTTCCGTTACCCAGACACGATCTACAAAAAAGCCGATCTGCGTTGTCACTCGGATCAGATCGTTGCTCGCTACGCCGAGTCGTCCCGCATCCGACGGATGCATCCAGACAGGGTTTTTGTGGCTCAGTTCATAGAGCCATTTCGCGTTCGCACTTCGAGTATGAATGAGCGTGGGAAGACGGAAGTTGGGAAGCAATAGCATTTCGCCTTTTGACCGGTCGATGTTCTCCGGATGGACGTGGCTCTTCAGCGACCAGGGCATCACGTAGTCCTTCCCGGACCAACCCCATTCCAGAAGTGTCGGAGAATAGAATTCGAGTTTGCGGCTTGGCGTCCCAAAACCGATCTTCGACTCACCGTCGACCAAAACACCGACTACGGCGCCGTCCTTTATCAGTCGATTGTGATCATCGGGCCTCACTCCATCCGAATCGACCGGGCTCTCGTACGGTACATACCGATCCTGTTTGATCTCGAAGGCAGCATACTTTCGCATGTATGCGAGGGGTGTCAGGTCCTCAACCGCTGCCGCCTCTGGAAGTCCCGGTACGCTGTTTTCGAAAATCCACCGGTAGTATTCCTCAACGGTTACGATTTCTCCGGGTCGGTACGGGCTCTCGAAGTGCTTCCGAATGCCCAGAGATCCATCGGGGTCCATTTTGGCCGACAGTTCAATCCAAAATTCGTTCTCTTCCCAGACCTCTCCGGGATTGGCCTCATACGTGTAGCGAACTTTCTTTCCAAGTCGCTCCATGGCCACGCGTCGAACCGGCTGCCGGAACGCAATCCATTGTCCCGCATGAGTTTCCTGGCTCATCAGGTCGTGACGCTCGCCGGCGTGACCCATCGGTAGAACGTAGTCGGCAAACCACGCTGACTCATTCCACGTGGGTGTCAGGGCGATATGACACTTCACCTTCTCCTCGTCCTTTAGCATCTTCATCCACATGAACCCGTCGGGGTTGGTCCAGAGCGGATTGTAGACTCGAGTGAAATACACGTCGATGTCGCCCCGGCCTTCTTCCAGAAAGTGGGGCAACAGAAAACTCATCTCATAGAACGCCAGCGGCCATTCGTGCGGAAGATGGAGTTCGTTCCATGCATTGAACGCTGGAGGTTCGTCGAAGGGTTTCGGAGTGAACTTATTCCATGAGTTGGCCGACGTCCCTCCCCGGTTTCCGACACTTCCCGTCAGCACATTCAGGAAAAACAGGCATCGGGCCACCTGCCACCCCCCGAGATTACCGATCGCGGCTGATCGCCATGAGTGTGCGGCAAGTCGACCCTGGCAATTTGCGACGTACTCGGCTGCTTCCCGAATCCGTTCAATCGGCACCTGCGATTCTTCGGCCGCGCGCTCAAACGTGAACTCTCCATAGAGCGTCTTCAGCAGCTCGTCGAAGACATGATAATCTTTCTGATCCTCCTCCAAATCAAAACTCTGTCTTGACAGGAGTTTTCGGATGCCATCCCGCATTTTCTCCTTTCGCCCGCCGCCATTTCCCGAGAAATCCATGTCGGGTAATTCAACATCAGGAAAGGGATTCGTATCGAAAAAAGAAAGGGTATCTCTCCAGTTCACCCAGCGGCGCATGAATTCCTTGTCGTAGAGATCGTTCTGAATAAGGTGGTTGGCGATGGCCAGCAGCACCGCAGCCTCACTCCCGGGCCAGGTTGGAAGCCAGACGTCACTTTTTGACGCCGTATTGCTCAGGCGCGGATCAAATGTGATCAGCTTGGCGCCACTGTTCTTGGCCTCCATGATCCGCTGGGCGTGCGGATTGAAGTAGTGCCCGGTTTCAAGGTGACTCGAGATCAGAAGAATCGTTCGGGCGTTGGCGTAATCAGGGCTCGGGCGATCAAATCCTCCCCAGAAAAAGTACCCGGCTCTTGCTCCGGCAGAACAGATATTCGTATGACTATTGTGGGCGTCAACGCCCCACGCCCGGATGCATCGGTTGGTGAATCCGTCCTCTCCGGGGCGCCCGACATGATACATGATGCCATCTTTCCGACTCGAACGGCTTTCGCGCATCTTCCCGGCGATGTCGTCAAGTGCGTCTTCCCATGAGACGCGCTTCCATTTCCCTTCCCCTCGAGAGCCAACCCGTTGGAGCGGATAGAGAATGCGCTCCGGATCGTAAATCTGATTGATCGTGGCTGGACCTTTGGCGCAGTTTCGTCCACGACTTCCGGGATGCGCGGGGTTGCCCTCAAACTTCTTGATATCCAGTGTTTCTCGGTCGACATAGGCCAAGAGCCCACAGGCGCTCTCGCAGTTGAAGCACACGGTAGGCACCAGCGTATAGTGCCTCGCCACCTTTTTCGGCCAGGCTTTCCCATCCCACTCCACCCAATCGTCCCATTTTTTCGTGGGTGGGTACTGGCTCATGCGGCCGTCCGGGTGGATGACAGTCTGCATGTCCACCTTATCCGGTTCGCGATCCGATTCCCTAAAAACCGGCATTTGAAGAGTCTCTTTGTTTGATCCTTGGTCCATTCTCCTTTAACTGTTGGGGATCTCCTGCGGGGCCATAACGAATGCGTGTTCGTAGAGATAGAGGCCTACGATCCAAAGAAGTGCGCCGGCCCAGACAACGGGACCTTCAAATAACAGGAGTAGGATGAGCGGCACAACGTGACCGAAAAACATACTACCAATCCAGAACATGCGAACGTACTTGCCATGGGTGATTTCATGGCTTGCAATACCCGCCGCCTCCGATGCCGGCGGCATACCAAATTCTCCCAGAAATGTGATCAACAGATTCACGGCCATGCCAATACCGAAAACGAGCAGTGCGATCGGTGCAAGTTCGTTCGACAAGAGCCCTGCTGCATCAATCAAAATTATTACTGCCGCACCGGCTACGAACGATTGAACAGTCAAATGAACCGCTAACAACGGGCTTTGCCAGAGATCTCTTCCTTCCGCCTGACCGAAAAGAAATGCTGTATAGACAGCCGAACCGAATGCCAGCGGAAGTCCCGTCCACAATAGTGCCGAGCGCATCGAATCGATCATACCGGAGGCCATCCACCCTAGATCTGAAGCTAATTCAAGGATCCACCAGAAGGACGCAAGCATGCTGAAGGCTACAAGTAAATAGGCTCCGCGGACGAGCCAGGACTTCCACTGCGGTCTCGTAAGGACTCGGAGAAATCGCTCCGGACGCTCCAGATCCAACAACAGCAATGCCGACGTGGCCACGATGAAAAAGAGCGACGCAAACCCGATCGCCAGAAAACTGGTCGGTTCGAACGCGATCCATCCAAGGCCAAATGCCAGGCTTAGGATCATAAACAGACCGGTCCCGATCGCCTTGGTCACCAGGTATGCGGGGACTTGCCAGTGCCAGGGCACCTTGTGCTGTGCATTGTAAACCACCTGGGTCATCTGCTCGGCCATCCGTGAATCTCCGATCATGATCGGCCCGGAAGCCCTATCTGCGCCATCACCCCCTAGAGGAATTACATCTGCCCATGCGAACGTGGCCGGTGTTCTTTCGACCGCAGTCGGATCCATGGCCACATCGTCGCCACCGACATAGAACAACTTGGGGGCCGTTCCCTGTTCGGGTTTTCGAACGGTCACCTTATTCTCGGCGACTGCTTTTGAGATTTCGGAGTCGGGATTGTCCAGGTCCCCTGCCAGAATGGCATGTTCGGGGCATACGACCACGCACGCCGGCTCCAGTCCAATGTCAACGCGGTGGGCACAGTAATGACACTTTGCCGCCGTCCCCGAATCCGGGTCAATATATATCGCGTCATACGGGCAGGCCTGAAGACACGCTTTGCAACCAATACAGACGTTGGGATCGAATTCAACAATTCCATCGTCGCGTTGGTACATCGCCGTCACAGGGCAAATGCGGACACAAGGGGGATTCGCGCAATGATTGCAGCGGGTTACCTGAAAGCTTCGCGAGACATTCGGGAAGACACCCGTCTCGACGCTCTTCACCCAGGTCCGATTGACACCCAGTGGCACTTCGTTCTCGCTCTTGCAGGCGGTTGAACAGGCATGACAACCGATGCAGTTGTCATTGTTGATAAGAAAACCGTAGTTCATCCGGGGAAGATCAGGCGGTTCGAATTGAGCGGCTGGGCGGAGAATTGCCTGGCGTAAGATCCGGATGATGTGAACGGAT
>BTQE01000152.1:0-6059 GCA_036985715.1 Rhodothermia bacterium
AGCCCACGGAATTGCCTTGTTATGAGTCGTGCTTTCGACTCCTCTATATGTCGGGAATTATCTCTGATATTATCAACGTAACTCATGATAGAAAGAGGAAAGACGCCGATGGAGTAAACGCCTATCGAACGACGCATTCTCTCAATTCGAGGTTTCCGTGTCCTTCTTGACGCGGATCTTGCGTTTCTGTACGAAGTGAGCACGAAGCGACTTAACGAACAGGTTAAACGTAATAAGGACCGGTTCCCTGTCGATTTTCTTTTTCAGCTAACCCTTCAAGAAAAGGAAGAGGTGGTCGCAAATTGCGACCACCTGTCAAATCTCAAATTTTCTACCGCTCTGCCATATGCGTTTACTGAGTACGGTGCGATCATGGTTGCGAGCGTTTTGAACAGTACGAAGGCGATCGAGGCCAGCGTCTTCGTTGTTCGTGCATTCGTAAAGCTACGTCAAGTGTTATCCGAGTATGCGGAGATAGCGCAACGAGTTTCGGACATCGAGAAGAAGTTGACAGGTCATGACCAAGAAATCGCGGCTCTTATTGACTCCATTAAGGCACTTCTTCGGCCAACACCAATTCCTCCAAGTCGACAAATCGGATTTCATATTCCCGACTCATAACGGTGTGAACGGCTGGGCAATCTGTGGCGAGGTCTCGCAACCTTACTGAAAATGTAGTGACCTGAAATTTAATCCGGTCGTCCGAGCCCACAGAATTGTCTTGTTCTACTGCGCAACGAACAATAAATCAAAATCAGTAAACGATCAGTCGGCCAGAATTCTTCCATCAGTTCTCGTCTTTCTATAATAGGCCTTCACCGGATGAGTGCCCACGACATCACGAATACATCGCGGAGTATGACTGCTGTAGAACAAATAATCTACGGACCGCCCACCCTCAAATTTTTAAAGTGCGTACAATCCCGAGTCGGTACAAGTGTAACGTGAACAACTATTTGATCCGATATAGGGAGGCGACGATTCGGCCCAGTCTGAGTATCACCAATCGACATTTCACCGCTCCGCGTATCATGCGGACTGCATATCATAACTCAAATGGTATCCAATTCAATGACCTAATGGTCGTACTCAAATCCCGTACGCGGTACAAAGTCAAGTCCTTTCTGTAATTCCTTGCCCAGCAGGGGATTGCGGGGAGGATTTTTTTGTGTTCAGAAGGCACTTCCCTACATATGGCCTACGGTGTGGGTTGCGTAATTGCTGTTTGATCGCTGAAAAATGGGGTGGATAGTAGGAGGGACCAACCCCCTTCCCCGACCACTCGTTTACCCCCTGGCCCCTTCATTGAGTTTTCTGACCTCCCGTACCGACCTTCTTTCTGAGAGGCGCCCGGAGCCCCACCAAAGACAGGCGAGGGCGCATGGTTGGACAGAGCATATCTCACTACAAGATCGTCTCCGAGCTTGGTCGGGGCGGCATGGGAATCGTCTACAAAGCCGAGGACAGAAAACTCGACCGCACGGTGGCGATCAAGGTGCTGCCTTCTGCTGCACTAGCCTCTGAGGATGACCGCGCCCGGTTCTACCGTGAAGCAAAAGCCGCCGCCCAGCTTCACCACCCTCATATCGCAAGCGTATTTGAAATCGACGAGGCTGCCCCGAAGGCTCTAAAGACGACGGTCTCAGACCCGTCATCGTGATGGAGTACTCGAGGGAACGACGCTCCATAACCGCATTCAGTGACGAGTTAATTTGGCAGCCCTTGTTTCAGCTCCTCGACAAGGTTCTGCACGATCACGAGGTCTCCCTCGACCAGTGCCTCCTCATCCCGAATCATCACGAACCGTTGGTCGTCCGCCGTCATATCGTATTCGCTGCGCGTACCTGCGACAAAGTACTCCGCTACCGAAAACAGTACCTTTTGTTGACCTGGCGTGAACGTCGGCGTCATGACCACCTCCACGGCCATCAAGTTCTTCCCGCTCCTGTAGAACAGTTCTCGCCCGCTGTGCGACCACGCCGGCACGCTTCCCCCCCGGACGGATATCTGCCACCGCCCAGCCTGCACGTCCGGGAACGAGCGCACGTACACCTCCCACCGCCCTGATTCGTCCGACATGTACGCCAGATAACGCCCGTCGGGCGACAGGGCCGGAGAACGCTCGTCAAAGCGGGGATCGGCAGCGACCGGCACGGTCGCCGAATCAGGCCCTGACCGCCAGGCGAAAATGTCGCGCCCCTCGCCTCCTGATATTCCCGTACGATAGATGAGCCAGTTGCCGTCGGGGGACCAGAAGCCCTCGTCCACCTCGACTGCGAGGTCCAGCACCGGTTCGGCGTCGTCGACGCCATCCGCCCGTTTCACGTACAAGTCGCGATTGTTTCCGCGGTCCGAGATAAACGTCACGGCCTGCCCGTCCGCGGTCCATGCGGGTCTGCGATTCAGTGAACCTTCAAAAGTCAGTAAAGTCAGCGGGCCTGTGTCCAAGCTCTTGATCCACAGCTGCGGCTCGGCCCCGAAGCCAGTCCCAACTGCCAGCCGCCGGCCATCGGGAGAGAGAGCCACTGACTCATACGGGCCCAACCAGTCCGGATCCACCGGGGTCTCGACGCCGTCGCGGGTGACCCAAACGACCTGGCGCCTTGGCTCGTTCGCACCGGTCGTGTAGAGGAGCGTCCCTGTCTCAGAGACCGCGAGGTCCGTAGCCCCGAACGCACGAATTCCGAGCCCAGTGGCGATCGGGATCGCCGGGCCGGTGAGTTCCATACGGTTTTGGTCGAAGGGCGCTACGAGCAAGACCCCGTCGGCTCGCACGTACACGAGGTGACCGGTCGCCAGGTACCGAGCCGCGACACCCTGCGCCAGCTCACGCACCTCTCCCGTGGCAAAGTCCGTGACCGCGATCGTGTTGACGGTCCAAGTTTCACCCAGCCCGAGCGCAAACAACGCACCCTTGCCGTTGGGAAGGACGTCGGGCCAAAGATACCAACGTCGGGAGCTGTCTTGAGGTGTGACAACCTCCCCTCGACCACCGGTGCTCGCGACCCGAAGCAATCCTCTCGAACCGAAATACACGGAGCCGTCCGGTCCCCAATCGACACCCAATATTGTGACTGATGTCAACACAGAGTCGGAGAGCGTGAACGCCGACCCCCCACCAAGCTGCATCACCTTGATGTTGCCTTGGTGGAGAAACACGATGGCCCGACCGTCGGGCGAGAAGGCTGGGCAGCATGCCCCTTCCGTCCCCGGCAGTGGTGTGGCTGCCAACTGATCGAGTTCGCGAATCCAGATCTGCCCGACGCTCCGAGAAGAGTAACCGATGTAAGCGAACCGACTGCCGTCGGGTGATATCGCAAAGCGTGGGCCAACCACAGACGCGAGTTCCTGGCCTGCGGGCAATGCGAGAGTGAAGCGCGCCACAACCCGTGGCGGATCCGATCGCATCATAAGCCAGACTGCAAAACCGGCACCTATTGCAGTGGCAACCATCATCGTTACTACGACTTTCCAGTCTATAGCCTTTCCGAAATCTGGAGTCTGAGCCGGCTCTTGCCGGGAAACCGCCGTTGTGGAGATCGCCGAGCTCCTGGTTGCGGTTAGGTCAAGTACTTTAAGATCCACGGGCAGTTCTTCTATATTCTGGTAGCGGGAATCGGGATTTTTCTCCAGCAACTTGTTTACAATCCGTTCTAATTCCAGCGGAACTCCGGTTCGCAATCCTGTAACCGGCACCGGGTCTTCATTCATAATCGAATACACCACCGCCTGCTCGTAGTCGCCTCTAAATGGATTCTGGCCGGTGAGCATTTCATACAGAACCACGCCAAGAGAAAAAATGTCGCTGCGACCGTCCACTTTGATTCCTTGTGCCTGTTCGGGGGACATGTACGCCGCTGTGCCCAGCGTCATATCCGCTTTAGTTAATTTCGTTCTACCGGTAAATTTGGCCAAACCAAAGTCCATGATCTTCACCTGACCCTTTTGAGTCAGCATGATGTTGGCCGGTTTAATGTCCCGGTGGACGATGTCTCTCTCGTGAGCAGCCTGTAATCCATCCGCAGTTTCGATGGCGATCCCGACAGCCTCCTCCACTTTCAGCGGTCCCTTCGCAATCTTCTCCTCAAGGCTCTGTCCATCGATGTATTCCATGGCAATGAACAACTGTCCATCGCCCTCATCGATTTCGTGCACGGTCGCGATGTGCGGATGGTTGAGAGCCGCAGCGGCCTGCGCCTCCCGGTTAAAGCGACTCTTCTCCTCGTCGCTCCCTAAGGTATTTAAGGGGAGAAATTTGAGGGCGACTGTGCGCTTTAGTTTGGTGTCCTCGGCTTTGTAGACGACGCCCATGCCGCCTTCACCGAGCTTTTCGAGAATTTTGTAGTGTGAAATCGTTTTGCCGAGCACTTCAGTACCTTAGATTCTCTTATTCTCGTACAGTATAACGGCTGGCGAATTTATTACACAGCGTTCGGCTGCTCCATCAGTCGGAGCCTACGGCTCCTCGCGTGCGGCGAGTGTACTCAAACCTAACAGAAAGCAACTGTTTCCGACATCCAAGGTGGAACCACGAGTACTCAAATGGTAGGGAGAACTGTCGCGGGTAGGACGCCAGAACGGTAGGCTTCGTAAGATAATAAAGCTATGTGGTATCGCTTGTTGTAAGGCGTTCCCCTACGAACTTTCACCGAGTGTGAGATTCAAAATCCCACGCGCACCTCAAGCCCGACAAACCCCCAGCCCCGACAACTCGTTTACCCCTCCACTCCCGTCTTCTGGTGTCGAAAAGTGAACCGCGAAAATACTACCTGTAGTCAACTCGCGATCAAATCCCGTACGCGGTACAAAGTCAAGCCCTTTTTGTAATTCCTTGCGAGGCAGGGGATTGCGGGGAGAACTTTTCTTTTCTTTGATGCTCTCCCCCTACAGGTTCCCAAAAATATGCTTCGCAAAATTGAGAGGGGAGAAGAGTTGCAGGCCTGCGAGAGGTGGAGAAGCTATTGACCGCCGATCTTTGATTGCGTCTTAACGGCTGGCGGATTTGCGGCGAGCAAACGCCCACCTATCAGAAATGTAGTCGATCCGAGCCACTCAATCATAGTACAATCCGACTATTGCGGATCGACATTCTCCTCCCCTCAAAGCAAATCCGGTTGTGCGAGTCCGCAACATTCGCTGGTTATGACGCTTTCCAACGCAGCAGGTCCGTGGATCTGAAGGCCTGCGAGTCACGTCCTCTGAAGACTCCCGTGGTCTCAATCATCCTCCTTTTCCGCCAACCAAACCCGAGGTCAGAGTGGATCGCTGTGTATAGGTGAGTTGACATTATGTACAGCTATCTGTACATTTGCTTGGTGAAGCCACCACTCGTTGTCCGGAATCACGTGCGGCGCCACCGACGCCGACTCCACGACATGACCCAGCAGGAGTTGGCTGATCGGGTCGGTGTCACACGCCAGACGATCCTCTCCATCGAGAAGGGTCGGTACAATCCTTCCGTTGGTCTGGCAATACGGATCGCCGAGACGTTTGGCGTCCCTGTGGAGGCGTTGTTCGAGATTGATCAGGAGGAAGACCATGGCTAGGCAGATTGGAAGAATATCAATTCCCCCGCTCCCCAGACTGGTCGCGGCCGGCCTTGTGATCCTCGGGGTACTCCTCTCGATGTTCGTAGCCGAAGGCTTTCTGGCCCTGGCGGGGCTGGGTGCGTTCGGGCCAGGCATCCTCCGCGAGTTGGGTTGGCTCAGGGATCAGGATGAGTTCCAGCGCCAAGCGGCGCATCGGGCTGGATACCATGCCTACTTGATCGGAGGCCTCGCGACGGCCTTCATTGTCTCAGCGCTTCGGTCGCGTGAGGTAACCCTCGAGGACTCGTCGGAATGGGTCATGCTCATCCTGGTCGTCCTGTGGACGACCTGGCTGTTCAGCGCATTGCTCGCCTACTGGGGGCCACGAAAGATGGCGTCAGTGATCCTGAGCGTATTCGGTGCATTCTGGGCCGTGTTCGTCCTCGCATCCATCATCGGCATGGAGTCACAGGATGCGACTGTGGTGAATTTTCTGCTGGCATCGCTCGTGGGCTCCATCGTCGTCGTGCC
>BTQE01000153.1:0-5997 GCA_036985715.1 Rhodothermia bacterium
GAGAAGCTTCGGGCAGGTGAAGTCGGATACATCATCGGATCGGTTAAAGACGTCAAGGACACCCGCGTAGGCGATACGATTACGCTCTCCAGCAATCGCGCAAAAGAGCCCATCTCCGGCTTTCAGGATCCCAAACCAATGGTCTTCTCTGGTGTTTATCCCACTGATGCAGATGATTTCGAGGATCTCAGAGGCTCTCTTGACAAGCTTCAATTGAACGACGCCTCGTTGACGTATGAACCGGAAACCTCGGCAGCACTCGGGTTCGGGTTCAGAGTTGGATTCCTCGGTCTTCTCCATATGGAGATCGTTCAAGAGCGGCTCGATCGGGAATTCGGTCTCGATATTATTACGACCGTCCCAAACGTTAAATACAGAGTTGTCAAAACGGATGGCACGACGATCAGTGTTGAGAATCCAAGCAAGATGCCCTCGACGGGCCACATCGATGAAATCCAGGAGCCGTACGTCAAGACGGAAATCATTACGCCTTCTGAATATATCGGTGGGCTCATGAAACTGTGCCAGGATCGTCGAGGCATTTATTTGAACACCCGGTACCTCGACTCAGAGAGGGTTAATCTCGAGTATCATCTTCCTCTGGCAGAGATTGTATTTGATTATTACGACCGACTGAAGAGCATCAGCCGCGGCTACGCTTCGCTCGACTATGAGTTCGAAGATTTTCGAAAGAGTGATCTGGTCAAGTTGGATGTTCTGGTAAATGGAGATCCGGTAGATGCACTTTCAACGATTGTACATCGTGATAAGGCCTATGAGATGGGACGGAAGCTTACGTCCAAATTGAAAGAACTCATTCCGAGGCAGATGTTTGAAGTGGCACTTCAAGCTGCAATTGGAACAAGGGTCATTGCCCGACAGACCGTAAAAGCGGTAAGAAAGGATGTAACTGCAAAGTGTTACGGCGGAGACATCTCAAGAAAGCGAAAATTGCTCGAGAAGCAGAAGAAGGGTAAGAAGAGAATGAAGCAGGTTGGAAGTGTTGAGCTTCCTCAGGAAGCCTTTCTCGCAGTACTTTCCATTGATGACTGAGGAAGACGCTTTTCTCCAGACTTATAGATCACATCACCCTACGGACCCTGATGTCTTCAGTCCAACCTCGCTTTATTCCTCTGGCGATCCTATTCATTCTCCTTCATTTCACGCCGGTATCCGGACAATCGCTCCTCTCCAAACTGCAGTGGCAACGCCTGGTGGAGAACGCAAATAAATCCTTTGCCGAAAACGGGTCTCGATTGAGGCCGAGGAACCCCGATCCCCTGGGTGTTCTCTCAGATTCCATTCGCCGGGTCGTCTACAATCAGTTGAATCCACCTGTACCCGATCCGCTGCGGGATCAGTACGAATTTGTCGTTTCGTCGTGGAGGCTGATCGGTGAGTCCGAGGTAGAATCGGAGAAACTGAAGGCCCAAAGCACGGAGTGGGCGTTTCTTGGTAATACGAGTCTTTTCGATGTGGATACGTTGATGACTCGGGACATTCGTGCCCGACTGGAACATCACTTCGGTCCGCCAACGCTTACCCTGGCAGAGGAAACGGTCCTACCCGATTCAACGGATCAAGATGTGATCGAGTTCGAGTACTGGTTTGTGCTTAATGATTCACTTCCAGTAGTACTTATTGACGTTAACGGCCCGTGGGACCGTGGGGTCGTGATGTCTGTCCCGTCCCCGTACCGCGACATACTTGTAGAGATAAAGGAGGCGTTTCTGGAACAACTCATCGATTCGAATGAACGTATGCCGTTTGCAGACTATTATTTCAACTCTGCGCAGCGACAGTGGTACGTGACGTTGTTTGACGGAGCTTCTTATTACGATGTGCGTATTGACCCGCCTATTTTAGAATTAGGAAGACCCCGACTGGGGGCGTATATCTTATCTGCAGTCAAGCCACCGGAGTAATCCGGGACCAAGTCGATTCAATAATCACCTCTGTAAACCGTGCCCAAGTCCAAGCCAGACGAAAAAAGAGAAGAACGAAAAAAGCGGCGCGAAGCCCGTTCCAAGAATCCTTCCAGTGGAACCGATAGGATCAGCAAGGGGAGCAAGCCCCAGAAGGGGACCAGGCCTCCGAAGAGAGGTAAACCTCGGAAAGGGAAATTCCGCGAGTGGTTCGACGCGCTTGTATTTGCGGTTGTCGTCATGCTCATCATCCGCACCCTATTTTTCGATCTGTTTCGCATTCCGACTCCGTCCATGGAGAAAACCCTAATGGTCGGAGATTATCTGTTTGTCTCGAAGTTGAATTACGGGACGCGGACGCCCATGTCCCTGGGTATTCCATTTACGTCTATCTATCTGAAGGGACTGCGGTTTCCGTTTTTTCGATTTCCCGGGTTTTCTGAGGTTCAGCGCGGTGATGCCGTCGTTTTCAACTGGCCGGCCGATAATGTTGCAGCCCTTGACCGGCGAATGTTTTACATCAAAAGAATCATGGGTCTTCCTGGAGAGACGTTGGAGGTCCGCGATAAAGTCGTATACGTCAACGGAGCTCCGCAGAGTTTGACTCCCGGTATGCAGCAGTCCTGGACCGTTTACAAGACCGATCCCAGAGCTCAGCTTTCTCCGTCGGCTCTCAAAGACCTGGGCGTCACAGAAATTGTACAGAACCAGGGATCGTCCGTTGTTCTGATTGTTGCCACTGAGTCTGCTGTGGACGTGATTCGATCATGGTCCTGGGTAGAGCGGGTTGAACCTGCGATCGCGCCTCCCAATGATCGATATAGTCAACTCATGTACCCGCCGGGCAGAGGGTACACACCGGATAATTACGGACCGGTCCAGATTCCGGCTCAGGGAGAAACGGTTCAGATCTCCGATCAAAACTGGCCGTTGATTCGGACAGCGATTACTCGATATGAAGGACATACTGCCGAGAGAACCGGACCCGGTACGTTCACGATCGACGGTCTTGCCTCTGACACGTACACGTTCGAGCAGAACTACTACTTCGCCATGGGGGATAACAGGGACAATTCAGAAGACAGTCGATTCTGGGGATTTGTCCCGATGGATCATATCGTAGGAAAGGCGATCCTGGTATATTTCTCCTGGGATGCGGACGCAAGGCTCCCGCGCTTCAACCGATGGTTCTCTCTAATCCGTTGATGGCTCGACGGAGATTCTAGTCTGATCCACTCGCCCGCTGTTGATCGAAATATCGCTGTTGCCATGTTCCAGCCGGTATACTGTACGGGTCTGTCGGGAGCTCCACGGTAACCAGAACGGGCCTTGAATCCGGCCTGATGAATGGGGTTGGATCTGACGAAGGGTCTTCGCCTACGACAAGGACCGTCGTTCCGGGGGCCTTGATTACGCCTTGCCTCGACGCAACCCCGTTACCGAGCGTCGTGTCCCAAGCGTCGGCCCACCGGTAGATCCATTCAGCATCCTCATCAACCACGCGAACACAACCAAGACTGCTCGGTCCGCCGGTCGGGAAGGCATACTGATGAACATGGATTCCTCTTTCGTCGATGAAATTGAACACCCAATACATTTCCCAGCGTTCACCGGGCGGGCTTAGCGACGATATGCGGTACTCTGTTTTCCAGTTAAAATTGAATCGCCCATTCGGTGTTGGGGATCCTGTCGCTCCAGTGTTTACGATGCCCCAGCGAGCGAGACGTCCGCGCTCATAGGCTGCCCAGCCCTGAATACTTTTTTCGATGATGAAGAGTTTATCGAACGATTCAGCGCCGGCGTATAAGAGCGGGAACGGCGAGTATGCACAGAAATCCGATACATACTCTGATGGAACGACGAGCGTGTCACCGATTTGCGTACGCGACACCAGCTTTCTGTTGAGTAGACCAACCACCTTGGCGCGCTCGTAACCAAGATCAACGTCCCCGTCTCCAATGATTTTGTAAAAGGTGTTCCGGGCAAGCACGCTATTGTTGCGTCGATCGTAGATAACCTGGTCTCGGTATTCGATAGTGGGAAGTTTTTCCAGTTCGGCCGAGCACGGCCCGAGTATTTCGGCCAACTCGGTCTGGTTCATATAATACTGAGCTGCAGACTCCGTCGCTGAGAAGGCGGCAATACCTGCGAACAGAAATAAAACACGACGCATGTTAGAAGTGGCTTTCATCGTCATAAGAACAATCACGATTTGAGTCGAAGTGAGGTTCCCGTCTCAGAGTCAGGATCCACAGCCGTCTTTACGGAGATTCTGGATCATTTCCTGGCTTCCAAGAATGATAAGTGTATCTCCAGCATTAATACGATCGGTTGCATCAGGATTAAACTTCATCTCCAGTGAGTTCCCGTCCATGATTGAAACGACGATCGCGTCAAAATGTTGTCTGAGATTACTCTCCGCCAGCGATTTTCCTGCAAGCGAAGCCCCGTGGCGCACGGTCACCTCCTCCATCATCAGATTAAGGGCTTCGGTATGCAGGACCTTCTCCATGAACCGATCTACCGCTGGACGCAGGATTACCTGGGCCATCCGGTCTGCGCCAATCTCGTAGGGAGAGACCACCTTGTCGGCGCCGGCCCGAATCAACTTCCTCCGATTCTCGTGTTTGTCCGTTCTGACAAGAATAAAAAGATCGGGATTGATTTCTCGGGCGACCAGGGTTACGAAGACGTTCACGCTGTCTTCGGGTAGCGTCAGAATCAGACCCCGGGCTTTGGTGATTCCGGCGGCTTCAAGAGACTCTTCCTCTTCCGCATCTCCGTCGATATAAAGTAGATGCGAGGTTTTCAGCCGATCAACCTTGTTCTCTGCGTTCTCAATAATGACAAAGGGAACGCCACTTCGGCGAAGGTTTTCGGCGATGCGCATTCCAATGCGGCCATAGCCGCAAAGGATATAGTGATCAGACAGTTTGCTTATCGTCTGCATGAGTTGTCTTTGTTTCAATCGCTGACCCATTACCAGAATCTGAGCAGACCGCGTTGCCATGAACGCGACCGTTCCGATCCCTGCGAGTCCGATAAAGATGGTTAAAATACGTCCGAAAGACGAGAGCTCGTTAACCTCCTGAAACCCAATTGTCGTCATTGTGATGAAGGTCATATAGAGGCCATCGCTGAGCGACCATTGCTCAATCATGGAGTAGCCGACCGTACCGATTCCCATCAATCCGAGTAGGAAAAGGGTTGCTATGAGGAGTTCTCTCCTGGCCGGACCCGATTCTTGGCGCCTTTCTCCGCTGACCGACATGAATTAGAGACTTTTGACGGATTCAGGTACTAACTGAGGCACCCAGGCTGAATACTCTCGCGTGCCAGGAGTTTCCAGCAGTTCGCTCTAGACCGACTGCGCGAAGATCCCCCAGTGTATGAAGGCTGGTATCGTAGACGAGCGTCTCGCCGGTTATGGTGCCGTCATTTACCATCGTTCGGAACGCACTTCTGTCGACAGAGACGATGCCCTCAGTTTCGGATTTATACGGGACCTGGAGACGATCTAGCCATTCGAATTCGAATCCGGATCGTATTACCACCATGGCGTGAACGAGCTTATCGATTCCGCATCCGGAAACATTTCCACCCGGGATATAGGCAGAAACGATAAGAAATCGATCCAGCAGAATCTCGACCTCGGCGGTAACGGGTCTTTCATGCGACGTCCAGGACGCGATGAAATTTCGGACCGACGCCAGAAGCCGATCCTGATCCGCGACACTGATCGTCCGATCTGAAGTATAGATCCATAGCAGGGCGTTATCGGGCTGGTTTTGAAATAGATTGTTCGGAACGGTCATTTCGATTCCTGATTACCTGATAGTTCCTGAAATTCATCCTCTGCCGTCAGAGTACGCATATTGAGGGTGAAAGATCGCTATACTTCATTTCCGATTCTCGCAACGGTAACTATCGCTTCTTCCTTCTCACTCCAGCAGCTGATACATCCATTGGTCCAGCACCAATGCAGAAATGAATCTCGACCTTCAAAATAAATTAGCCATTGTTACCGGCGCCAGTCGCGGCATCGGAAGGGGAATCTCTCACATCCTTGCCG
>BTQE01000154.1:0-5963 GCA_036985715.1 Rhodothermia bacterium
CACGCCGGTCAGAACGACATACTCAAGAGTACGTTTGCATAACATCGTTTTCCTCTTTTTGATCAACGACCACTAACTCGAGAGGAATTTCGAATCGTACCAGCCGGGTTCGAACGTAGTGACAGCTGATCGGAATACGGTCATATCAATATATCGTGGAGTTCAGTGGTCTGTTATCGTTGCAACGAATTTAAGTTGATATTTGGTTGTGGTACGCCAACACGAGACATCGGAATTGAGGACTCACGTAGTAATAACACGCGTATCTATTCCATCTGTGATAATGATCAAGAAAGAAACCGAGCCATAGTGGAAACCGGTTTCAGTTTATCGTATTCAGCATCCAAAGTTTTCGACATTTTCAGATAATGGACAGTACTTATATATCGTCGAAAGACTTGATCTTTCGGCCATTTGTTACGACGTTTGAGGCCCCACCTCCGAAGGCCGCAGGCCGTCGGAAAACATCTTGCGTGTGCGGATGGGTACAAATGAGTATGACTCGCCACCCTTGATCTCCCCGTTTATTGAAATTATTCGGTTTGGCCGGACCTCGGTACTCTGAAATAACCGTACTTGAAGTCGATTATAAAAGGATTCCTGCCGTCAGGACAGCAGTCGAGTATAGCTGTCCCAGGTCATGACCAATCGATCAGCGCCAGACCGAAGAAGATACTGTGATATTGTAAAGCCATGGTTAAATCATGTCCGATAAAACTGGGTCTACCAACATTGTTGATTCTCCTGTCATCTCTGACTGGACCTGTCTACGCCCAGTCCTCCATCTTGCTTCTAAAGGGCTCCCCCGACTCCGTTGAGGTTTTTATCGACGGTGCAAAAATCGGCGAGACAAACGTTAACGGTACCATCTTTAGCGACGAGATCGTCGCCGGGCGACGGACAATTCTTCTCCGGAAATCCGGATATCTCGACAAGGAGATAAAACAGGAGTTTCTCCCGGGACTTGCTCAAGAAATTTCCATATCGTTGATCGTCGAGACCGCAAGTATCCTCGACGCAACCACCACTCGTCATCGAACCGTACTTCTTGAGAGCAACATATCCGATGCTGATGTTTTCGTGGATAGTCTTTATATCAGCCGGACTGACGACGGTGGCCGCCTGTTAATCAACGTGCCGGTCGGCACAAGATCGGTTACGGTGAAAAAAATCGGGTATGGCTCGATTCAGGAGAATATATACCTGGAGCCGAGCAGATTTGCATACAAGCTCAGCATCGAGCTCGATCCTGTGCGCAGAACTAAACTCGAATAGCTTTGATTTCCACATATCACCAGGTGGTATGATAATGCCAACAATCCTCAATATATCGATCGGTTCGGGCGCTAAAATCGTGCTGTCCTGGATGTTTCTATGGATGTTGTTCGATCGCCCAGCTCTCTCACAAGAGTTCGTCCGACATGGCGAAGTTACTGACGTACAGGGCAACTCAATAAAAGTCAGGCTGGCTCCAGCGTACGCGGTGAGCCTAGGGACAAAGGGTACCCTATATACACAGGTAACGATCGGTGGAAAAACGGAAGAGCTTGCGCGCGCAGACGTCTCGGTTGACGGTATAGACAGTGGTATTATTACAGTCATCGTCACACGGTCAGGTGCATCATTTTCGGCGTCTACCGACATGTATGTTCGTTTTGACAAAGTGAGAAAGAAACTTCTGCGTGGGACGCTTCTCATCAAGTCCAACAGGGATGGTTCATCAATCACAGTTGATGGAGAGGGTTGGGGCTTTGCTCCGGCACAGAAATCCCTCCCTCCGGGAAGGCATCTGGTACGTGTTGCTGCTCCCGGGTATGTTCCGCAACAACTGAATGTATCGGTCGCGGCTGGTAAACTCGCGGTAAAGTCCTTTTCGTTGGTCCCCGTTGAGCGACGCGGTACTCTCACAGTGTACTCCGATCCGGGCGGTGCGCTCGTTACAGTAAACGGAGAATCATGGGGCCTTTCACCCGTCGACCGTGATAATCTTCAACCGGGTCAGTATCAGATCCACCTGGAACTGCTTGATTATTTACCACTCGACACGACTGTAACGGTTTCGGTGAATACATCGAACGAAGGAGTCTTTCCGTTAAAACGAAAAACATTTTCCACAACTACCCTTATTGTCCGAGTCAATATTGATAGCCAGCTCGCGATCAATACTCAGGTCGTGGATACACTACGCGGTGGTATAACCAAGAAGCTGACGGTTCCTGCAGACAAGAATCTGAGTTTCCTGGAAGCAATCGCCCTCGAAGGCGATGGTTACGATAGTGAGACCGTATTGCTGGAACCTGGCGGACGAGTAACCAAGGTTTTTACATTGGCGGTCCCAACGCGAGAAGGAGTACTAAGTATCAAGTCTGAACCCGTCGGGATAGCTGTTGAAGTATCCGGAGCGAATGGTTTTCTGCTTCGTGATACGACTGATTCGGATATTCCGCTTCGCCCCGGTATCTATTCGTTGACATTTTCCAAAGAAGGATACGAGACACAGAAGAAAAGTGTAGAGATTGCGTCGGAATTGAGAAGTCCCATGAATGTACGTTTGGTCGAGTTACGTTTTCAAAATTCAGTGGGCATTCAATTCGAAAGAATCAAACGCGGCACGTTCATGATGGGGTCAGAAAAGGGAGAAGAGGACGAGCGTCCGTATCATGGCGTATCGCTGACAAACGACTTTTTCATTAGTGCGCATGAAGTAACGCAGAGCCAGTATATGGAAGTGATGGGCCTCAATCCGAGTTCATTTCCTGGAGGCGGTAAACTCCCTGTCGAACGTGTCTCATGGTTCGACGCGATAAGCTTCGCTAACCAGCTCTCCGTTCTTGAAGGCCTCCAAGAATGCTATACAGAAGTCGGCGAGGCGTACGGCTCGCCGTATCAATGCCCAGGGTACCGATTACCCACCGAAGCCGAATGGGAATATGTCGCTCGAACGAGTCTGGACCAGGATGTTGAGTCCCTTGTTAACCAGATTCAGATCGGCGTTACGGCTTGGATGCTTGAGAATTCAGAGAATCGAACCCATACAGTGGGCCAAAAGAAACCCAACAAATGGGGTCTCTACGACCTGGAGGGAAATGTCTGGGAGTGGGTGCACGACGTATATGCCGAGGACTACAAAGGTGCATATTCCAGCGAGAACCCAACGGGTCCGCTGTCGGGGCCTAAGCGAGTCCTTCGCGGCGGTAGCTGGCGAAGCCCGATCGCTAAAATGTACGTCACGAATCGCGCTGGTAATCTTCCTGTCGGTAAGAGCAAGGATATTGGATTTCGTCTCGTGCGCAGTGTGAAATAGCGAAGATTGGATCGGATGAAGTTCCGTCCATCCGAACTCATTACTCACTTTACAGGTAGCTGATCGAATCGAGGATCCGAACGCAGTGGAGCAAACCATAGAGAATTCAATACGTATTTCGGATCCAATCCTGCGTTGAGTGATCGGGTAGCGTATACCAGACTGGAATCCCGACTACCCATAATCTCATATACACCCGCAATCGCGATCAATACGTCAGGATCTGACGAAGCCATCTTTTTTAGTGAATCGACCGTCATCAATGCCTCATCACCTCTCCCCGTGTGCGCAAGCGACAGCGCCAGGGTTTCAAGGGCTTCCGCAGCACCGGGGTTGATTCTAAGAGCCACTGCGACAAGTTCCACAGCACGATTCCATGCTTCACCCGATTTTTCGCGTAGGTCCGGGGTCCAATAATAGGCATCAGCCACTCCAATCCACGACCTGAAGTCGCGTTCATTTAGCAGCAGCGAACTTTCGTACATCCTCGCAGCTTCAGCGTAGTCCTGTTTATCGATATAGTAGATTGCTGCCAGATTTCGATAAGGCGATGCATCATCGCTGAGAAGCAGGGCTTTCTTGTAGATCGAGATCGAGTTCGTTGACTGACCGATCCTCTCGTACGTCGCGGCTAGACTGTTAAGACCCAACAGATTGTTTGGCGCCAACTCCGTCAACCGACGAAACTGGCCAAGAGCATCCCCATACCGACCGATCTCATTATAGAAAACACCGACCTTCCAGTATGCACTCCATAGCTTAGGACGCAACCGAGGCAACTCCAGAATATTTTTCTCGGCAAGAGTAAGGCGACCCAGATTCCGATACGCTGACGCGAGGCCCAGGTAGGCGGCTGAATTGTTTGGATCAAGAGCGACGGTTCGCTGGAAGGCCTCGACTGCTTCAGCGTTTCTTTGCTGATTTTCGAAGAGTAATCCAAGTGTCAGTTCAGTCGCTGGCAGTTCAGGTGCAATGCGCTGTGCCTGCTCCAGGCTTCTCTCCGCGCGATCCGCCCACTGGCTCGCTCCCGTTTCTTCGTACTTGCGCCGGTATGCCTCGCCTAATCCGGCGTAAACATCTGCATACATGGAGTCGACTTCCAACGCCTTAGTGAAGCGGTCTATTGCTTCATCGAGATCAGAACTGGTCATCGATCTCTGAAGATATCCGCTTCCCCGAAGATAGAATTCATAGGCGTCTGGATGGATCGTTTTTTCTGGAGCCGCCGTTTCGATGATATCGATATCCGGTGCCAACAGGAAGCCCAGAGCGGCCGCAGCTCTATCCTGGAAATCCAGCATATTGTCACTCGGAGCGTCAATCTGCGTTGCATTGGCCGACTGCTTCTTTCGCCCACTGACCACTTCAAAGCGTAACTGAATTACATCTTCAACGCGCTTAATCGTTCCTTCAACAATAATATCGGCATGAAAGGGGAGATCGGAGCTTTTTGTGTCTTCAACTTCTTGTGATATCACCTCGGAAACGGGGATCAGGGAAAATGTGTCCTGATAGTCGCGTATTCCACTAAGCTCTGTTGTGATACTGTAGAGAAGACCATCGGCCAACAGATCGCTGACAGGATTGTCGCCACTGGAGCGAATAGGTAAGATTACGACCTGTTCGATTCTTGATCCTGATATCTGTCCTCCGAACACGCCGACCCTCAAGACATAGGCAGTTGCGAGTGCGATAAGTATCACAAACCCGGCCAGCATAACCGTGCGTTTAAATACTCGTCGCCGCCCACGCATTGCCTCGCTGAAAATGTTACCGAAGGCTCTCATTCCCAGTTACAATATCACAATGTACAACGAGATCAATGGAGTCCGCGCCGGGTAGGGAATCACCTGTACTGAACGCATGTTCCGGCTTATCAATCTGGCTCAAACGCCAGGCTTTTACTCGGCGCTGGAGTGTGCGAAGTTTGTTGTCTTGATACATCCCTGGATACGCAGCCTGAAGGCGCTCGAGAACAATCGTCGTTGCCAGATACGGAGTATCATCAAGCCAACGTTCAATCTCCTCCCAGACGCTTTCGAAGGCATCAGGGCGGGTCTTCCACCAGTGAACCACCTTCTTGCGCTTTCCTTTCGATGTTCGATACGTTCGTTTTGATCGCGTGGATTCTTCGGCGATAGTCGGTTCCGGCTGTGATACTGATCCGGGGGATAACTTCTGACCATCTCCTCCGACGCTCGCGTACTGCCGGAGATCGTTCCGAGCGAGATTGGCTCTATTTGATCGCATCCTGATTTCTTTATCGGCGTAGCTCCAGAGTTCATCCTGCAACCGTTCGATCTCCGAGAGGAGCTGGATCGGGTCAAGTCGCTGGTATTCTTGTCTCAAGCGCCGCTTGATGCCTTTCGTGATATTCTCTGATGTCAGAATTCGGTCATAGGGAGTTCGGGCCTCGTCGTACAGCCTATGGGTCTTGGCGCCCTGTCGGGATTTGGATAAAAGTCGCATCGACGGCTGGAAGAAGTTCACGTAGAGCCGGATCACTTTGTAGAGTTCGCCCAGTACGCGTGTCGGCCCCAGGCCCTCGAAACGTTCGTACCCGATGAGGCGGCGTACAACGTGTCCATTCTTTTGCTCTACAAAACATTGGTCATTCTTTTTCCAGGGTCTCGACCTCGTAAATGTGATTTCTTCGTCC
>BTQE01000155.1:0-5943 GCA_036985715.1 Rhodothermia bacterium
CGACGTGCTCAACGACTCGCTCAGTAATACCCTCAGACGATCGACCAGGTGCTCTCGAATTGCCTCGTCGTCGATTTTTTCAATCACTTCCCGGGCGAATGATTCCAGAAGGAGAAGCCTCGCATCGTTTTCCCGCAGGCCTCGCGTTCGGAGGTAGAAAATCGCTTCTTTGTCCAACTGACCGGTGGTTGCTCCATGACTACACTTGACGTCGTCCGCATAGATCTCCAACTCCGGTTTGGAATACATGTGAGCCGAGTCACTCAGAAGAACGGATCGGTTCGACTGGTATGCGTTGATCAGCTGGGCATCCTGGCGCACCATCACTTTTCCATTGAAAACGCCGACGGAATTTCCGTCCAGAATGCACTTATAGAGCTCATTGCTGCAGGAATTGGGTTTTGCGTGGTCAACCAGTGAATGGATGTCAACGTGCATGTCATTTCGGGCCAGGACGAGGCCTAGAAGATGAGTGTCACAACCTTCTGCATCAGGCAGGAAGTTCAAGTTGTGACGCACGAGTGAGCCGGAGAGTGTGAGATGATTCGTAGCGAAGTAACTGTCCTTCTCCTGATAGACGAACAGAGAATTTATCAGGTCGGCCGATTCTCCTCGATCAAAGACGTGAACGTGGTTCATCCTTGAGGAGGGCCCGACAAAGATCTCGGTAACTGCGTTTTCGAAGCAGGACGAATGCCCCGAGTCATCGTACCACTCGATAATGGTGCCTGATGCTTGTGCCCCCATGACAAACAGATTCCGCGGCTGGATGAGCGAACGACCGGGTTCAGCACAGATGTCGGTTATATACAGCGGTTGGTCCAGCGAGGCACCATCTGGAATCCAAACGAACAGACCCTCTCCGATGAAGGCTGTATTCAGAGCAGTAAACGCTTCCGATGTGTAGTCGGCCTGCTTCGAGATATGGGACTTAACGACGTCCGCATGGTTTATCAGTGCGTCATCCAGACTGCTTACCACAATCTTTCTATCGCCCTCTGGAAGTTCGCTCAGGTCCTGTCGAAAGACTCCGTTTACGCTCACCGCCAGATATCGGCTGTCCTGTTTCAAAACGAGTGGAATTGAAACATCGTGCTCGTCCCGGGATCTCTCGATTCGTAAAGAAGCATCGAGCCACTTCTTAACCGGCGTATACTTCCAGGCTTCGGCCTTACGATCTGGAAAACCCAACGACTGAAAAGCCTGCAGGGCAGCCGACCGCAGACCGGGCAGAAACGACTCAGAACCGTTCAGGCTCGCCATGAAAGCCGCATGACTCGTAAGGATGCGGTCTTCAATTGAAAAGGCGTGTTCTGTGCTTTTTACTTCAGGCATGGTATGTAAACGACAATCAAAGTTCTCCAGGACTCTCGACTAGGCCGTGGATTCAGATAATTCCTCTTTCAGCCAATCGTACCCATGAGCCTCAAGCTCGAGAGCCAGACTCTTGTCTCCGGACCGAACAATCACCCCATCGACGAGGACGTGTACAAAATCAGGTACAATGTATTCGAGCAATCGCTGATAGTGCGTGATCACCACAAATGCCCGTTCCTCAGACCGAAGGTGGTTGACTCCGTCCGAGACGATTCGCAGCGCGTCAATGTCTAGACCGGAATCGGTTTCATCCAGAATGGCCAGTCGTGGTTCGAGCATGGCCAACTGGAAAATCTCGTTTCTCTTTTTCTCTCCCCCTGAAAATCCTTCGTTTACGGACCGTTGTTTCAGACTGGGATCCAGTTTTACCAGTGCGGCTCGTTCTTTCATGAGTTTGAGAAAATCGACCGCACTCAATTCTTCCTCGCCGCGATGTTCACGGATACTTTTCACCGACTGGCGGAGAAAGTTGGACATGCTTACGCCCGGTAGCTCTACCGGGTATTGAAATGCCAGAAAAAGTCCATCTCGAGCGCGTTCATCTGGATCCATTTCGAGAAGATCCTTGCCGTCATACTCGACACTGCCCTCGGTTACTTTATAGCCATCTTTTCCTGCCAGGACTGATGCAAGAGTACTTTTGCCGGAACCGTTCGGGCCCATTATGGCGTGGATTTCCCCGGCATTGACGTTCAGGTTCACACCGTGCAATATTTCGGTGCCCTCTTCTTCAATCGATACGTGTAAATTTTGAATCTGAAGCATCTTGAAAGTCTATCTCTTCTTTGTGAGTCAGGTCCGCGACGGGATTCCTATCCGACACTACTTTCCAGCTCAATTGCGAGTAATTTTTGTGCTTCCACAGCAAATTCCATGGGCAGTTTGGTCAAGATCTCTCTGCAGAATCCATTGACGATTAGCTTTATGGCATCCTGCTCAGAAAGACCGCGCTGCTTACAATAAAATATCTGGTCTTCGCCCACTTTTGAGGTTGTCGCCTCGTGTTCGACCTGAGCGCTGGGATTGTTTATTTCGAGATACGGGAACGTGTGGGCACCGCATCGATCTCCCAACAGCATCGAATCGCATTGCGAATAATTTCGAGCATTTTCTGCCCGAGGCAGGATTTTTACGAGACCCCGATACGAGTTCTGACCTACGCCACCGGATATTCCTTTGGAGATGATGGTGCTGCGTGTATGCTTTCCCATGTGGATCATCTTCGTGCCTGTATCGGCCTGTTGATGACCTTTAGTGAATGCGACTGAGTAGAATTCACCTACCGAATAATCTCCTTTCAGGATGACCGACGGATACTTCCACGTGATCGAACTCCCGGTTTCAAGCTGGGTCCAACTGATTTTTGCATGATCGCCCAAACAAATGCCGCGTTTCGTGACAAAGTTATAAATACCACCCTTTCCCTCTGCGCTTCCCGGATACCAATTCTGGATGGTTGAATATTTTACTTCAGCATCTTTGTGGGCGATGATCTCTACGACGGCAGCATGGAGCTGGTTTTCGTCGCGCATCGGCGCCGTGCAGCCTTCCAGATAGCTGACATAGGATCCCTCATCCGCAATGATGAGAGTTCTTTCGAACTGACCCGTACCCGCTTCGTTGATGCGGAAGTAGGTGGACAGCTCCATGGGACAGCGAACGCCGGGGGGGATATAGCAGAAAGAACCGTCGCTGAACACAGCCGAGTTCAGTGTCGCGTAGAAGTTGTCGGTGTAAGGAACTACTGAGCCCAGATACTTCTGAACAAGCTCCGGGTGTTCTTTGACCGCGTCGCTGAACGAACAGAAAATAACACCGTGCCGAGCCAACTCTTCCTTAAACGTCGTGGTAACCGACACACTGTCCATAACGACGTCGACCGCAACGCCACTCAGCCGTTTCTGCTCTTCGATCGGAATACCCAAACGATTGAACGTGTCGATGATCTCCGGATCGACCTGCTCCAGGCTATCTAGTGCAGGTCGTTGTTTTGGAGCTGCATAGTAGCTGATTGACTGAAAATCGATGTCCGGGTAGTTAAGATGGGCCCAGCGAGGGTAGGCCTCTTTTTCGTGAAGGGATTTCCAGTGTTTGAGCGCTTTGAGACGCCAATCAAGCAACCACTTCGGGTCCCCCTTTTTCGACGAAATAAGACGAACGATGTCTTCGTTGATGCCGGCAGGAGCACGATCAGACTCGATTTCAGTAACAAAACCGTACTCGTACTCGCTATTTGCGACTTCCTGAAGATATTTAGTACTGGAATCGCTCATTTAGGCAAATTGCGGCTCCTTAGGTATGAAAAAGTGAAATCCTGCAAGCATACGACCTGGAGAGCGAAAAGTGCGCCATTACTATTTAGATTTAGTCTAAATTACGAAGAATAAGTGGCTTGATAAAGCCAAAATGTACTTTTTATAACACATAATAGGGTGTAGCTCCTGAGAAATCGGCCCCAAGAGTCTAATTTTCTCGGACGGGCCACTTGAAACCAGAAGTACCTGCATGGGTACTCTCGGCATTCTACTGGCAGAATGATGAAATCAGTGCAATATCCACGCTGGAGATGAAACTCAACATCACGAAACGAGCGATCGACAAAATCCGCAAGACGGCGGAACAGGACGGGGTAATCCTTTCCGAGGTCATGTTACGCGTCGCGGTGATTCCAGGGGGATGCTCAGGCCTTACCTACGACCTGGGTTGGGACTCGGCCCACCAGGACGATGATGAATCCGTTGAACTCGGGGGCATTCAGTTCGTGATGAATCTCAAGAGCAGACTCTATGTAGAGGGCTCGGAGTTGGACTTCACGGATGGTCTCGACGGAAAGGGATTCTACTTCGACAATCCGAATGCCGTCAGGACCTGTGCGTGTGGCGAATCGTTTGGTCTCTAGTCAAGTGCCGGGTCGCGGGCAGTCGATCTCGTCCATACAAGTTTATCGCCCTCGATGAGGCCGATCGTGTCTACGCTCCCGGCAATCATTTCGAGCACGTACTGAGCCGGGCCCGTTGATGGCACGTCCTGAGGAGAGAGCGGCTTCATGTATTTCGCCATGTGGATGATCGTGGAATCGGCGTCGACAAAGATCAAGTCGAGAGAGAGCGGTGTGTTCGCCATCCAGAAAAATCGATCCTCCTCTGTATCGAAAATGAAGAGCATGCCTCGCGTAACCGGAAGCTCGGTCCGCTGCATCATTCCGCGGGTACGAGTCGAATCCGTTTCGGCAATCTCAATCTCCAGGTCCGCAAGCTGTTCACCCTCTCGAAGAATTATAAGACGACCGTCAACGCGAAAAGGTATTTCGTCGGCAACTGGTTCTGAGTCAGGGGTGCCTGGCGAGGGGCTCCCGCACGCGCTCACAAAAACAGCAGCCGCCAGAAGGACACACCAGCGTCCGCGATGCTTCAGCATTGCAATATTATTAGCGATCTGTTTCATACGTCTCATTCTGTTCGTTCCCATTTGATCCGCAGTGAATCTTGAATGCTGAACTGATCCGTGAAACCGCCCCGAACCTCAACGACAAATTGAGCGGGTCCGACGGAGAGAATCTCCTGGTCAGAATAGGGGGTTGTTCTCTTGACAATATTGGCAATGCTGGAATCAGCGCGGACGAAAATAATATCCAACGGCAAAGGAGTGCTTCTCATCCAGAATCTTCGATCACCAGGTTCCTGATAGAGGAACAACATACCTCCGCGAGCCGGGATCGACCTTCGATCCATCAGACCTCGAGCTTGAGCCGAATCTGATTCCGCGATCTCGATCACGATGCGCGTGACAATTTCACCGCTATCGTCGACGAAATCAAGCAGGCCGTCGGGTCTGAATTCGATGTCTGTCCGAATGACGCGTGAACTTGAGTCTCCCTCACAGCCCAGGCCTCCCAGACCAATCCCAATCAAAAAAACGAGTCCGGTTAAAGATCCTAGTCGGGAAGAAGCTGTTGCGTTACTGAATGGCATATTGATTTTCCAATATCGGATAGAATCACTTTTTGATTGCGAATGGCCTGAATGAACCCCGATGATTCCAAAAGTGCGAGTTCATCAATTCTAAGAGTGAGTAAATCTACCCCGTAACGCTCTTCCAATATGGCAAGGTCCAGTCCCTCTGACGTGCGCAATCGAAGCATGATGTATTCGCCGGCGAGTTCATCCAGCGACAGATTTTCCTGCTCGTCAATCGGGCGAACGTGGTCGCCAAGGAAAGCTTGATAGCGATTCAGGTTCCGGACATTCGACCATCTTCGAGCGGGTAAGCCTCTCCACCAGAATGAATGCGCTGACGGCCCGAATCCGATATAGTTAACGTGTGACCAGTATCGATGATTGTGTACGGATCGGTATCCGGGTCGCGCAAAACTGGAGATTTCATAGTGTTCGTAATCGAATGCCTGAAGCGTATCCATGGCCATCTGAAAAAGTTCTGAATGCGTTTCCTGGTCAATTGGAGTCACATTTCCGAGCTGAACCTGCTTCCAGAGAGGCGTTTTCTCTTCGATCGTCAGCCCGTAAGTTGAGACGTGCGGCACACCCATCTCGCACGCCAACTCCAGAT
>BTQE01000156.1:0-5813 GCA_036985715.1 Rhodothermia bacterium
AGTTCTCAATCCGAAAGTCTCACGGGATGCCGGCCCGTCTATGAGCTCCCGCCTGACAACGCAGCCGCTTTCACGCTAGAGTTCTCGATATGGATTTATGCATATCAAGTATTATGTTCTCCCAATTAAACCGTCTACCCACCATTTCCCGGCCGTTTTCGCGCAGCGCATCGAGACCGCCCTTATTCTCCGATATAAATTTCAGCTTCTCCGCCCACTTCCGCGGTTTGGACGCCGGTACGAGATATCCATCAATTCCGTCTGAAATGATGAAGCGAATACCCCCCAACTCACTGCCCACAACCAAACATCCGCTGATAAGTCCCTCCAGAACAACGTTTCCAAAGGGCTCGTCCAATGACGGGACACAGAGAATATCCGTGGCCCGGTAGAACGCCCCAAGCTGCTCCCGTGGTACCGAGCTGACAAACTCAACTCTATCTGCAATACCAGTGCGTTCCGCCAGGTCCGCCAACTCCTTGCTACGAGCACCACCTCCCACCAATGTCAGTGAATAGCCGACCTTCCATTTCGCCAACAGTCCACATGCGGCGATAAGAGTCTCCACGCCCTTCTCAGCACTGAAACGACCCACATAGAGTATTCTGATTCTATTCGGCTCTCCTCCTATCTTCCCCGCCATATCAATACTTTCACCGCAAATACCGATATCTCCGTTCTCAATTCCATTCGGCGCAAGAATGACCTGATGTGCCGTCGCGCCGGCCTTGATCGCGAGTTTTTTCTGGTCCGGCGACAGCGCGAAGACCAGGTGCGCCTCCTTATAACACGCTGGCGCCATCCAACGATAAAATGCTGTCAGTCTCCAATCGTAGGTCCCACGAGGTCGCGTGAAGATATGGCCATGCATGAACATCCCATATCGCACATCATATAATCTATAGAGATATCGGCCTGCGAACCGTGTCAACGTGTAGCCATGGAAAAGTACAAAATCAATCGATTTTCTAACTTGGAGTCTCTTGAGTTCACATCTAACCGCATATGCAAACGCCAGCTCATTCGGAACATGACAAAATCGTCTTAGATAATTAAAGTTTCGCGGGGTAATCTGCATACATCGTACGTCCACCGGAAGGGTGTCAGGAAACGAGTCCGAAATAACGCTCACGTCATAGAATTCGGCCAATAACTTAGCTCTTCTAAGCGCATATGAACCGATAGATCTACCAGCTATTGAGGGGAGTGCTATGACAAGGTGCGGCTTTCTCACTTCCCCGCGATCATCTTCTCACTGCAAAAACACGCGTTCGCATACCTAAGCTGCGACAGACCCGACCATTCCAGTTGTTGATCGTAAAAGCCAAAAACCAGATATCCATACGGCGCAAGAAAGTTTCTGACACTCTCAAAGGGCACGTGCAAAGAATCATTCTCATTAAACCCCACCTCCACGATCACAAATGCTATTTTGTTCTCCCGAAGACAAGTCTTCGCACCCTCCAAAACTTTTAGATCATATCCTTCCGCATCAATTTTCAATAGATCTATACGGTCAATCGCGTTTTGCCTCGTGAAATCGTCGACGGTTGATACTGGAACGCTGGCAGAAGCTACCGTATTCGTAGATGACCGAAAGCTATTCGTCGTCTGATCGGCCGCCAAATAGATAGTCCTCTGACCAGCACTGTCTGCAAATGCCATTTTATGCAAACTGACCCGCTCGTCCCCCTTTGTATTGTTGGCGAGCTCGTCAAATACACTCTCAACCGGCTCGAAGCAAAAAATCCGTGCTTCTGGAAACGCCCCTCTGAACTTGACCACTGATTGACCGGTATTCGCACCGACGTCAAAAATTGTCATTACTTCACAGCCCGTCTTCTTTATATCATACCAATCTTCTCTCCCATGCGCGTAATTGCTGTAAATCTTGATATTCAGGCAAATTTCAATCTGTCTCTTCAGAGTCTTTCGTAAATAGCGTGAAAGCGTGCCCATGCTCCGTTTTCAGCTTAGTCAACGCGATCTTCTAGCACGGTCGAAATAACGGCTTGCAGTACCCATTATTCGCCAGCCAAGCAGCCTCGCCCCGACTCTGTAAACGAAGTATTCAATATTCGCTCCAGCATGAGACTCGGCCACCTTAAATGACAGATCGAATAGGCTCTTGGAGGCGTCGGTCAGTCCCGCGGCGCCACACTGACGACTTAGAAGAAAGAGTGATCGAGAAAAATGTCGCATCTCGGGGCTACTGCTGTCCATCCCGGATGCAACCGCATGCCGATAAACCATCTCATGTGCCCTGGCTCTGCTGGACAGCTTGTCCGGATCCAGGCCCCCGCTTTCGCTTAATCTATTGGCAGCACACCCGCGCTGCTCTGACAGTGTCTCCGGGACGTAGTGGAGCTTTACGCCTTTGGCCGCAAGACGACAGTCGTACTCCCAGTCTTCCTCGTTAATAAGTTCACTCCAAGGCCCACCATCATCTACGGCAGATCGTCGATACAACGGTGTTGAGGTTCCCCACCAGCGTCCACACAACATGGAAGGGAACAATGACTCGATGCGTTCTCCGGTGCGTTTCCACGCCTCGTCTACGATATTTCCTGTCGAATCTCGATACCGGGTTCTGCAGTAACTGATTGCACACTGCGGGCTACTGTCCAAGCCCGCCACCTGCAACCTAAACTTCTCTGGTAGCAACAAGTCATCGCTGTCCAGGTACTGGATATATCCACCCTTTGCGACCCTTCTACCTGCTTCGCGCGCGATGCCTGGACCGGAATTGCGGATATGTAAACTCTTGACGGAGTTCGGGCTCTGCGCTTGAAGCTCATCGGCAACGTCGGATGTCTCATCAGTCGATCCATCATCGACAATAATAATTTCAATTGGCCGATAAGATTGGCTGAGCACACTGTCGACCGCCTCACACAACATTGATGCACGGTTGAATACCGGGATAATCGTGCTGACGAGTTCTTTATCCACCGGCCGGGGATAGCCCGTAATGACGAGACCAGAGATCCAGAAGCAAAAGCTTCCACGCAAGATTTCTAAAGATGCTTGCAGCTCGGGGAAAGCGGTATCCTTGAGCGTTTCCATGAAAAAATCTGGTCATGGCATCTCGAAAGCCCAATTCATCGACGCATCCGTCGCGGTCGAAAATGACCTCACGAGCATACTCCTTGAACGACTCTGATACGTCCAACCAGCCAGGTGGTAGTGCGATACCATACTTTCGCTGACCTACGATTTCTTCGGGCAAGAGTCCGTATCGTGTCGCCATCGAGCGAAGAAGGGACTTGACTTCGTGATCTTCTGATATAAGGAAGTCTCTGGGAATTTGATAAGCAATACTCACTACCCGGGCGTCCAGAAATGGCACGCGCGCCTCTATACTCTCCGCCATGCTGGCTTTGTCGACTTTCATCGCAAAGTTATTGGACAGCTGCTCCCTCGATTCGAATAGCCTGATGGCGTTAAACAGATCGCCTTTCGTCAATCTCAAATAGCTCCTCATTCGTTGGCGATACTCCCAGAATCCTCCGCCATATCGTCGACCAATGTAAACCCGGTACAGCCTGAACAGCCGCCAATCTATTCTCCAGTCCTCACCCCCTTCGAAAGATGGACTGAAGCGTCCCCAATACCCGGCAAACAACTCGTCAGCCCCCTCTCCGACCAACACGACCTTGATATCTCGCTCTCGGCAATTTCTGTACATCAGTCGCGTCGACAAAGTTCCCCAATCACCAAACAGGTCATCCATGCACCGCACGGAAGAATCAAGATCTTTCCGTATTTCTTTCGATGTGATCACAAATTCTTCGTGTTGCGATCCAACGTACTCACTGACGGTCTTCGCTTTGGCTCGTTCGTCAACGTCGGAGTCCTCGAAAGTAAAATTGAACGTGCGCACACTCGTATGCTTCGCGGCCATCGCCGCTACAATTCTGGAATCAAGCCCTCCTGAAAGAAGCAGGCCAATTGGCACATCGGCGACAACGTGCTCCTGAACCACGTTATCGAGCACGGAATACAACTCATCTTCAAGGGACCGCCTGTCCTTCGTAAAACACCGATTTACCTCCGGAAAGAAGTAGCGAATCGTTTTGGCGCTTCCACCTGGCGCCAATTCCAATCTGTGCCCAGGTTGCAATTTCCGAACCTCCTTGAAAATCGTCGAGTACTTGTCAAATGTATAGCCAAACTCTAAAAACTGACCCAGCGACCTTCTATCGACAGTGGCGGCAAATCCCGGCAGTCCGATAAACGCTTTGACCTCCGAGGCAAATATCAGACCGAAATTGTCAGGAAGTAGCCGGTAATACAGCGGTTTGATACCCATAGGATCGCGTACGAGGTGGAGCACCCTGGCGGATTTGGCCCACAAAGCGAAAGCATACATGCCTTGGATTCTGTCAATGCAGTCAATCCCCCATGCCGCAAAGCTGTACAATAGAACTTCCGTGTCAGTACAAGACTCGAACACGTATCCTTTGGTCTGCAACTGATCCCGCAGAACCGCGAAGTTGACAATTTCACCATTGAAGTTCACAACATCGCCGCTGTGACGGTTCAACATCGGTTGATGTCCACGCTCGCTGAGGTCCAGGACACTTAGGCGATTGTGGCCAAATGCGACATCGTGGTCCGAATCGAAATACACACCAGAGTCGTCGGGGCCACGATGCTCAAGCGCCGCAGTCATCGATCGCATATGCTCTCGAGTGAATTTTCCCGACTCGTTCAACAGCCAGCCGCTGATCCCACACATCTGCGATTTTCCCGCCTCTTACAGGTTGAGCCTTATCGTTGCATGAATTCGAACACGACGGAGCAGACGGTCGCTTCAGCCACAGCGTCCGTTTGCCGCCGAAACATGGTGGATCGAGTAATCGCGGTCTTTGCATGCCACCTAATCACCCCTCTCCGGCTTATAACAATAGGTGCGAATGACCCCTTGGTCGTACCCTCTCCTCATTCCCACGCCGGGAACTTCCAAAACCATGGTTAATAATCTTTCGGGCAATTCAAAAGGAAATTCAGTAAAATAAACTCCAGAATTATCATATAATCTGATGTCGGCGCCGTGAACCTTATCCATGTTTGACTTAATCGAACCACTGTCCGTCGGATAGTGCTCCGTTATAAATACCCACTTGTACTTTCTGAGCTTTTCCAATACAGAAACTATTTGTTCATTCGACAAATGCTGCAACACTTGTCTAATGAAACAGACATCACCATCCGGCAGTTCATTTTTCACGATGTCCAGATGCATAAAGTGCGTGTTTGTGCCGCCAAATTTCTCTTGATTTTCGCGTATCAACGGCTTGACTACATCCACCCCGATATAGTCCGCGCACATGGGAAGAAGCTGTTTGCCTACTCGGAAATCCCCGCATCCGAGATCAACAAACGTCGTGTCTCCAAACCCTTCAACGGACGCCTTCTCGGCAATCATCGTTGTATAAGCAGAAACAGTCTGCTCGTCGTCTGTCCCAGCGCCGGAGCATAGCTCCCCCTTCGAACCGCCCCATTTGTTAAAATCGTAAATCTCGGTAAAAATCTCTTCCAAAGTTCTATTGCGATTTTTTCTCCGCACTAAATGCAATTTGAAAAGGTCATACCACTGAACGAGAGTTTCCGGCGCCAAACCACGCACGAGCGATTTCACTGTGCCCGTTCTAGTCTGCATTCCGATTGCGGCGGTCACTGGTGGCGACCCTGTGTGTCAACCTGAGCCTAGACACTCACTGTCTGGGATAACATAGTTTTCAGGGCGATGGACACAGGACAATCAGTCATGCCAAAGCCCGTCGTATCATCCATGCCAGACCCCCAAA
>BTQE01000157.1:0-5786 GCA_036985715.1 Rhodothermia bacterium
CTGATCAAGGAGGGGATCGAGCTGCCGGAATCGATGCGCGCCGAGCCCCGGTTCCGCAACATGCAGCGCATGGACCTGGACGAGGCGTTCAAGGAAAGAGACCACCCGTTCCGGATCGCCATTGTCTGCGCCATGTGGCTGACCGGTTTTGATGTGCCGAGTCTGTCAACCTTGTACCTGGACAAACCCCTCAAGGCTCACACCCTGATGCAGGCGATTGCCCGCGCTAACCGGGTAAGCGCGGGCAAGAACAATGGCCTGATTGTCGATTACTGCGGCATCCTGAAGAACCTGCGCAAGGCCCTGGCCACCTTTGCCGGTGCGGGGGATACAGGGCATGGTGGTGACGGAGGTGAAACCGATCCGGCCAGGCCGGAGGAAGAGCTGTTGGCCGATCTCGCGGAAGCCATTGCCTTTGTCCGGGGTTTCCTGGACGAACGGGGCGCTTCACTGAATGACATCATTGAGAAGACCGGCTTTGAACGTAATGCTGCCATCGTCGCTGCGAAGGAAGCGGCCAACGAAAATGACGAGACCCGCAAACGTTTTGAGGTGATGTGCCGTGAGGTATTCAAGAAATTCAAGGCCTGCCTCAATGTCCAGGGGGTCAATGCTTACCGTACGGACTACGATGTGATCAACGTGGTCTACAAGAGCCTACAGCAGGACCGGGAACAGGCAGACATCAGTGATATTATTCGGCAGTTGCACCAGGTTGTTGACGAGGCGATTGAAGTCAGGGATCAGTCTGATGATCCTGGTAACAGTGTTTACGATATCAGCAAGATCGACTTTGACCGCCTGCGCAGGGAATTCGAGCGCAGTCCATCCAAACATACGACGGTGCAGAATCTGAAGCAGGCCATCGAAGCCCGGCTGCAGCGCCTGCTGGCGCAGAATCCCTTGCGCACAGATTTCCAGCAGCATTACGAGCAGATCGTAGCCGAGTACAATCGCGAAAAAGACCGGGTCACGATCGAGCAAACCTTCGAGGAATTGTTCCAGTTCGAACAGTCGCTCGATGAAGAGGAGCGCAGGTCGGTTCGTGAGGGACTCGACGAGGAATCACTCGCGATCTTCGACCTGCTCAGGAAACCCGGACTGGACTCTGGGGACATCAAGAAGATCAAGGCCGTCGCGGTTGAGCTGCTTGCCCGGCTGAAGGCAGAGAAACTGCGCATCGACCACTGGTGCGACAAGGAGACAACCCGTGACGCGGTGCGAGTCACGATCCGGGATCATCTGTGGAGCGATGATACCGGGCTGCCCGTCGATACCTACACGGAAGAGGATGTGAACGAAAAAGCGGAGGAAGTATTCAGGCATGTTTATCGCGCCTATCCTGAGTTGCCATCCCCATTCTACCCGTCTACGGTAGCCTGACAGGCTGAGTTAGCATCAAGGTTTCATTCGGTGGCAAGGCTGGGACGGTACCTCGCGGATGATTTCCGGGATCTGGATAGACATTAAATGAGAGAGCCAAGATGAGCGACGCGGCACTGGAAGCCTTCAGTTCGGCACAGCAGGCGCAATCTGTTCGGAATGATGCGCGCCGCATCCGCACGAAAGTGGAGGAGGCAAGAAGAAGCCCGTTGGAGGCTGCTGGCCGCTGGCCGTTTGAAATGCTACAGAATGCGCTCGATGCGGGTCCGCGGGACGGGGCGGGGTTTGTGAGCCTGGGATTCCGGCAGGATGGAAGTTCTCTGTATTTTGAGCATGACGGAGCGCCATTCACGGCTCAGGACCTGGCTGCGCTGGTGTCCGGGGGGTCCAGCAAGGAATTCGAGTCCATCGAAACTACTGGTCGTTTTGGTACCGGGTTTCTGGTAACCCATGTACTGTCGCCACGCACCAGGATTCGGGGTATTTTTGATCAAAAAGAGGGCCTCGAACAGTTTGAATTGATGATTGACAGATCTGGCGATGAGGATGACATCATTGCCAATATCCAGCAGTGCAAGAGTTTGATTCAATCCGCCGAACCCATTCTGGGACTGGATGGCATCAGTTCCGCAGAATTTGAATATCAGGCCCAGGACCCTACTTTTTTCAATAAAGGGCTCGCATCGTTGCGAGAAGCCCTGCCATACCTGTATGGAACTCGCCCTTTGCTCGGTGAGGTGAGAGTGAGTTCGGACGAAATCGGTAACGAGTATTGGTCTCCTGGAGAAGTCGAAGAGTTTGAGTTTCTGGGGTCGCGTGTGCAGGAGCGCGTCATTGCTGTTTATCAAGGCGGTGGTGAAATTGCTCGGGAAGTACATTGTGTCCGAGTTGTGTCTGGTGCGGATTCGAAATCGTCAGTAGTTATCGTAGGCGAGAGGGTCGGGGATGGAATTAGTCTCCAGGTGCCATCCCGGAGTTTTCCTCGTATCTTCCGGGAGTATCCGATCCGTGGGACTGCGTTCCTGCCCGTGAACTTCATTATCGACGGGAAGCTTGATGTTGATCAGGAGCGTTCGCGGATACTGTTGGACGATGACAGCAAGCCGCTGCTCCACCAGGCGTTGAAGAGTGCTGCGATCGCGGTTCAATATGTGTTTGAGCGGAAATGGCATTCTTGTGAGATGCTTTGCCGCGTAGAAAAAGTATCATCCGATCACGATGTCCGGGAGGAATACCGGAGTTGGTGGAACAATGAGTTGGCGGCACTGGCTGGAGAGCTAGCGGCGCTACCACTGGTAGAAACGCATGGTGGCTTCGTACCTGGCATAGTGTCAGATGATCGGATTTCCGCTGATTTCCTGCTGGCGCGTTCGATGAAGGCCTCCCGGTCTGATGAAACAGCGCAGGAAAGAATCTGGTCGTTAGCGAGTCAGGTGGATGGCATGAATCCGCCGATTCTGTCGGTCGCCGAGGTCTGGTCAAAAACAAGTGCGTCGTGGGCGGGCTTGGGCGTCCAGATTTGTCAGGTTACGTTGGAAGACATGGCGGATTGTTTAAAGGCAGAGGCAAAAGAGGTAGACGAACTTCCAGTTAATGGAGACCGATATGCTTTTTTAGCGGAGTTCTTCGATGTCCTGGGCGAATGCTGGGAAGCCAGAACGGGAGTCGAAAAAACCATGCTGGACGGGTTGGTTCCTGATCAAAATGGCCGCTTGTCGTCTCCGGATCGGCTCAGCCAGGATGCAGGGGTGCCGGAAAAGTTGAAGGATATCTCCGAAATCATTCGTTTGGATATCCGCAGCCGGCTACTTCATTCATCTATCAGAGAAAAGGCAGAGGGGTGTGGACTGAAGTATCTTGACAAGATGCTGGCGCAGACATTACCTGGAACCATTTCTGAAAATAAACACATTGAGGATTGCATCAAGCACCTTCGGGAGTGTGCTGAAGATGATATAGAAGTCGACGAGCTGGATTCAGGGTTTGTTCCTGGGAGTATTGCATTACTAGCTTATCTGTATAAAACGAATCCAGAGGAAGCCGAGCCTCTCGCAAGAGGAATCCCGCTGGTCTCCGCGGAGGGCAAAGTCATTCGATGGACGAAGACACAGCAAATGATGGCGCCCGTGGAGAGTTGGCATCCCGACGCCCAGCAGTTCAGTGACGCATATCCGCAGTCCCGGATCCTCTCGCCGGACTACCATGCAGAAGGCCAAAACGGGAGCCGGGTTATCGAGGCGCTGTGCGCATGGCGCATGGCCTTTGCTGATCCGCTCGATTGGAATATGCCAAAGGAACTGAAAGAGCAACGTTTGGCTGCGATCGCGGAGGATGGAAAGGATACTGAGGGCGTATCGGTATCAGGCGAACGATTTCGTCAGATCGCGTTACTTCAACCGGAGGTATTAAACCGTTGTTCGGAGAGGCAGAGCGGAGCAAAGGCGTTGCTTGGCCTCGTATTGTGTTATATCGCGCCGAATGACTCCAGTTGGAAAGAATGGCGCGAGGTGGTCGGCCGACGGGCTCGTGAAGACGTGCCGATTCGGGTTCATGGCGCCCTCTGGCTGGGGGATCTTCGATTCCGGGCTTGGATTCCGATGGACAGTGAGGAAGGGCAAACTACTAAGGTAATGGCAAGCGCAAATAGTCTGAAGGATCTGTTAGAGCCGGAGTGGCTACACGAAAATGAGGCGGCAATCGAATTATTGAGTAGGGAATTTGGCTTTGACTCCCTGGATTTGCGTTTATTGGGTGTGTCCAAGGATGAAACTACGTTGAGTGCGGTGAGAGATGGTCTTGCACGCTTAGTAGAGGTTGTGGGCGCGGACGCAGAAGAATATTCTCGTGTTGTTGATGCGATAGAAGAGGGTAAGCGCCGGCAACGTGATGTTGAACGCTGCAGGCGCCTTGGTCTGGCAGTTCAAGATGCGGTCAGATCGGCGCTGGAGTCACATCCCTCGGTCAACCTGGAATTAATTGACAGAGGATTTGATTATGAAGTTTCAGCGGCAGAAGGTTACCCGATCGAAGATGCGTCATACCTGTTTCAGGTTGGCAGTTTTCTGCTGGAAGTGAAAGCCACAACGAGCGGTGAAGTCCGCTTGACGCCGAAGCAGGCGGAGACTGCAGCGAACGAACCGAACCGATTCGCGTTATGTGTTGTAGACCTCAGGAAGATGGATCTGAGTTCACATGGTGAGGAATGGACTGCAACTGAAATTGAACCACTTTCACGGATAATCGACGATGTCGGAAGCACTGTGTCCACGACTCATGACTTGGTCGAGCAGGCTAGAACAGGAGAAGTCAGGATTAGAAACGAGAAGGCTTTGAGATACGCTGTTCCAGGTAACGTGTGGGAGAATGGGTGTGCCATTTCGGAGTGGGTAGCCAAAATAATTGCTGGCTAATAATGGGAGGCTTAATATATTTGTCGCATATAGGGGGATATTTCCCCTATAACCGCAAATATTGACAAGTAGCATTATGCGGGACTTTTGCGGGATTCAGCTATGAATCATCCCGCATTGTCAGGCAAATCGGGCAACGGACGTCCCAGTATTCACTATTAAATACAAATAGTTAGTGACTAAAATACTAACTACGAACCAGGCGGTCGGGAGTTCGAATCTCTCCGGGCGCGCCATTTATCAATGACTTACAACGTGTCCTAGGCGAATTCGTAATTTACGCAGCAACTGGCGTCTGAAAAAGTCTGTTGCAGTCTGATAGCCACGAATAGTGACTCAGTTCTGCGGGTAGTGGTTGATGTCCGCTACCAATTTCATCAGGCGCGTTCCCATCCAGCGACTGATGAATACGACTATGGTTGTAATACTGTAGGAACCCGCCGAGTTTTCGTTCAAGATCCTGCGCGTTCCAAAAGAAGACGTGGTCAAGGTATTCCCGCCGAATGGTTCCAATCAATCGCTCAACGAAGGGATGCGATACCGGGGTATACGGGATGGACTTGATTTCCCTGATCTCGAGAATACGCAGGTTTGCCTGCCATCGGTGATACCGGAATAGCGGATCGTTGTCCGAACTGAGATAGTGCGGAACACCTTGCGTAGCAATGGCTGTGTTGAACATGCGACACAGGACAGCACCATCGACATCGCCCGCACAAACACCAAAACCGATGATACGCCGCGTGAACTGATCCATGATCACAAGCACCCAGTGGCTCTTCAATAGAATGGATTCACATCGAAACAGATCCATGCTCCAAAGGCTGTCTTTCGTGTGTCCGAGCAGGGTTAACCATGACGGCCCATCGTCATCGGGATTTGGGTGGTAGTGCTTGGCGAGGACACGCCGGACCAGATCCTTATCGATGTCTATTCCAAAGGCTTTATTGATCTGCTGCGCGATTCTAAGACAGCCGAAGCGTGGGTTACGTT
>BTQE01000158.1:0-5772 GCA_036985715.1 Rhodothermia bacterium
ATCACGATGTGACGTTATCGAACGCTCCGTTTCAAGTCGCTTCTCCGATACCTCCTTTAGAGTCCCAATCCCTTTTTCCCAGAGTGGAAACGTTATGTGTTCAGGGTAACGGGGTCTCCTCTAGGGTCCAGACTGGACAAGAATCACCCGATCGTTAAGTCGGCTCGCGCTGCAATCGCAATGAAGCATTCTGACGAATCCCTTTCGATTATTCCGGACGAGAGAATTGCAAATAAGGTGTTCCTCATTCGGGGGACCAAGGTGATGCTCGACCAAGATTTGGCCGAGCTTAACGAAGTAGAGACGAGAATTCTCAATCAGTCAGTAAACCGTAACCGTGACCGATTCCCGGAGGATTTCATGTTTCGGCTCTCGAAGGAAGAATTTGACCACTTGACATCACAATTTGTGACATCAAGTTGGGGTGGTCGTCGGAAGCCACCGTATGCCTTCACCGACTACGGTGTAGCCATGCTCTCAAGCGTTCTCAGGAGCAAGCGCGCGATCCAAGTCAACATCCAGATCATCCGGATTTTCATAAAATTTCGAGAGATAATGGCCAGCAATGTGGCAATGCGTAGGAAGATCGAGAAGATGGACAATCAGATTCAGTCGATTTACAAACTTCTCGGGCATCTCTTGACGGAAGAAGAAAAACCGAAGCGCCGAATAGAATTTCGCACCGACGATGTTGGGTAGATCAGCATTGTCGATCGCTGGGTGATTTAATCGCACGCTCCTTCCTTCTGAGTTGCCTCTCTGCATCCTCCACTAGAGGTCTAATCCCTTTCTCCCAGAGTGGAAACGTTATGTGTTCAGAGCAACGGGGTCTCCTCTAGTGTCTGGACTGGACAAGAATCACCCAATCGTTAAGTCGGCTCGCGCTGCAATCGCAATGAAGCATTCTGACGAATCCCTTTCGTTTATTCCGGACGAGAGAATTGCAAATAAGGTGTTCCTCATTCGGGGAATCAAGGTGATGCTCGACCAAGACCTGGCCAAGCTTTACGGTGTGGAAACGAGAACTCTCAATCAGGCCGTAAATCGCAACAGCGATCGATTCCCGGAAGACTTCATGTTCCGCCTCTCGAAGAAGGAGCTTGATAATTGGAGATCACAAATTGTGATGTCCAATCCTACTGCAAAGATGGGCCTTCGGAGAAGTCCCTACGCCTTCGCTGAACAAGGCGTTGCCATGCTCTCAAGCGTTCTCAGGAGCAAACGCGCGATCCAAGTCAACATCCAGATCATCCGGATTTTCATAAAATTTCGAGAGATAATGGCCAGCAATGTGGCAATGCGTAGGAAGATCGAGAAGATGGACAATCAGATTCAGTCGATCTACAAACTTCTCGGGCATCTCTTGACGGAAGAAGAAAAACCGAAGCGCCGAATAGGATTTCGCACCGATGATATAGGGTAGATCAGCTTTGCGATCGCAATCCGCTCGTCTCTTCGGATTGATAATACCTTCAATTAGCATCATCAGATTACACTCCCTGTTCCATTGCAACCTCCTTTAGGGTCCGATGCCCTTTTTCCCAGAGTGGAAACGTTATGAGTTCAGGGTAACAGGGTCTCCTCTAGCGTCCAGACTGGACAAGAATCAGCCCATCGTTAAGTCGGCTCGTAGTGCCATGGCAATGAAGCATTCTGGCGCATCCCTATCGCTTATTCCGGACGAGAGAATTGCCGATAAGGTGTTCCTTATCCGTGGGATCAAGGTGATGCTCGACCAAGATCTGGCTGAGCTTTACGGTGTGGAGACCAGGATCTTGATTCGTAACGTAAGACGTAATAATGACCGCTTTCCACAAGATTTTATGTTCCAGCTAACAAAAGAAGAGGACGAAGTTTTGAAATCCCAAATTGGGATCTCAAAAAAGGGGCGCGGTGGTCGCCGTTATTTACCTTACGTGTTTACTGAACAGGGAATAGCCATGCTCTCAAGCGTTCTCAGGAGCAAACGCGCGATCCAAGTCAACATCCAGATTATCAGGACGTTCTCTAAGCTTCGGGAGATACTGGCGAGCAACGTGGAAATGCGTAGTAAGATCGAGAGAATGGACAATCAGATTCAGTCGATCTACAAACTTCTCGGGCATCTCTTGACGGAAGAAGAAAAGCCGCGGCGCCAAATAGGATTTCGTACTGATGATATAGGGTAGATCAGCTTTGTTGATCGCTGGGTGATTTAATCACACTCTCATTCTTTTTGAGTTGCCTTTCTGCAACCTCCTTTAGAGGCCTGATCCCTTTTTCCTAGAGTCGAAACGTTACGTGTTCAGAGTAACGGGGTCTCCTCTAGTGTCCAGACTGGACAACAATCAGCCCGTAGTTAGTCGGCTCGTGCTCCAATGGCTATAAAGCATTTTAACGCATCCCTATCGCGTATTCCAGACGAGAGAATTGCCAACATGGTTTTCCTCATCCGGGGGATCAAGGTGATGCTCGATCAAGATCTGGCTGAGCTTTACGGTGTTGAGACCAAGCGTCTTAACGAACAGGTAGGCAGAAACCGAGAACGTTTTCACGAAGATTTTATGTTCCGGCTCACAAAAGAAGAGTTCGAATCTTTGAGGTCGCAATTTGCGACCTCAAGTTGGGGTGGACGTCGAATCCGCCGTATGCCTTCACCGAGTACGGTGTAGCGATGCTCTCAAGCGTTCTCAGGAGCAAACGCGCGATCCAAGTCAACATCCAGATTATCAGGACGTTCTCCAAGCTTCGGGAGATACTGGCGAGCAACGTGGAAATGCGTAGTAAGATCGAGAGAATGGACAATCAGATTCAGTCGATCTACAAACTTCTCGGGCATCTCTTGACAGAAGAAGAAAAATCGAAGCGTCGAATAGGTTTTCGCACCGATGATATAGGGTAGATCAGCTTTAGCGATTGTAATCCGGTCGTCTCTTCGGATTGATGATGACTTGAAATACGGTCATCAGGATGCGCCGTCTATTCTTTTTCTACGCGTACACAACACTCGGGGTCAACTCGGCGGTAACACAGCACCCAGACTGAATCAGACGCCGTTTTCGCTGAACGAATCTCCAAAATGGTCGAATCCGGCTGGTTCCAGTGGGATAAGACCGGCTTCAGGGCTAAGGGCATTTACTCCTGCCGAACTCTCGAGGATTTCTCCAATGATGGCAGCCTGGCCCCCCGCCACGAGGCTTTCCCCCTCTTCTTGAGAAACGGTAAACAGCAATTCGTAATCCTCTCCCCCATAAAACACGTAGGTATCGACATCGTCCATAAACTGGTCGGCGACCGCCCGCGTGAGCGGATCTATCGGCAGCGCTGAAACTCGAATCGTTGCTCCCGTATCGCTATTCGTACACAGATGATGCACCTCAGAGGCCAATCCGTCCGAGATGTCGATCATGGAACTGGGTCGAATAGACATCTCCGATAATATGTCTACAAAATCGATTCTTGCAGAGGGTGTAAGCTGCCGGTCGATCACTCTTCGATGCTCCTCAAGGTCTGGTTCGAACTCATCCCCGAGCTCATCCATCGCTCGTCTCTGGTCAAGCAGAACTTGCAGGCCCGCATAGGCCCCTCCCAGGTCGCCTGTCACACACAAAACGTCTCCCTCTCGAGCACCCCGCCTAAAAACGACGTCGTCATCCGCTGCTTCTCCGATCATGCTGACGACGATGTACAGCGCATGCGAGGACGTGGTATCGCCTCCCACGAGCTTGAGGCCGTACATATTACAGGCTTCACTGATTCCCGAATACAGGGCTTCGACCATCTCGACGGACATGTTCCGAGGGATGCCAAGCGCGATCGTAGCCAGCGTTGGCCTGGCATTCATGGCTACAATATCACTCACATTGACGGTAATCGACTTCCCTCCCAGATACGCCATCGGAGTTAACGTGCGGTCAAAATGGATACCCTCGATGAGTGCATCGGTGGTAACTACCTGAAGCTGTCCGGCCGACACCCGATAGACGGCCGCGTCATCCCCGATCCCACAGAGAATCCGATCATCTTCCAGAGGATTTGGAACGATTCCGGCGATACGATCAATCAAACCGAATTCGCCAATCGAGGCGATGGGTGTGAACGAATGGGGCATAAATCTGACTGTCCAGGTGCGTTCGTTAGAGGGCCGCTGATCTATCCTACGCCGGAATACAAATCTTTCCAAGAATCGTCGAATGGTGGGCACCCGTCACCGATGGAAGATTCGTGGCCACGCCGTTTAACGTCTCGTGCGCAAGAACGGCAAAACAGGCCGCTTCCTTGGCGCCCGGATCCAGCCCGTGCTCAGCCGTCGTTTCAACTATAACCCCCTCAAAAATATTCTTTAGACCGCTCAGAAGCACATCGTTGTACACTCCTCCACCAGATGCGATCAGACGGTCAATCGATTTATTTGGAGCAATAAATCGCTCGTAGGCATCGAAAATGGTACGGATCGTCAGCGCCGACGCCGTCGCAAGCATATCGAATTTCGAAAAACCCCTCGTCTCCGCAGTATGAATGAACTGATCGACGTACGCGGCTGAGAAAAGCTCTCGCCCGGTCGACTTGGGAGGCTTCGACCTGAAGTACGGATGAGCCATCAACTCGGACAACCATTCGTCGTCGATATTACCCGCTGCCGCATACGACCCGTTTTTATCAAAATCCTCGCCATACAATCGCTTCGACAAACCATCCAGAACCATATTCGCTGGACCGGTATCGAAAGCCGTCACGTCGCTCATGGCACAGTTCGCCGGAAGCACGGTAATATTGGCGATTCCACCTAGATTCAGCAGCAATCGACCTTCCTTCTCATGGCGAAAACAAACGTAATCGAAGTATGGAACGAGTGGAGCCCCCTGTCCGCCGAGCGCCATATCAGCCAGTCGAAAATCGCCGACGACCGTACATCCAAGCAGGTTGGCAAGAACGGAAGGATCGCCGACCTGCATCGTACCGGACACGGCAAGTCCCGCGATAGAGACGACCTCAGGTTGGTGATACACGGTTTGGCCGTGCAATCCGACGGCGTCTACATCATCCATCGACTGACCGATCGCCTCCAGTCCATCTCTAATTGCGCGTGCGAATGCGTGTGCGAGTCGGGCATTTAACAGCGTCAGTGATCGGACAGACGAAGTTTCGGGAACAGAGTTCTTCAGAATCTCCTCGGACAAATCCGGTTCGAACGGAGATGTATGCATCCCGAGAATGTCAAACTGGATGGCCGAGCCGCTACCCGATACGCGCACCGTAGCCACATCAATGCCGTCGACGGATGTGCCAGACATGACGCCGACGACAAGGCGTTCGTCCGAACTAAATAGATTTTGAAGCGGGTCCGACATGCGATCTTGAAGGCTTAGAGCCTAGTTACTCTCGAGGCCCAGTTGTTGCATCTCAATCGCTTTCGTTTCGAACTCATATTGTCGATCGGGATTCTGACGAGCCAACGTTTCATACACAAGACGCGCTTCATCGTAGTATTTCTGCATCGCGTAGATTCGGGCAAGCGTTTCAGAAACCAGATCTTCGATGTCGTCTTCCAGCTCATCGTCAGAGATCTCCGAGACATCCGGATCCGGTACAATTCGGGCAGTTTCCAACTCCTGAATGAGTAGATCAAGATCTACATCATCCTGAGCGACTCCGTCTACCTGTTCTACCGTGAGCAAGGACCGTAGTACGGCTTTTTTCAATCCTGCTTCGATAACGCGGCTCAACGGATTGAGCGCATACGCCTGATTCCAGTGCTCAAGCGCCGCGTCAAATTCATTTTCCGACTCGTAA
>BTQE01000159.1:0-5744 GCA_036985715.1 Rhodothermia bacterium
CATGTCCTCGCTCAGCGGTGGTGAGCAGCAAAGGGTTTTTTTGGCCCAGGCCCTCGTCCAGGAAGCGGATATCCTGTTGCTGGATGAACCCACAACCCACCTTGATGTGCACCACCAGTATGAATTTCTGTATCGAGTTCGGGCGTTCATTTCGGAAGGAAAGACGGTAATCGGTGCGTTTCACGACTTGGAACTGGCGGCTCGATTTTCCAACCATCTGTTCGTGCTACAACATGGTGAGCTCGTGGCTTCGGGACGACCAGAGCAGATTCTTAATGAATCCCTTATAGCAGATGTTTTCCATATGGACGCCTCGGTTTCGTGGGAGGGTGTTTCTGCACACCCTGCTGCCGCCGCCTCGGCGAGTCCTTCCGTCGCCGCCGCTGCCGGCTCTTCCGCAAGCACTTCTGCAGACCCATCGCCGCTTCGTATTATGTACCAGCGTCCGCTCAGAAAGAGCGGAAAGTGACGGATGGGCTTCCATTCTAGATTCAGATGATAGCCGTTTGACATGAAAATTTATACCAAAACGGGAGATTCAGGTACGACCGGGCTTTTTGGAGGGCCGCGAGTCTTGAAATCTAGCGCCCGAATTGCGGCCTATGGCACCGTGGATGAACTGAATGCGATGATCGGCCTGGCACGGTCGTTTCTCTCTGAAACGGATGATTCAGAAATCGATCGGATACTCGGTGATATTCAAGTGGAATTGTTTGTGTTGGGAGCGGATCTGGCAACCCCTATGGACACGAAAGTCGATGTCCCTCGAGTCGAGCCCAAGCACGTCGAAAAGCTGGAAATGCACATTGACCGAATGGAAGATGAGCTCCCTCCACTGACACAATTCATTCTTCCTGGAGGCGCCACGGCCGGTGCCGCACTTCACACGGCTCGTACCGTCTGTAGACGCGCAGAACGGCTGGTCGTTGAGTTGCAGCAGAAAGAGTCGATCGGATCCGAGGCGCTTGTCTTTTTGAATCGGCTTTCTGATTTTCTCTTCGTGGCCTCCCGATTCATCAATCGAAGCGCGGGTCAGGAAGAGCAATCCTGGACACCCGGCTGATGTTGGATTGGGGGACCGAATGGCTCCAATCTTCTATTTTTCCCACCTGCAATGTTGAGCCCCGGCATTTTTCGATCACTGGCAATCTCTGTGGCCATAGGCTGCTGCATATCGCTATCCAGTGCGCAATCTCTTCGCCTTATTGATATTTCCCTCAGCGCCGGCATCCAGACCGACGCTCGCGGTACGGGCATTTCTGCATTCGATTTTGATCGCGATGGCTGGGATGACATCACGATTGCCCTGAAGGATCGAGCCCCGGCCCTTTTCCGCAACAATCAAGACGGCACCTTTACCGATGTCGCTGCCCAATACGGCATCACCGGGGATAGTAGCCTGGTCATCCCCATATGGGCGGACATCAACAACGATGGCCTGCCCGATCTTTTCTTGGGTCACCGGTTGGAGGGAAAAAACACGCTCTGGCTCAATCAGGGGGGTGGCTCCTTCACGGATGTCACTGACGCATTCGGTGTAGAATCCTCAATTTCACTCGGGTCCGCAGCGTTTGGTGACGTCGACGGGGACGGGTTTATCGATTTATTCCTGGCTGTACGCGGAGGCCTGGATGTTCTCTATCAAAATGTCGACGGTACCCACTTTCAGGATGTTTCGGAACTGGCCGGTATACAGGGCGGAGATAACGTTCCCCATAATCTGGACTCCTGGCAGTCCGTCTGGACCGATTATGACCGGGACGGAGATGTGGATCTGTTTGCTGTTCGAGATTTTAATTCGTTCACTCGACTCCACGTGAACGACGGAACGTTTCCTATGTTAGACGTGGCAGCCGACGCAAATATCGCCTTTAACGGATTCGGATTCAGCATGGGTATGGCCTGGGGTGACATTAACGGCGACGGTTGGCAGGATGCTTATATCACCAGAATTCAGCTGGGCAGACTCTACCTGAACGACGGCCGGGGCGTGTTCTCGGACGTGGCCACCGAGCGCGGCGCCGGGAGAAACGGTGTGTCCTGGGGAGTGATCTTTTCAGATTTTGAAAGTGATGGCGATGACGATCTGTTCATCGTGTCCGACCGGTCCTGGCAGCGGACCGCATCCATTCTGTACACCAATGAGGATGGCTTTTTCACGGAGACCAGTCAAAGCACAGGAATTCCCTTTGATTTTTTCGCACAGGGCCTTGCATCGGGCGACTTCAACAACGACGGATTGATGGATTTCGTCGTATCCAGCATCAACGGAGATCATCGCGTTCTGATTAACGACACGATTGATGCGGGAAACTGGGTTCAGGTTTCCCTGAAGGGCACCCTGCAAAACAGCCTTGCGATTGGCTCTCGGGTTGAAATCGATGCCGGCGGGCGGACATTCGTACGTAGTGTGAGTGGTGGAGACAGTTTTTGCTCACAGAGCAGCGGCGTGCTTCACTTCGGGGTGGGCGATGCGACGATGATTGACGAACTGAGAGTGTATTGGGGGGTACTCGATCGCCCGTCGTCGAAAACAGTATAGCGGTCAACCGGCGATACACTTTTACCGAACCCGCCACATCGACCGCCACCGGGCAGACGGACTCGATTCCTCGTGCCTTCGAACTCGATCAGAATTACCCGAATCCTTTTAACCCTACTTCGACTATCTCATTCCAAATGACTGAGCCCGGCCATGCGCACCTCGCATTGTATAACCTTTATGGGCGAAAGGTAGCGGTTCTCGTAAATGACTTCCTGCCGGGCGGAACCCACGAATTCGGATTTGACGGTAAAGATCTGCCCAGTGGGTCATACGTTTATTCGCTGACCACCCGTGAAGGGACGAAAACTCGAATCTTATCGCTCGTAAAGTGACCTGACGCGCATCCGGGCAGTCTCTATCGGGTCTATCCCTAACTTATTGCTATTTTGGCCGATGTTCTGAGGGTCGGCATCATTATTTTCAGTCAAAACCCGATTTTTCGGGTTAATTTTATCTTCGGATCCATTTGAAAGACCTCTTCGAATCATCACCTCAACCTGCACCCCGGAGCGGTTCATGCCAAAACGGCTTCTTTTTACGGTTGTTTTCTTCCTGATACTCGCTGTCATCGTCTTTTTGATGATTAAACCGGGAACTGGAGCGATCTCTAACGAGAGCGCCGACATCGCTCAGATTGCCGACGAATCACCCGAGCAGCCCGTGGAGTTCGACGAGTATGGCTTCTCGCTTTCGGAATATGAGCGAATCGATGCCAAAATCGGCAGGAATCAGACGTTTGCTGATCTTCTCGTCCCACACAACATCCCCTACGACGCCATCGTCGAGATTGCCGCTGCGTCAAAGAGCGTCTTTGATATACGCCGCCTTAGAGCTGACAACAGGTATCGGATCTACCGGGACGATTCCCTGGGAACGCCGCTATTTATGGTCTATCAGCAGGACCGCATTCGATACGTGGTTTTTGATCTGCATGATGGACTCGACGCGCGAGTAGAGGAAAGACCTGTAACCGTAAAGGAGAAATCGATCACCGGAGTCATCAATTCCTCTCTCTATGAGACGCTACTTGAGCAAGGAGCCAGTCCGATTCTGGCCAATGAACTGGCCGAGGTATATGCCTGGCAGATCGATTTCTACCGGACACAGCGAGGAGATTATTTCAAAGTCATTTATGACGAACTCTGGGTCGGCGACGATCGGATTGGAATAGGGAAGATCCATGCCGCCCGTTTCAATCATATGGGATCGGATAATTTCGCATTTCATTTTCAAGAAGACGACATCGACGAGCACTACGATGAAACCGGCGCGAGTCTGAGAAAAGCATTTCTGATCGCTCCGGTCCGGTACTCGCGGATAAGTTCGGGCTTCACGTCAAGGCGGTACCACCCGGTACAAAAAATCTACACGGCACACCTGGGTACCGACTATGTTGCTCCTTATGGCACCCCCATTCGAGCTACCGGAGACGGTGTTGTTGAGGAAGCAAGATATAGCGGAAGCAACGGAAACTGGGTAAAGATCCGTCACAACGGCACCTATACGACGGGATATCTGCACATGTCACGGATTGCGAAAGGCATGCGGCCCGGGGTAAATGTGAAACAGGGACAAATCATTGGATATGTTGGACATACAGGCCTGGCCACGGGTGACCATGTTGACTATCGTTTCTGGAAGAATGGCTCGCAGGTAAATCACCGCCGTCAGAAAATCCCAAGCGTGGGCCCCATTCCGGATCAGTACAGGAATTCGTTCGAAAAAGTCCGGGATACCTACCTGGCTGTTCTCTCGGTAGATCCCGAAATACTCCTTGCTCCAGCCTACGCCATGCTCCTTGGCTACCCTCAGGAAATAGGAAGTTCGGGGCCGTAATTATGGGTTCTCCCTCTTATTCGTTTTCGAACCAAGTTGCCTTGAAAGGCACGTTTTTGAAGGTTTAACAAGAGCTTCTCACACCCCTGTTGCTCGGCAATCTTGAGCCGCTATCTTTCAGGGATAATGCTTGTTGCTCACGGAATAACGCGTCGCCAGACCCCGTATCTGAGAGATTTTCGGCAGCACCACATTTTTGGAGGATTCGAAATGATCGCTAAAGCATATATCAACCTCGTCGTTGGCAGTTTGTTGATTCTGGGACTGACGTCTAGTGCTGCAGCCCAATTGAAAACCGAACCGGTGGACGATGAAGCTGTGGAAATGATCAAGGCAGAGGGTCTTGAAAACAGCCGTGTCATGGAGTTCTTGAGTTGGATGACGGATGTTTATGGTGGTAGGCTAACGGGTTCACCTGCTATCGATGGAGCCACAGAGTGGGCACTCGAGACATTTGACGAGCTCGGGCTCGAAAACGTACACAAGGAGGCCTGGGGACCGTTTGGACGGGGCTGGACTGTTGAATACTTGAGCATTCAGGCCAGCACACCCTATGGCGGTTTTCTGGTCTCCGCGTATCCGAAAGCCTGGACTCCGGGAACGAATGGCCAAGTCTCAGGAAAAGTGATTTTCGTAGACGCGAATAGCGTGGAAGACTTCGACCAGTATCGGGGTAAGCTCGCGAATAAGATCGTTTTGACCCAGGAAATTCGGGACCTGGAAGAACCATTTGGCCCGACTGCGAGTCGGCTTGATGAAGCGAGGCTGCTGAGCCTGGCGAATGCGGTACCTGGAAAAGACTCGGGACGAGGCCACCATTATTTCAGTGAAGAGCGCCGAGCCGAAATGATGTTTCGGCGCGAGCTCAACAACTTCCTTTTCTCAGAAAAGCCGCTGGCTATTTTGGATCGTGGAAGGCTAGGAGACTACGGGACCATTTTCGTATCCAGCGCAGCCGTTCCAACGCCCACCGAAGCCGGTAGCAGAACCCGTCCGTGGGATATGTCGAATCCGGAAACTGTGCCTCAATTGACCGTCGCGGTAGAACAGTACAACCGGATGATGCGGCTCCTGGAACTCGGAATATCTGTCGAGCTGGATCTTGATCTTCGAGTCGCTTTCAACGACGACGATCCGATGGAATACAACATCGTGGGTGAAATTCCAGGTACGGATCCGGAAATCGGAGATGAAGTCGTGATGGTGGGCGCGCACTTCGACTCGTGGCACGCGGGAACGGGCGCCACTGATAATGCCGCTGGATCAGCGGTAATGGTCGAGGTCATGCGGATTCTGAAGTCTGTTTATGCGCAAAAGGGCGTTAGCCCCCGGCGAACCATTCGCATCGCTCTATGGACCGGTG
>BTQE01000160.1:0-5721 GCA_036985715.1 Rhodothermia bacterium
GCATCAGCTTGACCGATTCGGATTTGATCTAGGAGCGATTCAGGATGTGCTCAAGCATGGCGATCGCTCCACGACCGAGGTCTATATCCAGAGGATGCGCGCTGGGAGATTCGACGAGGATCTTATTTCAGCTCTCGAACGAACCATCGCATAATATTGTCTGTCGAAAGGAGATGATAATATCGGAGACAAACGAGAGGTCAATGAAACGAGTACCAAATAAAGTAAGAACGGCATATAAGGTGAGGAGAAAAGTGTATTCGGTGAGCTCCATAGTAATTCAAGTGTAACCCTCTCTTATTTTTCCGCAAGGGCAACAAAACGGGGAAGGGAATGGAAAAAGATGGAGAGTCGGAATAGGGTGTAATAAAGAAAATCCTGGCTATACTCGGGATACTGGCGTTTTTATTTTTAACGTTCACTTTAGGTATAACTGGATCAGAGGCCATCCCCGATCGGGCAAGTTTTCTGGTAGATGAAGAAAACCACTACATCGTACCGGAACCTGCGATTCCCAGCCAGTACATTTTTTATTTCGTCCCAAACCGAGAAGAAGGGGGGGGTTGGGATGGCTCCGTTACGTGGGGAGAGTTAAAGGACAAGAGCCACAAATATCACGGATATGAACTTCCGGACACACCGGAATGGAATCAGTTCGTCTTGTACGGCGAGGAGGTTTCTATTTTGTGCGACTTGATAGCTAATCCTCCAAGTCGTTGGGATTAAGAGGGGAGAAGGAGTCGGGGTCGCAAGAAGACGGAAATCGGCTTCGCAGATCTGCGAAGCCGAAAAACTCACAGAGCTTAACAGCATCATCGAGAAACGAACAACCTTTTACAACATCCGGCGGCAGCACTCGATGATAGGAAATTGGGGACCGCTGCCCTATCTACTCACCAAACGGAAAGATACTGGCTCTCCGTGAGCCAAAACCGGCTCCTAAATCACTACGGAAATTGGGGTCTGGTTCCGATCGTGGCCATCCTTGTTGTGGAAGAAATCAAACGAAATGAAGAGGTTTTCTTTTAATAGAACGCATTTCTCTAGAGAATATGGAGGAGACAAATAAAACTATGGACAACATAAAAATCGCTATTGTTGGAGTTGGAAATTGCGCCTGTTCTTTGATACAGGGCATCCACTACTATCGGGAAAAGTCCCCGCAAAATGCCACTGGCCTGATGCATTGGGAGATTGGAGGGTACACACCTGGCGATATCGAGGTCGTTGCGGCCTTCGATGTCGACAAGCGTAAAGTCGGCACTGATGTCCACGAGGCCATTTTCTCCGATCCCAACTGTACGGCGGTTTTCTGTCCCGACGTCCCCAAATCCGGAGTTGCCGTTCAAATGGGGAGGGTCCTGGATGGGTTTTCGGAACACATGAATCATTACGATGAAAAACGTACGTTTGTGCTTGCAAACGAGCCGGAGCAGACCGAAGAAGAAATCGTCAAAATACTGAAGGACTCCGACGCTGAAATTCTTTTGAACTACCTCCCGGTCGGTTCCGAGGAGGCGACCCGGTTTTATGCCGATTGTGTGCTGAAGGCCGGTTTGGCGTTCGTCAACAATATTCCGGTTTTTATCGCCAGTGATCCTGAAGGATCCTGGGCAAGGCGTTTTGAAGAAGCCGGTCTCCCTCTAATCGGCGATGACATCAAGGCTCAGTTGGGGGCGACCATTGTCCACCGCACGTTGACTGATCTGTTTGCAAAGCGCGGGGTCAGACTGGAGAAAACCTACCAGCTCAATACCGGCGGCAATACCGACTTTCTCAACATGCTCGACCAGAATCGTCTGACTTCCAAGAGAGTGTCCAAGACCGAGGCGGTGCAGGCAGTAGCCGCCCGACGTTTGGAGGATGACAACATCCATGTCGGTCCCAGTGATTATGTGCCCTGGCAGAACGATAATAAGGTCTGTTTCATCCGCATGGAGGGGAAGCTGTTCGGTGATGTGCCTATGAATCTCGAGTTGCGTTTGTCGGTGGAGGATTCGCCCAACTCGGCGGGAGTGGCGATCGATTCCATCCGGTGCGCCAAGCTGGCCTTGAGCCGTGGACAGGGAGGCATACTGAAAGCGCCATCGGCCTATTTCTGCAAACATCCACTGCAGCAGTTCACCGACGATGAAGCATTCCAGATGTTAGAGCATTTTATTCATGGCGACTGAGGTGATCGGAAGAAAGTGTCTAATCATTGCGGCGGGCGATGGCAGCCGACTACGGCAGAAAGGTGACAGCAAGCCCCTCATCCCTATTCTGGGCATTCCCATTATCGAACGCGTGATCCGCTCCGCCATGGAAGCCGGTGTGGACGAATTTTACGTTGTCATCGGGTGGCAGAGCGACCTGGTCCGTGATTTTCTGGAACGGCTGGCGAAACGTCTCGCCATTCAGATCACGCCACTGGTGAATGAAGATTGGGAGAAAGAAAACGGCCTTTCAGTGCTCAAGGCACGGGACGTTCTGCAGGAGCCGTTTCTGCTGCTCATGGCGGATCATCTCTTTGATCCGGAGCTTGTCCGCGCCTTGACGACCCATTCCCTACCCGACGGAGAAGTAGCGCTCGTAGTGGATAGCGACATTCACAATCCCCTCATTGACCTGGATGATGTGACCCGCGTTAGGGTAAAAAACGGGAAGATCTGTGATATCGGAAAAGGGATGACCGATTTCAACGGCTTGGATACCGGTATTTTTCTCTGCTCTTCCGCCATCTTTGAGGCATTGGAACAAAATAGAGAAAAAGACAGCGATACGACATTGTCCGGGGCGATACGTGTCCTGACTGAAGATGGACGCGCCAACGCGATCGCTTCTAACAGTTTCTGGATTGATATAGACGATCCTCCGGCCTTCAAAAGGGCGGAGAAGGCCTTGCTGGACCGTCTCCGAGACAAACCAACCGACGGGCCAGTATCACGGCATTTGAACCGCCCCCTTTCCGTGATGTTTTCCCGCCATTTGGTGAAACTTAATATCACGCCCAATCAAATTTCCCTGTTCTCGTTTCTGTTTTCCCTGGTGGCCGCAGGATTGTTTGTGATGGGTGGATATATCTCCTTGCTCATCGGTGGTGTTCTGGCGCAGTTCGCATCCATCGTCGATGGTTGCGACGGCGAAGTGGCTAGACTTAAGTACCAAAGCAGCGACTTCGGCGGCTGGTTCGATGCAGTGCTGGACCGCTATGCCGACGCCTTCCTGCTGTTCGGCTTGACCTGGCACGTGCTGGCAATTGAAGCGAACGGCTGGGTTCTCTTCACCGGCTTCATGGCCATTATCGGCTCGTTCATGCTGAGTTACACCGCCGACAAATACGACAACCTGATGCGCGAGCGCATCAAGTCCGGACTGCGGATGGGGCGGGATGTACGTGTGTTTCTTATCTTTCTTGGGGTAGCGACGAATATGGTATTCCCGGTGCTTGTGGTTATTGCCGTTGTGATGAATGTTGAGACCATGTGCCGTGTCAGGGTGGCGTGTATTGGCTAACATCGAATGTGCGAAACAGAAAATCCGACTGATCATTGCAGGCTCACCGGTGCCTGAAGATCCGTGTCACGCCGACAACACATTGGAGTGGCTTTTGCGTCTGGAACCGGATGCCAGCGAAGCGTTACAGCTGGCGGCACTAGCCCATGACATCGATCGGGCAATCGAGAGAATCAAGGTAAAGCAAGCTAACTTCGACCATTACAACGCCTTCAAAGCAGCCCATGCCCGAAACAGCGCTGAAATACTGCGTCCGATTCTGACCGCTTGCGGCGTGGAACGAAATATAGTGGAGGAGGCCTGTCGGCTGGTAGAATTCCATGAGGTGGGTGGCGATCCCGACTCTGATCTGCTCAAAGATGCAGACAGCATTTCCTTTTTCGATGTCAACCTGCCGCTTTATTTTCAGCGTGAAGGTTGGGACGAGACCAAGCGAAGATCATACTGGGGTTACCACCGGCTTACTCCATCAGCGCAAGAGATCGTCAAACATATCGACTACGAGGACAAGGAAATGGCGCGTCTGCTGCGAGAGGTGATTCATGAAAGCGTCAGCTGACGATCCCCCTTTTCACGCATTGATGTGCGACAGCTTGTTTTTGGAGGGGCCGATGTGGTGTTTTTTTCTTGCCCACTCCGTTTGTGAACCCTGCTGTGGTTATCTGTTCAGACATCAAGTTAATCCTCTTGCGCTCTCCCCAGCGACCGTTAAGCAGCCAGATTCTACATTAAATTACGTGCAAGAAAGTGTCTCATCATTATAGGCACGGAAGGTTATGGCGAAATATTCATGTCGTGAGCCATGAATATTCCCCACCCCATGGCCACGAGTATTCCCCACAGACAGGATCGCAGCATAGCTCGTGACTGTGAAGGGAGTAATCCGTATGCTATCATGACCGATGGCAAGGCCATCGTGAGGGAGAAAATGATCGCAGCTTAATCTGACAGACGACCGCCCAAATAGGGTACTTGTACGATCAGGTACGAAGTTCAACACGCGTTTAGAGGAGGATTGCCATGGACGCTCTTGCCGACATACTAAGTTCCTATCTTGAAAACCCTTGGAGTCAGTCGTTGGGGATCTTCATCCTTTCACTGGTGCTGACTGTCGTCGCGCGCTTGATCTTACGATTTGTCTTACTCGGGTTGGTCCAAAAGACTAAGACCGAAGTGGATGATATCCTCATCCGGGCGGTCAAGAACCTCGTAACCTATTCGATTCCGGTCATCGGTCTGATGGTGGCCCTCGCGCCTCTGGCTCTGCAGACCTCCGTTCCCGAGCGGATACTGTTCTCTGTTCTTGCTGTGCTGATAATTCGCAGTGCAATCAACCTGGTTGACGACATATCAAAATGGCTGGAAAGGACCTGGCTAGAGCGAACCGCGTCTACCCTGGACAAAGGCCTGCTGCCTCTCTTACGCAAGGCCGTAAAGATGAGCGTTGTCATCCTTGGTGTTCTGATCATCCTGGGGCAATGGGACGTCCAAATCGGCCCCCTATTGGGCGCCCTTGGTATTGGCGGTCTGGCTGTCGCCTTGGCCTTGAACACCAGCCTGTCCAACATCTTTTCCGGCATTCAGCTCATATTGGATCGTTCTGTCAATGTGGGTGACAAGGTCCGACTCGAGAGCGACGAAATGGGAGTGGTGCTGGACATTGGTCTTCGCACCACCTCGATGCTGACCTACGACAACGAAGTGATCTCCATTCCGAATTCGCAACTAGCCAATGCACGGATCAAGAACTACACCAAACCCGATGCGTCTATCCGGGTCAGCGTGAATTTCGCGGTGGCCTACGGCAGTGACGTGGCCGAGGTCAAACGGATCGTTTTGGATGTGATCAGCCGACAGGACGACATTTTGCAGGAGCCTGAACCCCAGGTGCTCTTCTTGAATATGGGCGATTTCTCCCTCGACATGTATGCCCGGGTGTGGGTGGACAATTATGGGAAGCAATTTGCCAGGAAGTTGGAAATGACGGAGCTGATCTACATTACCCTGAATGAACGTGGCATCGAGATCCCGTTCCCAACACGCACGGTGCATATGATTTCATAGCAGGCACCCTCCGACAAATCTCAATTTACGACAATTTCCTCGTACAACGAGTTCAATCGTTTCCGCATCAGGTAGAGAATCACCGGTGCTGAGCTCGTGTTCGGACCCCTCAATCTGGCTGAGCCTCCAGGCCTTTACACGGCGTTGTAGCGTGCGAAGCTT
>BTQE01000161.1:0-5650 GCA_036985715.1 Rhodothermia bacterium
ATGGGGCTCTCATTCGAAACCGTATCTGGCAATCTGAACGTTTCAACGGATGAGGGCGAAACGTTTAACCCGGTCCCGACCCCGGAAGACCTATCATCCGGAAGAATAACCGCAATTGCTACACATCCTACCGAGCCGGAGACAGCATATGTTCTCTTCTCGTCGTTTAATAATCCAAAGATTCTTCGAACCCGCGACCTGGGGCAAACATGGGAAGACCTTTCTGGTTTTGCGAACGGCGCTGCAAAGGAAAGTGCCAACGGTTTTCCCAACGTGGCTGTGCACGATCTGCTCGTACTTCCGGATAATCCGTCCGAAATCTGGGCGGGTACCGAGATCGGCTTGTTTATCTCCAAAGATGATGGTGCCACATGGGAGTTCGCAAACAATGGTCTACCGGCCGTGTCCATCTTTCGCCTCAGAATCGTAGACGATCAGCTCATCGTTGCCACTCATGGGCGTGGCGTATTCAGCCTGGATACCTCTTCGCTCATTACTTCCATCGCCGAGGATGAAACTGCGATTCCAAAGACCTTTGATCTGGAACCGAACTATCCCAATCCCTTCAATCCATCTACTACGATCAGGTATACGCTACCCCATTTTGAGGATGTTCGCATCGAGGTGTTTGACATGGTCGGGAGACGAGTCGCTGTGCTCGTCGACAAACGGATGCCTGCCGGCTCTTATCGTGTTCAATGGGATGCATCCGGATACGCGAGCGGCTCCTACATCGTCCAAATGACCGCCGGTTCCTTCGCCGAATCCGGTAAGATGATTTTGCTCAAGTAGCGCCGGTGTGGTTGCACCGCAGAAATCATCGAGAAATACAGTTATTCGGGAAACTTGTATTAGCACGTAATTACAACTTACCCCAATGTGGGCTATCTTCCCGAAACACGTCTCCTGGTATACCAGTCCTCCTTCCATGAGCGAACCCCTTTTTCCCCTTAAATCGGGTAGTCCCAGGCATGAACAAATCAGTTCATGGATCCGCGAACAAATCGAACAGAATATTTGGGGGGTCGATGATCAACTCCCGTCCGAAAATCGGCTGGGCCAACTGTTTTCAGTAAGTAGGATAACTGTCCGTCGTGCCCTTCAGACACTGGAATCAGAGACACTTATTTATAAGCGGCAGGGTCTGGGTTCATTTGTTCAAGGTCCTCAGGCAAGGCGAGGCCCCGTTCAACTGACGGATTTCGTGGACGATATGGCAGTGGCTGGCCTTCGCGCCCACTCGAAAGTCCTTCTTTTTGAAGCCGAACAGCCTGCAAAAAAGGTTATGCGTGCGCTCGGCTTGACGGATGGACAAAAGGTCGTGCGTCTTGATCGGCTTAGGTTTGGCAACGATGAACCGATCGCATTTGACAGCACTTGGCTGCCGGCCATGTATGCCCGTTTACTTGTCGATAGTGATCTCGCCTCAGAAACAATCTACACTATTCTTGAAAGAGATTTCGACATCCCGATCAAACGAGAGCGCTTCCAGATCGAAGCGGTCAATTCACCCAACGACATCGCAGGTCATCTAAATATTCCCTGGGGGCGAGCCTTACTCGTTTTCGAACGAACGTCGTATTCAGAGCAGGGACAGCCGGTCTATTTCCAGCAACGCTACTACCGGTGTGATCGGGTTGCGTATGAACTGGAGGCCGGCGGGGGAGAGAGCGCAGATCGAAGCGCGGCGACAGGCCTGACTCTGACGGAGTTTGTACCGGTTTTTAAGCTCGGATGAATCGGTGCTCACCAGTCGAGCGTTTCGATCAAAACTTCCGTGCCTTCTTCCGGATTTTCCATGTCTTCCAGTAGGTGGATAATACAGTTCGCATTCACCACCGAAGAATACAAATTAGAGCCCTGCGGACCGGTATCTCGAACCATTCGAATACCATCCGGCCCCGCATCATCCACGATGCCTCTCGCAAAATAATAGAGCCCTTTCACCTTTTTCATCGGGTGAGAAAGTATGGCCGGCTGAAGATCTCGAAACTCCTTGTCGCGCTTTAACATACGGGCCAGGAGAGGGCGGCAGTACATTTCAAAACACATCGCTGAACTGACGGGATTTCCTGGCAGACCAAAAAGGAGCGTGTCTTCATAGCGGCCAAATACAAGAGGTTTGCCGGGACGCTGATTTACTTTCCAGAAGTCCCATGTGGCGCCCATGTTTTCCAACTCAGTTCGCACATAATCATAGGCTCCCATCGAAACGCCCCCTGAAAACAGGAAAATATCGCCGCCCATGCCTGCCTCGACAGCTTTTCGGATGTCTTCAGGATTGTCCGGCGCATGCAACACGGCCTTGGCGACGCCGCCCGCGGATTCAACTTGAGCTGCCAGCGCAGGACCGTTCGAGTTCCGAATCTGTCCGGGTCCGGGTGTTTTCGATGACGCAACCAGTTCGTCTCCCGTTGAAATAACTACGATCTCCGGTCGTTTGACGACGGATACCGGGTTAAACCCGAGCGTGGCCAACATCCCTACGACTGGAGGTGTTATAACGCACCCCGGATTGAACACCTTTTCTCCTTTTTTGACATCCTCGCCGACTAAACGAACGTGAACACCTTTCGCAGGCGCTTCATCAATCCAAACATGCCCTCCTTCCTCACGGGTTTTTTCGACCGGGACAACGGCGTCCGCGCCTGACGGAAGGGGCGCGCCCGTCATGATCCGAGCGCAGGTCGCAGGTTGAATTTCACCGTCATAGAGCCGGCCGGCAGGAATGTCCGCTACAACTTCGAGCCATACGGGAGCGCTCGCACAATCTTCAGCAAGGACGGCATATCCATCCATCGCGGAATTATTGAAGGGTGGGATGTCCTCGGAGGACACAACAGCCTGGGCCAGCGTTCTGCCCGCGGCTTCCCTTAGCGATACGGATTCATTCCCGAGGGGTGCGGCGGCTTCCATCACTACCCGTCGGGCCTCCTGGAAGGAAATGAATGTTCGCATTGGTGTCGCTGACAGTTGTACTTTTTAGTCGCTCGAAGATACGCTTCTCCGCTTCTTTCTATCTTTTTCAACTATGATCCACCTGGACCACACGCGCACCGACGGATTTCTGAACGAGGTGAAATGGAATCGCCTTTCTCCTCGTGTCGTTGCTGCTCACGAAGCGCTACTGAATGAGTCTGGGGCTGGAAACGAGTGGCTGGGGTGGAGGCGTATCCTGATGGAACCAAACGATGCCCTCCTGGAGGAGATCACCCGAGCGTCATCCAGAATTCGCTCGGAAGCGGACGTGCTCTTATGCATCGGTATCGGTGGGTCGTATCTGGGCGCGAAGGCGATTATTGAGGCGCTCGGTCCTAATTTCCCGCCCACACCAGAGGAGCAGGAAGATGCCTCCTCCGCGACACCTGAAATCATTTTTGTCGGACATCACTTGAGCGGCGCTTTCATGCGCGACTTGCTTGATTACCTTGATGGGCGGTCCGTGTTCGCCATCGTCGTCTCAAAAAGCGGCACGACCCTGGAGCCCGCAATCGCGTTCCGTTTTGTCCGGCAATGGATGGAAAGCCGCTTCGATGATACGGCCAACAGAATCATTGTGATTACGGATCCTGAGTCCGGAGCGCTGAATGCCTTCGCAGACGAAAAGGAATACTCGCGTTTTGTCATTCCGAGGGATATCGGCGGGCGTTTTTCCGTTCTGAGCCCGGCCGGGTTGTTAGCTATCGCTGTAGCCGGAATAGATATAAGATCTCTCTTTTATGGAGCTGTGGCCATGCTCTCGGAGCTCAGCGATTCGGATGGAAACATGGCCCTTTCTTATGCCGGAATACGCCATTATCTACTGAATGAGGGATATACGACCGAGGTGTTGGCTCACTTTGAGCCGCGTCTCTCCGGATTCTCGTCCTGGTGGCAGCAACTTTTTGGAGAAAGTGAGGGAAAGAACCACAGCGGTATTTTTCCCACGGTGGCGACGTATTCAACCGACCTGCACTCAATTGGACAGTATCTGCAAGAAGGACGACGAGATCTGTTTGAGACATTTCTGATCATTACGGATGAAGAGGAGGTCACGATTCCCCCAGATCCTGGCGACCTGGACGGGCTGAATTATCTATCGGGGCAAGCGCTTTCAGCAGTCAATGAGAGCGCCTATCAGGGAACGTCCTGTGCGCACGAGGAAGGAGGCGTACCCAACATGACTTTCCGCATGGACGTTCTTTCTGAAGAAAACCTTGGGCGGTGTATTTATTTGTTCCAGCATGCAGTTGCTGTAAGTGGGTATCTCCTGGGCGTTAACCCTTTTGATCAGCCAGGTGTAGAGGCATATAAAAAGGCGATGTTCTCACTTTTAGGGCGGCCGTAAGACTTTGTTCAACGCTGTTGAAAAGTCGTTCGAAGATTGTAGACGAAAGCTTTTCCTGCAGAGACTTGTGGAGGGGTGTTCAAAAAGGAGTCTTTATGGACGCTGCTTCTACAAATTTTCCACAGTGTCTTTTTACGGACAACGAATCCTTCATATCCACAAAGATCCCTGGTAACCTGTGTAGACTCCAGTATAGCTCCTTTCAGGTGTTGATTTCCTGTGCCCCTTTTGTTCGAAAGTTTTACGCTAACAAACCCACACCACCTACTACGATATACAATAAATACTCTTTCTTTATTTGCTTATATAATCTCTGTTGATAATGAACTTCCACGACACTTCATTGGTTGCCGTCTGACCGTTCTTCCATTACATTTGACTCGCTCCATTAAACATTCTGACCTCAGATAGGCTCGTATGATTAGAAGAATTCTGATTGCTCTGGATCTCGACTCTGACACCACGATCGCTACCCATTACGCTCTGGAGGTTGCGCGCCGTTTCAGTGTTCGCTTGACGGGTGTAGCTGTAGTTGACATGGGCAGCATAGAAGACAGCTCGAAGGGAGGTGGAATCGGGAGTATGTACTATGCAGAGCAGCTTCGGGAAAAACTTACGACTGAGGCGCGAGAAAAAGCGCGGATGCTGACCGAATCATTCAGCAAGATGGTTGAAGAGGCCGGTGTAGAGCATGTTGAAATTGTTGAGGAAGGGGTGCCCTTTCAACGCATCGTGGAGGAAATGAAATACCATGACCTGCTCATAATCGGGAACGATCCTCATTTTTTCTATAGTCACCCCAAGCAGCACACTCACACGATAGCAAACGTTGTTCAAAAAACAATTGGACCCACACTCGTCGTTTCTAACACGTACCGCGAAGTTAAACATGTTCTCATTGCCAACGATGGAACAAATGAGTCAGCTCGTGCCGTCCGGCAATTCATTCATCTGGAGCCGTTAGGGAAAGATCTGGATATAACGATTATCAACGTTTATCAGTCGGAATCAACAGAGTCGGAACTCATTCTCAAAATGTCCAAGTCTTTTCTCGAGGAGTATGGATTCACAGCAGAAGTGTTAAGTGTCGCTGATTCGGATCCGAAGACATGTATTCTTCAACACGCACAGAGTTTTGAGGCAGATTTGATTGTAATGGGTGCCCATACGAAGAAAACCCTCACTTCCCACAAGTTGGGTGCCGCCACATCTCATCTACTGGGACACTCTGAAATTCCACTGTTCATTGATCACTGATCATTGACTCTCGATTTTCATCGCTGTTGTCACTGGGATCTCCAGATAGATTTCCCGTCCGTTGAA
>BTQE01000162.1:0-5600 GCA_036985715.1 Rhodothermia bacterium
CACGAGTCTCTTGCAGCCACGGTCCATATACTTCCGACAGCGGCTGAACGTGACCGTCATCTATGAAGGATGGCGACAATATTCTATGTTTCTCGGCGTCTACGCTAAGATTACGTAATGTTTCGTATCGTTGCGCCCTATTCAGAAGATACAGCATCTTGTCCGGCATGAATCTGCGTGGGCACGCACTGAACGCACGTCGTTTTCCTGACGCCCCCAGCCACCGAAACCGCCGATCAACTGCTGCGGCGTTCGAAAAACGCGCGAAATGCGGGTACCCCGCGAAAAGTTCATCACCACCCACCCCGGAAATTGCAACTTTTACCGTTTTTCCCGCGGCTCTAGAAATCAGGTATGTGTTTGTGCCATCCAGGCTTGGCTGATCTATGGATTTGACAATATCACTGAAACACTCCGCCACTTCTCCCCCGCTGACCATGACTTCTGTATGATCAGTGTCGTATTTATCCGCCACGATTCTCGCCCAGCGCAATTCGTCCAAGTGCCCATGCTTGCCGTCGAAACCTACAGAGAAAGTACGCAGTTTTTCTCCAGATTCCTGACTCATGAGTCCAACCACTGTCGCGGAATCAATTCCACCGCTCAAAAATGCGCCTACTGGAACGTCGGAGGTCAAATGTTTTTTGGTAGCTTGTTCAAGCAGCTGTCTCAAATATTCGCTGGCCTCCGCTTTGCAAAGGGAACTGGCATCGGGAAAACGTCTTCTTCCATCTTCCGCAATATCCCAATATTTTCTAACTACGATACCTGTTCGCGCACCGTAGCGCATCACATGCGCGGGCATGACCATTTTCACGTCAGCCAGAATGGTCCGTGGTTGAGGGATCGCGCCGAGCGACAGGAAATGCCATACCGCCTGCCGATCTACTTTTCGGGTTATGAGGCGGCTGGCAAGTAGCGCTTTGATCTCTGAAGCGAATATGAACACCCCATCGACCAACGAGTAGTATAGGGGTTTGATACCTAACCGATCTCTCGCCAGAAACAATTTCGCCTCATCACCAGCCGCTTGTCCACGATCGAGAATCGCAAAGGCAAACATGCCTTCAAGCATTTCGACGCATTCTTCTCCCCATTGACCATACGCGGCGACAAGAACCTCGGTGTCGCTACGGGATTTGAATCGATGCCCAAGTGCCTCGAGTTCACTTCTGATTTCACAGAAGTTATAGATCTCACCGTTAAACACGATCTGTAAACGGCCGTCTTGGTATGGCATCGGCTGGTGACCGGCATCGCTCAAATCAATGATGCTCAGTCTCCTATGTCCAAGCGCGGCGGCGTTGACAGGATCTATATAAACCCCGCGATCGTCGGGTCCACGGTGATACATCGCGTCGTTCATTCGAGATATGACGTCCGCATCCGCCAATCCCAACATACCGCTGATCCCACACACTAACTTTTCGGGTCCGATCCTGGGGACACACTGCGTCGGCTGTACGTGAGGAATCCTCGCAATCCCTTGAACGCGCGACAAGGGGACCGAAGGGATTGACGCGCGTAAGTTAATCGACCGCGCCAGGACTTCGCGTATCTCATTCCAGCACCCCCGAAATTATGCTCAAAGAGATAGGCGTCGGCCTTGCGATTCCGTACAATAAACGGTGGATGCGAAATCGTCGAAAGTTTCGAGGTAGGAGCAACGAGGCAGGGAATTACTTTCTTAGTATGCGTGGCGTCTGGACCAAACCCGATATTTGTCAGTAAATGAACACTGGGAAGAATCGCGAGCCCATTCTGCACCCAACACGCGAGATTCCACTGATAGTCCCAGACGTCCGGAGCACCTTCGTGCATTCGATCGTATATGGATGTCCACATTTTTTGCTCTAACCGATCGTCGCACCAGCGCTGCACCAGCCCAGCGTCCTTCAACTCTGGCCAATGCTCAATCTTCCAGTCGTAATACTTCCATGCCCTTCTCCACGTTGCCCACCCACCGGAAGCGATCGAATACTTCGAGAAAAAATAGCTATACTTTCCGACCGGTTGCGTTTCTTGGAAGTTGAAGCCTCCGATATGTGCGATTCGTCCGTCATGACGATAACGCTGCAGCAACTCCTCACAAAATCGAAAAAATGACGGCTCGGCTATGCAATCATCTTCCAGTACAATTATCTCCTCGAATTGTGCCAACGCCCAATCAACGGCAGTGTGGACACTTACTCCGCATCCGAGGTTCTCGTCTGAAAACCTCGTCCGGATATCGCATTCCCAGTTTACTCCCCCGATGAGGTCACGCGTTCTACTACATTGATCTGATTCTGCCGCTGAACGCGGGCCATCAGCTGCGACCAACAGTACTTTCGGTTCGATCTTCGCGATTGCCGCGAGTGACTCCTTGGTCACCTTTGGGCGGTTGTAGATCACAAGAAGCACAGGAACGTCAAATCCCCGCTTTACGGTCACTACTTTTTACCCTCGGCATATATGGACTCGTGGCGTCTGTCCTCCCGGTCAACGGAAGGATCGAATTCACGCAGTTTTACATGACTGAATCCTGCCTCCTCCAGTATTTCGAGCAGATTTTCTTCGTCAAAGAGATGTTTATGCTCACCACCCATATGCGCCACAAAATTCACATAATCAATCCTTCCCTTGTAGGTCAAACCGACGTCATACACACAATACTTGTCCTTATCAAAGCCGCTGTCATCAGCATACGCTTCAAGAAATATCCGAGCATTAGGGACGGCCACGCTGAAGACTCCACCTGACTTTAGAATTCGCTTGCACTCTCGTAGAAAATCGAGCATCGGAGCAGGATACGAGAAGTGCTCCAGGAGATGGGACGAATATATCACTTCGACCGTGGCATTCGGAAAAGGGATTGGCCGAGTCAGGTCCAACTGCAAGTCGCCATTTCCGTTAATGTCCGAGGCGATCCAACCTTCCATTCCTGCCCGTTTCCAAGATCCCAGTTCTAACTTAATCGGCACACCTCTTCTAACTATGTCGCGGGCAACTCGCCGATTCCTCCCGGGTCTGAGTCGCTTCTTATTCCACCAATAAAACTCTCTCCATCGGCGTAAAATGCCTTCAGTGACGAAACGTGGAAATACCCTATAGAGAGATTCCCGGACCACGCGTCGCAGATTGTTGCGCTCTCTACTCGGCACCCGCGATCCGTCCCCGCGGCACGTTATCTTGTCCTCGCAAACAGAACGTCGCTATGCGCGCCTTGATCACTGAGAACATCCATAAGTTCGTAGCCGAGTTTCGAAAGAAACCGACAGGTTTCGTCGCCATTCCATATTTCCACACAAATATACTTAGGGGCGTGCCGACTAAAATCGATACCCTTCAACACATTCATCTCAAACCCCTCGACATCCAGCACCAACAAATCAATATCATTGCGAATACCGTGTTCATCAAGTATGGATGTAAGAGGCTTTGCCAGGGCTCCGAACTCGTACACTGTTTCGTCAGATTTGAGGAATTTCCTCCCACTCAACACGTGCTCACCGATATCGCTGATTTGATTCCGGGCGCCTTCACTTGAGTGTGCAATGGTCATTGAAGCGCAATAAGTCATTGGAACGAATTGTTTCGCGTAATCAAACGGCACACAAGCACAACAGACTACATGAGAATTGGGGCGATTAATTCGACATTTGAGGAATTCGTTTGGCGACGGCTCGATCAAAATCCCCCGCCAATTCCGAAATCTTTCAAAGAAGAGCGTGTTACTGTATGTAATCCCATCCCAGCCTCCGATTTCAATGAAAAAACCGTTATCAAAATTCAGGAATTTCTCCAGTTTCCTATCAAGCTCTTGCAATCCGTAGTACTCTCTCAACGTGGGACTGTACCCATTCTCCATTTTCTTCCCTGCGTATCGTGCCGCTGTCTCCCAGATGATTGGCGGACAAATGCCCCTTGCGAGATTCCTCAATTTCATCAACGGCTACACCATCGTGATCGTGTTAACGTTTTGCAATGCAATGGGAACCCGGGATGTCCAGTTCCAAAATAATCGCCACCCGCAACACTGACGGCCGTCACGTTGTTTAGACAATCCCATGTCTCGCCGCCCTTCTCGCCTAGATATAGTGTTATGTAGTAGTCACCGGCGGCTAAGCTAAAATCCTCAATGCTGCAGGTGATCTTGCCCTTCTTTTGAGAAATGCCAATGCCGGCATGGCCATAATCTGACGAAAGTAATAGCACCGTGGTTCCTTTTTCGTCGGAAAACTCGATATTCGCGATGGCTGCAGTATTTCGCCCGCGGACTTCATCCGCAGAGTACTGCATTTCGAACGTGTAGCTTCTCCCGGCATGAAGAACAGTGACAGGACGTCCTTCGCCGTTCTCCACACTGAATGCAGTGATTTGGACTCGCCCAGATCCCCAGCGCTCTGTGGCGAAAGAAATCTCAGAAGTGTTTGCCATCCTCTTGCTGCGGGATAGGTAGGCCTCGATTGCAGAATCAACACCGCCCTGATACACGAGCCTGCCTTCTTTCAAGTAGATCGCCGTAGAACATATTCGCTTAATCGCATCGAGATTGTGGCTCACAAAAAGCACCGTCTTTCCCTGACCTTCCGATATCGATTGCATTCGCCCTAGACACTTTTTCTGAAACTCGACATCTCCCACCGCCAACACCTCATCTACTATGAGAATGTCCGGATTCATGTGTGCCGCCACCGCGAAGGCCAGTCGTACATACATGCCGCTGGAGTATCGCTTGACTGGTGTATCAAGAAACTGCTGAACGCCTGAGAAGTCGACAATCTCGTCGAAACGCTGGCGAATATCCGATTTGCTCATGCCCAATATGGCGCCGTTGATGTAGATATTTTCGCGCCCGGAGAGCTCGGGATGGAAGCCGGTGCCGATTTCCAGTAGGCTTGCAACGCGTCCTTTGTAATGCACTGCCCCCGTGGTCGGCGGAGTGATGCGACTCAGAACTTTGAGTAGCGTAGTCTTCCCCGCGCCGTTGGCGCCAATAATGCCAACGACCTCTCCCTTGTTAATCTCGAATGATACATCCTTCAGTGCCCAGAACGTTTTTTGCTGCTTTGAGCTTCCCCGAAGTCGTCTTAGTCTCTGTAGCGGTTGTGCGAATGCGCCAGCAATCAGTTCACGGAAAGTTCGATTCTGATCGACCTCAGCGCCAAGAACGTACCGTTTTGACAGAGATTCTACCCGTATGGCGGCGCGGCTCATGACCATGTAATGACCGAGCTGTCGACTTCAGTTTTAGAGGTGGAGATACAGTCCGTCACTTCAAATTACATCCGCGAAGCGGCGCTCTACTTTCTGGAAATAAGTAGTTCCGAGCGCGAACAGAACCACGGACATGGCGACCGATACACCGATAGCTCCCCAATCGAAGGGCTTGCCCAGGAATGCGGCGCGAAATCCGTCGATATAGCCGCTCATCGGATTCAGCATGAGAAGCCAGCGATATTTTTCAGGAATGAAACCGACCCCGTAGACCACGGGCGTCAAGTACATCCAGATTTGCACCATAAACGGGACTACGAAGCGAAAGTCGCGGTACGAAACGGTCAAGGCGGAAAGGATAGTGCCAACCCCAAGTGCGCAAAAAACAACCCCCATCATCA
>BTQE01000163.1:0-5440 GCA_036985715.1 Rhodothermia bacterium
CTGCGAGAATTTCTGCGAGAAATCGTGCCGATGATTTTTGTCCTCCAATACCGAAACCCATCAGGGTGGGGACTACGTATATTGTTGCGATCTGAACTATTCCATCGGAAACCGAGAATTCACTCATGGCGGAAGACAAATCCACTAAAATCGCCACTGACGACGACGCTCAGAACGACGCTCAGAACGACGCTGCGGATCTAGACCGGCCTGCGTTCCATGGTGCAGCAAATGGCTCACCAGACGATACTACCGTGACCATGACGGTTCCTTCTCCGGTAGCCCCCAGCCTTCTGGATCAGTATACCGCCCATTACCCCCACTGGGCCAGGGATTTTGCGCGGAAGTACTTCACAAAGACTCTTACGCAGTTCATCCTGTTCGGAAACGTCCGTGACCTTATTCCGACCCAGGACGACGACGGAAACCTGGTCTATATGTCGCTGAGAGGATTCCTGACGGAGGACCTGTTCGCCTCGCGAGATCTAGTCGTTTTTTACGACCGATCAAGCGGAATCCACTTCGTCGACAAGGAATCACAAAAGGACTTCAATCGAGCTCTCTCCGGGTACGATACCATCTTCGGGACGGACTTTGCGAAGAAACTTCCGAAAGATCCAGTCCGGGTTTTTTCGGTGCTGCAAAATTATTTTCGACTCCGCTTAGGAGAAGGCCAACGAATCGCGTGCATAATCGATTATGCCGAAACGGTCATTCCGATGGCCGAGGCCTCCAATTACTCCTCTGAAGATCGAAATGCCCTTGTGTTCTTACAGAAATGGGCGCACGATCCGCTTTTCATCGAGAGTGACTTCACAATTATCCTCGTTTCGGAGAACATAAAGGAATTGAACCATCAGTTGGTTCAGAGCCCTTACACGGCAGAAATCCAGATTCCCATTCCAAGCGAGAGCGACCGCAAAGCATTCGTTCACTGGTATCTGAATGGCCAAGAGGATGAGTTCAAAAATCACTCCGAAGTGAGCCCGAATCTTCTTGCTTCCAATACGGCTGGCCTGGGTTATATACCGCTTCGAAGCATCCTTGCTGATGTACTGGAGAATCGGACAGATCTTTCGTTCGAAGTGCTTTCTGCGATGAAGAAGGAATTCATTGAAGCAGCAGCCCATGGAATGCTTGAATTCGTAGAATCAGATTTGAATCTGAAGATGGTCGCCGGCCACACGGAAGCCAAGGCGCATCTAAAGCATGCCGCCCAGGCGCTTCGCAGCGGGCATCCGGACGTGCTCCCGATGGGATACCTGGTCAGTGGCCCAGTCGGATGCGGTAAAACATTTATGGTTCAGTGTTTTGCCGGTGACATCGGAATCCCGATGGTGATGCTGAAAAACTTCCGATCGCAGTGGCAGGGTCAGACAGAAGCCAATCTGGAGAAGATCCTGACGCTTCTGGAGGCCATGACACCTGTTGCTGTAATGATTGACGAGGCTGACGCTGCTCTCGGAAATCGTGATTCTGGAGGAGACTCGGGCGTATCGAAGCGGGTGTTTGGACAAATTGCTGCATTCATGAGCAACCCAAAACACCGAGGGCGCGTGATCTTCTTCCTGGTAACCGCTCGACCCGATTACATGCCTGTTGACCTCAAACGTCAGGGCCGCGCCGAAGAGCACATTGCCCTTTTCTATCCGTCGAATCGCGAAGAACGCGAAGAGCTGCTCCGAGTGATGCTCCGACGCACGAATCTGAAGATAAAAATGGATGAAATACCAGAAACCCTACTGAACGGCGAACGTGTATTCAGCGGCGCAGATATGGAGGCATTGTTGACCCGTGCAAAGTTCAGAGCGGCGGCCGACGGTCGGACGAAAGGAAAAGTTTCTGAACGCATCCTACAAGAAGTAGTGGACGATTTCATGCCCCCAACTTATCCACTCGAAATCGAATTGCAAACTCTTGTTGCGGTACTGGAGTGTACGAGTCGTGCATTACTTCCAACCCAGTATAGAGAGATGGATCGCGAGACGATTGTGCGACGCATCGACGAACTCAAGCAATTCGTGAAGTAGAAAGTCCTCCAGAAAATGAAACGGCGCCCCCATCTTGATCGGGCCCGACTTTCTTTTAAGGAGGTCCATCAGCCGACCCACTCGGTCCTTGGAGCTGTCTAATGGACAAGCCTACTTCTTCTTTCGACCACCTGAAACGCCTCCTTTTAATAGTTTTTCGTATACATCGTAGGAGATGAGAACTGCATAGGGTTCGTTATTCTTCTGGATCAGTATGCCTCGATCGATCCCCTTGGCGTGCTCAACAAGTTCAGATGTTTTTGATCGTAGCTCTGTAATGGTGGCTACTGCCTCTATTCCCTTGGTGAAATACATGGTATACTATTTTCGTGGGATTCGGTGGGGTAATTTGGTGTTAGTATATAAAAGAATGCCTGAATAATACCAGCAATTTGTCATAATATTTCGCTTGGTTCGCGGTCGTAAGTAACCAATCGTATATTTAAGGCATCGAATCCTGAACCACACGAAGTTACATTTTACAGCTATCAGAATTCCCACCACTCATGGTTCTCTGCAAAGTAACGGGCACCGTCGTTTCATCTCGAAAAGACGAAAATTTTCGTAACAGCAAACTCCTCGTAGTCCACCCCGTGGATGTATTCGGCGAGTTGGATGGCGTGAAGGATATGCTGGCAATCGATCCGGGCTTCGGAGCAGGTCCGGATGATGTCGTTCTGGTGGCTCGTGAAGGTGCCGTAGTCCGTCAACTCATGCAAAGCGACAAAATCCCAGCGAACGTCGTCATTCTGGGCGTCGTGGACGACTGGACGTACGAGGCATAGAGATTGCTGCCGGCTCGGATTTACAGAAAACGCCGGATCATCATGAGATTGACGATCCGGCGTTGAGACAGACGGGTGTTGTCGTGTCTACGTAGACCTAGACAGGCGGTTCACAGAGTCCGCCACAAGGCGTCAATGTAATTTCGATCACCTGGTCACTGAAGTCGGGTTTCCATCCGAAATCTCTCAGCTTGCGATAGCCCCTGGCATCTTTCTCTGTCCAACCGGAGCCTCCGTATGTCTGTGCTGCGTCGTTCCAGTTGCCACCGTAGCTATTGGCCTTGATGTCTTCGTGTTTCGCTTGGCCGAAATTGCGAAGGTCTTCAAACGCGATGCGCCACGTCTGATCGTTGACCTCGTTCTGCTCAATCATCGAGTAGAGACCTTCCTGAAGGTCGTCGAGATTCTCGACATCCTCTTCGAGAGCGTTGTGAACCCAATCGTATGTCTCTGCTACGAAAGACTCTTCCCAGAGACCTTCCTCACTGCAATCCTTGTCAACACCGATGAAGAAATTCATTCGCGTACCCGGCTCCAGAATAATATCCTGAGGCGTGTTGCGACTTTCGCTTTGAGCGCGGTTGTGTCCGGCGTCGAAAACCATCTCCGGCTGCATAGTGAAGTAACGCGCGTCATCGGTGAGCGCGGCCCCTGCCGGAGTTGCCTGCCCCGTGTTCGGCACAAACTGCTGCAGGAAAATGGCTGAACAGTACCCCGCCATCGACTGCAGAAACTCAATCGTCACTCTGCTCTGCTGTTTAACCGTAAGTAGCTGGACAGTGTAATTCTCATTAATCGTATGTGTCGCTTCGCCGAAATTACCGATGGATCGAATCTTTACGTTCTGACCGTCTACGGAATAGGCCTGTACAGCAAAATCTCCACCCTGGTAGTTACCGAGCATCTCGCCATCACGGTCCGGGTTTCCAGCCGTTGTCGTCCCGTTTACATTTGCCAGTGCCTGGTCCACGTCGTTTCCGGCTGTCTGCGCAAGACGGAAAGCCACACTGTACGCCGAACGTGCGATTTCGCGTGCCAGGATTTCCTCCTGATATTCCGTCTGCACTTTGGTCGTTTCCAGAGCGGTTTGCTTTGCCTGGAAGGATAGCGTCGTAGCCGCCATCATTCCGCCAATGACAATGATTAGTAGTCCTTTACCCATTGCTCACACCGTAAATTTTCCGAATTCGCAGGTTTGTTTCGCGAGGAAGCTTTGATCAAGGGCGCCGAATCGGCGGAGGGTAATCCCTGAACGGCGAAAATTGAAGCCAATTTTCGTGTTACCTAGTGTATCGGCTATCCGAATACCCGATTTAATAGGGTCGCGACTAATAGGGCCGCAGGCGAATTGTCGTACCCCAGCTCAGTTGATTCAAATATTGCCTTCCCTGGTTGAAGGGGGGTATAACAGAAAAGTCCATTTTTAGGAAAACAGTCTCTGATTCCGTCGTCACCAATCGCCCGAGACCATCCAGCAGCGAAATCATGAAGTACGAGAGCCTGGGAGTACTCCTACCGTCTTCCGTCCAGGGAGTCCAACCCGTTCCCTGTTGAATGCGAAAGGATCGGATGACCTGATACATCTGAACGGTGGAATCCTGAAGCTCTGCCGTTTCCGTCTCCACGACGAGGTATCGAGTCTCGATCCGAACCTTGTCGAAGTTTGGAGCCGGACCAATCGTATCTCGGTGAAACGTAAAATCGACGGAGTTCCCATTCTGGATGACGGGTAACAGGAATCTCACCGTGGTCGAGTCGAAATTGGACCCGAGCGTCGCGATATCGTCCTCCATCCAGGTGGCCAGATCGAGCGCGTGGCTCTTGGCCGAGTAGACAGACAGCTGTTCGGTACCCAGTTCCCTGGCTCTGGTCATTGCGGTTAGAAGCATCAGAGTAACTGCTCCCGCGATCATGAGCGCCCTGAGATTATCAAAGATGAACCACATGTTTCGTCCTCGTTAGTGATCGAAGCAATCCGTTGCGAAGTGGTTGTTTGGGTATGCTAAGTCTGACAGGCGCCTTCGTAATCGCCGTGCTGAATATGCTTCGGTAGGAATTTGTATTTCACCGTGCGGGTTTTCCACCGAATCTTCCCCTTTCGAACCGAGCGGTGACAGACGGTCACCGGGTCGCCTGGACTCGGCCCTACATCGCCTCCGCCGCCTTGAGGCGCAGGATCTGTGGGAGGCGGATCGGGTGGAGGCGGATCGGTTATCGGTGGGTCGGGAAGAGTAGGACTGCCAAACTTCTGTTCGAACCGGTTATTGGCGCGCTTCTCGTCATACGAAATGATACGCTCCAGGCGCACAAAACCTTGTTCGTATCGATTCTGCGCCGTGTGGTGCGGACTTCGGATCCGTACTATCACCTTTTTGTTCATGCTTCGCTCACCGGCTGATAACGGCGTATCGAGGTCGTTCGGACTTACGTAGAACACCTCAACATTGACATCGAACGGAATCTCGTATGCCGTCTTCTGCTTGAAAAAAACAAATTGCCATTCATCCGGAGCCATGTGAACATCGTCTACATCCGTACATTGGATAGCGTCCTTGAACGTCTCATCCAGGTCACATCCGCTATATTTTTCGAACGAGCTGTATAACGACATTTCATCACTTCCTG
>BTQE01000164.1:0-5425 GCA_036985715.1 Rhodothermia bacterium
ATCTCTCTTTCTTCTTCGGTAAGCGTCACGACGTATCTTTTCATAGCCAATCCTCACGGTTTGATTATGAAGATAAGATACGAATTATATTACGGCATTACACGTGTGACATGACACTAGTGCAAAACGCGTGCACTACGAGCTGGACGAACGATTTCCCTTGACATACAGTGCTTTCAACCCGTCATTCGGATAAGAGATGGATCGTTTTACTGCAAATATCGTCCTGATTCTGCTGTTCTCCGGTTGCCAGATCCTTGGCCCCGAAGACTTGAATAGTGCGTCCGACCTCGACCAGATCACACTGGTCCCAATTGGAGATTCGAACACCATTGAGAAGGATCCCTTTGAGATCGTATCCAGCTCGATCGAGGGAGACGTTCTCCTCCTCACACTGTCTTACGGAGGCGGATGCGAGGATCACGAATTCGCATTCTATTCAGAAGGACCTGTCATGGAATCTTTCCCTCCCGGCGCGATGATTCGCGTGTATCATGATTCGAAAAACGATCATTGTCGCGCGCTTATCCGGCAGACGTTCGAAATCGATCTTCGCCCCCTTCGCGCAAACGAAACGGACCAGGTCGTCATCTTTCTTCTCCACTTCGACCAGGACGAGACGTCTCGATTGCGCTATCGGTACTAGTACGTAGGGACCTACGACCACCCATTGTACCTTCCACCATCCCTATCTTCTTCGCGAACAAACGGGCACGCGTATGATCTCGAGTATGACAGGATTCGGTCGTGGAGAATCCGAGTTGGAAGAATATCAAGCCACGGTCGAACTCCGCTCGGTAAACAATCGTTACTGCGAGGTGACAACGCGACTTCCCAAGCTGCTCGTGGATCGGGAAGCGAGCGTTCAAAAAATGATCAAAGCCGTCTTTGCTCGTGGTCGGATCAACGTGCAACTCAAACTGGAACTTCCACCCGGTCGGGGCGCAGATCTGGTCGTCGATGAAACCATCGCCGCCGACTATTACTCGCTTCTCGAATCGCTTCGCAGAAAAACAGGCATTGAAGATCCCGTGCGTCTTGATCACTTGTTGAAGAATCCTGACCTCTTCCGAGCCGGTGACGCAGACGAATCCCTGGCGGAAAATGCTTGGACTGTCACCAAGGAGGCCATAACGAAGGCCGCCGAAGAAATGCACCTGATGCGTGTTCAGGAAGGGCAAGCGCTTGAGACGGAGCTTCGCGAGAGAATTGAAGCGATCGGGACTCGGCTTTTGGAAATCGAAGAAGAAGCCCCAAAACGGCTCCCTGCCGCAGGGGAAAAGCTCAGAAGCCGTCTGGCCGAAATCGTTGAAGACGACCGAATTGATAATGATCGTTTGGAATTCGAGATGGCCATTCTTGCCGACAAACTGGACGTTCGCGAGGAATGCGTGCGGCTCCATTCTCATCTCGATCTCTTTCAAGAAGCCCTCGATGGAGACAAACCCGTCGGAAGAAAACTCAATTTTCTCTCACAAGAAATGAATCGGGAAATCAACACGATCGGTTCCAAGGCGAACGACGCGGGGCTTTCGCATCTCGTGGTTGAGATGAAGGAAGACCTTGAAAAAATCCGCGAGCAGGTAGAGAACGTTGAGTAGTTCGTCCGAGCCTTGCATCGTTGTTCTCACTGCGCCCAGCGGATCCGGTAAAACCACGATCGCAAGCCGACTACTGCAGGCGTTCGACGGGATGCGATTCTCGATCTCCGCAACGACTCGCGAACGTCGGAAAAACGAAGAAGAAGATGTTCATTATCATTTTCTGAGCCAGGAACAGTTCGATCAGGAGCAGCTTGCCGGACGGCTCGTCGAGTATGAAGAGGTTTACCCGGGATGCAGTTATGGCACCTTGATGAGCGAAATCGAACTCTCTTCGAAGGAAGAACCCGTGCTACTCGACGTCGATGTCAAAGGCGCCGCCAACGTCAAACGCATCTACAAAGATCTGGCTCTGGTCATCTTTATTCGCCCCCCCTCTATCCACGTTCTCGAAGAGCGGCTCAGAAATCGTAAAACGGAGTCCGAGGAGGCCTTTCGGGTCCGACTCGAACGGGCTGAAATGGAACTCACATTCGAGGACCGATTCGACCATAAAATCGTTAACGATGTACTCGACGACGCCGTCGAAGAGGCTATCCAGCTCGTTGCGAACTTCCTGGGACGAGAAACCGAATGAGCGAAACCACACCCCATAGACTCTCCGGAAAGCGGGTAATCCTCGGTATTTCGGGCGGAATCGCAGCCTATAAGGCTGCCGAACTCATTCGTCTTTATAAGAAGGCCGGGGCAGAGGTACAGGTGGTCATGACTCCGACTGCGGAAAAGTTCGTTACGCCTCTCACGCTAGGTACTCTATCCGAACGCGCGGTCCATGCAGAAATATTTCCGGAAAATGAACTCGGCAGCTGGACCAAACACATTGAATTCGGACTCTGGGGGGATGTTTATGTAATCGCACCGGCGACAGCGCAGACGATGGCGAAGCTGGCCAGCGGAATGTGCGATTCTATGCTAACGGCCGTTGCCCTGGCTGCTCGATGTCCGATCATCGTCTGTCCCGCGATGGATCACGATATGTGGGAGCACCCCGCGACGCGTGAGAGCGTTCAAACGCTTGAAGGATTTGGGTATCACATTATGGAACCCGAAGAGGGTGAACTGGCGAGTGGCCTCATCGGGAAAGGACGACTCCCGGAGCCTGCGAATATTTTTGCGCGCACCGAAGAAATCCTTGCCGAAGCAGCGTCCAGAAAGAAAGGACGACTCGCTGGAACGAAGATCCTGGTAACCGCTGGTCCGACCCGCGAAGCTATTGACCCCGTTCGATTCATATCCAATCTTTCAACAGGAACGATGGGATACGCAATCGCAGCAGCCGCTGAACGTCGAGGCGCTGATGTGATTCTCGTGAGCGGACCAACCTCTCTCGAAAAGCCTGAGGGCGTGCATCGGATAGATGTAACGACAGCCGCCGAGATGTACGACGCTGTGCATAAAGAAACTGACGCTGAGCTCATCGTCATGGTCGCCGCCGTAGCCGATTACGCGCCGGCCAACCCTGCGCAATACAAAATCAAGAAGGGAGGCGAAAAGCCGGACCTGGATCTCAAACCCACGCAGGATATTTTGGCCAGTCTTGGGGCTGGAAAAAGGGAAGGTCAGACGCTCGTCGGTTTTGCGCTGGAGACCGACAACGCGGAAGAAAATGCCCGAGTCAAGCTGAAAAAAAAGAATCTGGACTGGATTATTCTGAATAATCCGAACGACGAAGGCGCTGGATTCGGAACGGAGACCAACCGCGTGACCATGATGGGCCGCGATGGAACCGAAGAACCGCTCCCCTTAATGGAGAAGCGCGAAGTGGCCGAGTATATCCTCGATCGAGTGCTGCGAGAGGAATCGTAACGCGGAAATCCACACTCTTTTGTGGATGATTCTTGGGAAACTTGTTAGCAGATCTCAGGCCGAGAGCGCCCTCTGCGGCGTACCTTTTTCCACTGACTTTCCCCCACACGTCATGCCCAAATCACCCGCCGAGTTACTCTCAGAAGTCAAGCACGCTCTCGAACATCAGATGGACGCTTTCGGCTCTCTGGTCTACACCGACGTGCCCATCCAAAAGAACTCACCAGAGAGCGAAGACACGGAGACACCCGCCAATCTTTTTGGAGAATCAACCCATTCAAAACAGATAACTGAGGATTCATCGCCATATACCCGGATAGAGAATCTCATCCCTACAGAGTCTCCGCTCAACCGGCTGTCCACGCTGGAGGAAGTCGCCCGCTTTGTAGCTTCAACCATGCTTACTCCGCTTGACGAAACCAGAACCAATCCCGTTTTCGGCGTGGGAAATCCTAATGCTGATCTTCTGGTGATCGGAGAAGCACCGGGTGCCGATGAAGACAAACAGGGTGAACCCTTCGTCGGCCGAGCGGGACAACTGCTGACCAAGATCCTGCAGGCGATCGGTTTCGAGAGAAACGATGTCTATATCGCAAACATCCTCAAGAGCCGACCCCCGAATAACCGCGATCCGCTCCGGGAAGAAATCGAAGCACATATTCCGATTCTTTACAAACAGATTGCGCTAATACGGCCCAAACTCATTCTTTGTGTGGGAAAAACAGCAGGGACTTCACTCCTGAATCTGAACACATCCCTTGCCAAAATGCGGGGTGTATTTCATGATTATCACGGCCTGCCGGTACTCGTCACATACCACCCGGCCGCGTTACTTAGAAATCCGAATTGGAAACGACCGACCTGGGAGGACGTACAGTTACTACGGGCCCATTACGATGAACTCGGTGGAGCCTGAACTTCAAAACAGACATTTCTTTGATGGCCGAATCGCCTGAGGGCCTTACTCAATCTTTAGAACCCGCGTCCACTCCAAGGGCTCCTCTCACGCTGAGAAGCGAATCACTTGTGCCCTCCGGTCGCATTCCGCCGCAGGCTGTTCAAGTGGAGCAGTCTGTCCTGGGTGCTCTTCTCATCGAGAAAGAAGCGATTCCCCGAGCCGTCGAAATCCTGCCTCCGGACAGTTTCTATACGGCCAAACACAACAAGATTTATAACGCAGTTCTGAGTCTGTTCGAGCGTGGCAATCCGGTCGATCTCATCACGCTTACGGACGAATTGAAACGGCGCGGTGAACTGGAGGGTATTGGCGGGGCCTACTATATCTCTGAGCTCACAGCCCAGGTCGCGTCGGCCGCTAACGTCGAGTACCACGCCCGGATCATTGCAGAAAAGTCCTTGCTTCGGGGCATGATCGAAACGATGACCGATGTCATCGGAAAGGCGTACGATCCGGCAGCGGACGCTTTCGAACTGTTGGATGAAGCCGAGAGTGAAATTTTCCGAATCTCAGATGCGGGAATGAGAAAAGCGGCTTCCTCCATGAACGATGTCCTGAAGGAAACGCTGAGTCGTCTGGAGTCGATCCATGGGCGCGAAGGGGGGGTGACCGGGATTCCGTGTGGATTCCACCGAATCGACCAGATGACCGGTGGCTGGCAGAACTCCGACCTGATTATTATAGCCGCCCGGCCGTCCATGGGAAAAACTGCGTTTGCACTGGCCTCGGCAAGAAATGCGGCCCTGAATCCGGAAAACCCGACCGGCGTCGCCATCTTCTCACTCGAGATGAGCGCACAACAGCTCGCTCAGCGACTTCTTACGTCGGAAGCTCGAGTAGACGCGCAAAGCGCTCGTACGGGACGGCTCAAAGACGATGACTGGCCCCATCTGGCCCGCGCTGCAGGCCGGCTCTCCGCGGCTCCGATATTCATCGACGATACCCCCGGTTTGACCATACTCGAACTTCGAGCGAAGTGTCGAAGGCTTAAAGCCGAGCATGATATCGGGCTGGTCGTCCTTGATTACATGCAGCTCATGCACGGGACGCACTCGAATAG
>BTQE01000165.1:0-5424 GCA_036985715.1 Rhodothermia bacterium
CAGACGCCTGAAAGGATTCCGAAGAATATTCTCCCGCTTCGACAAGCTCGACGTAATGTTCACGGCCTTCATCCACTTTGCGTTGATCGTTGAAGCACTCAGATAGTGTTAACACGCCCTAATAAGACCGGGGGGTTAACTCGATCCTGGAAGATATTTCACGAGGCAGCATTCGTTTACGCCACCCTTTGTTTTGTATTCGACCCGGTCCATCAGACGATTCATGATGTGGACCCCTAACCCTCCGGATTTTCGAGATTTGGCGAATTCAATCAGGTTTGGCTCGGCATAGGTTTCTGGATTGAAAGCTCTCCCTCTGTCTCGGATTCGAACGGTGAGTTTATCGTTCGAAAGAATGACCGCGATATCGATGACGTGTTCACCTTCACCGTTGTATGCGTGCATAATAACGTTCGTGCAGGCCTCGTCAACGGCAATCTTGAGTTGCTCTGCGTCCTTTTCGGAGAAGCCAGCCGAATGAGCCTTCTTGGTCACGAACTGACGCACGTCTTCCAGGTAGCGTGTCGAACTCGGGATAGTCAGTGTGTGAGTTTCAGAAGCCAAAATGGTCGATGTCGTAATGAGACCTTATTGCGTACAAGTCAACAAGATTCGATCGTGTTTGTGCTATTCCTCAAACTTTGCTATGGCCTCCTCTTCTGAAGGGGTTATATCAAACAGCAAGGGAAATCCAAGGAGGTCGAAGACATTAAAGACCTTCTCCTGGAGAGCTGCAATTTTAATATCTCCGCCATTTTCGCGGACCTCTTCGATGTACGCCATGAAAACGCCGAGGCCAGCACTCGAGATATAGGCCAGGTTGCTACCATTGATGATAATCTGGAAACTGGATCCGGCCTGGCATTTTTGAATCGCGGCTTCGAGCTCCGAAGCCGTATGGGCATCGAGTTCTCCTCTCAGATCCAGAATCTGAATACTTCCGTTGTTTCTAAAGCCAACTGAAAAATTGCTCATTGCTTCTTGGATGAATTACTACTGGTTACACAAATACGGACCATTTTGCCGCTGTAAAACTACAAATATTCGTGCTCACGTGGATTCCTCCGTTTCAAGAACTCTTGGTGTGGTTTCGGGTAATTCGATTCCGTGCCACTTGATGATGAGGAGCGTCATATCGTCATCGTAGTTTCCATGATTCAAGAATAGAGCCAGATCATCCAGAATCGACTTGTGAATCACCTCGGCATCTTGGTACCGATGTTTTTGGAGCGTAGACAGAAGTCGATCATACCCGTACTCCTCCCCGGATTCATTTCTGCTTTCTACGACACCGTCCGTATAGAGGGCGAACACATCTCCCGGCTCAAGCGATATCCGCTCCTCTTCCAGAGTTTCCCTAAAAAGTGATCCACGGTCTAGACCGAGTCCGAGCCCTCCAGAGCGCACGTACTCGCCTAATCTCGCCTGACCGACCAAGGCAACTGGACAATGACCTGCTCGCGCCACAACGAATTCTTCTTTTTCCAGGTCCAGGACTCCGTAAACAACGGAGATGAAAACATTTCGGTCGAGACTATGCGCCAGCGCCGTATTTGCATGGCTAAGGAACTCACACGGCGAAGGTGCAAGTCTAGTTACGGATTGAAAAACCCCTTGCATCTCGGCCATATAAAATGCTGCTGATGTCCCTTTCCCGGACACATCGCCTATGATGATGCCCAACTTTCGTTCGTCTAGCTGCACAAAATCGTAATAGTCTCCACCGACTTCTTGTGCGGAAACACTTGAAGCAGCGATAGAAAGTCCTTCTAGAGCAGGGATTTTTTGAGGAAGAAGTTTTTGCTGGACTTCTCGAGCGATGCTTAATTCGCGTGACAGACGTTCGCGTTCAACCTGTTGTTCGAATAATCGCGCATTGTCAATAGCAACCGCCGCTTGCGACGATAATATTCCAATGGTCTGGATGTCATCGCCCTCAAACCCCCGAATAACTTCCTTGGCAGCAAACAACGCTCCCAACACCTCGTCGCGGGCGATGAGCGGAGTAACCAGAAGGCTACCTATTCCATCTCCCGGTTTTGCATCGACTCGATGATCGGTCGGGGCGTGTTCCAGGTGAAGGTGTGTTTTAGACAGGAGGACTTCATCGAAGAGTGCCTTGGAGTCGACGAGTTTCTCAACCGTTTCCAATTCAATTCGGTGCGATGAAACCAGCGACGGCGTCAGAGATCCGCTCTTGAAATCTGAAACAGCCAACCAGGAAACGTGTGCAGATCCTGCCTCGACCGGAGCTGCTGCTATCGTCGCGTAGAGCTTATCGGCATCGAATACCTGCCCAACGAGATGTGCAAGAGATTGCATGGTAGCACGCTCGCCAGCACGTTGTGTGAACTCACCAGAGGTTGGTAGATGGAATAGGAGGGACAGGGAAGCAGTAGTTGCGTACAGTAGCCCAAAGAGGGTTGCCAACCCGACAAAGTTAAATATGGAATAGCTGTACATCTCCAGGTAGCTGGCGGCACCAGGAGAAATCAAGCGATCAATCGCGCTTTCGTTGAGCACGCCGACTCCAAGGAGAAGCATCACGCCGAGCAATAACGTAAGACCGATCGTGGCCAGCTTTTCCTTGAACGGGAGAAAAACAATCCACGATAGACGAAACGAATTGACAAGCATAAATACAACCGCGACAATCATTGCGATGATTTGAACCTCTCCGGGGCTCGATCCAGGCCGACTTGCAAAGAAGGTGAGTCCCGTGATCGCCATAATGCCGACCATGGCAAACCAATTTCGCTGACTGATTTTTGACCGTTTTACTAAGACCAGATCCTGAAGCTTGAGCAGGAGAATCAGTGCGAATGCGATTTGGCTGAGGGCCAGCACATTCATCTTAAATATGGAAGCCAGAACGAATGGGATTCCCGTCTCAGTGTCCAAACCGACTAGATTATACGGAGCTTCAAGACCAGGTAGAACGGAGGGGCCGCCCAGTCGAGATGCAACGCTCTCTACGCCCAGCAACACGGCTCCAGCAATTAAAATGGTCCACAGTGATTTCGCCGGACGTGATCGCCTGGTACGGTAGATCTGATGCAGAACGAAATAAAGGGACGTATAGCCAACGACGAGGACGGCCTGAGAAGCTAATTGGAGAGAAAGAGGGCCGGTTGAACCCGTTTTCCATTCGAACAAATGATATGCGATGCCTAGAATAAAGCTGACCGTAAAAAGAATGCTGAGCAGGATCACGGACTCACGGCTCTTTTTCTTTTCCGGCTCTGCTCGGGTTTCGAGCTCTTGCTTCGTTTGGGAAAGCATTCCTGGGTATCAATACGATGCGATAAAAGGAGTCCGCTGTTTACTCAGTTGCAACCGTCTTTGTTACAACTCTGTAATCTAGCAAACTTTACAATTTACCGGTTTCCGAGTAATACTGGAAACCTGAAAGCGACGGGCGAAACTTCATGCAAATCGACGTTGAATCGACACTGAATTCTGGCTTTTTCACGTGATCACGGTAACTTCACCCTGTTCGTGGCGTAGAGGCATACGGTCAGTTTTTCCTTGGATTGCAATCGTTTTATGTGGAACAAGAGACTCGTTCGCTTTCAGTTACTTCTGCTTTTCGCAGTCGTTGTCCTTGTCGTGTGGCAAGGAAAATCTGGGTCCGGCAGCCCGGACGGTGTCATTGTATTCGACGATATGTCCACGGGAAAACTATATCGTACCGGACTACAGGTGGATCGGGAAACCGAAGCAGTAATCTCAATTGTTGCCGCCTTTGAGAACGATTCCGATTCGGCGCCGCTGGCAACGTACGGTTGGATTCTTGAGAGCGAAAGTCGCGATCTGATCTGGTCAACCGATCCTGCCAGTCTGATAAGAGATGGGGTCCTGGGGGCGGCTATTGATACGATTCGCATGGTCCCCGGGTCATATGAGGTCTTCTACACGACACTCGGTCCGACTGAAAATTCCATAGACGACGCGCCGTTCCTCGGGTTGACTCCGTATTGGACAAACCGTGAGTCCAGTTGGAACATGAGCATCAGGGAAGTCGATCCAGGCTCCAATTCTCGAATGCTCATCCGAACGAGCGAAAGCCGTTTAAAGAAGATGGTTTTCGAGAAGGAGTTTTGGACGACCGGACCCGTTAGTGAGCGGGGCACCCATCCATTCTTGTTCCGGATACTACAGCCCGTCAAATTGAATGTGTATGCCGTGGGGGAGATGTGTTCGCCCGACTGTGACTATGGCTGGATCGAAGACGCTCGATCCGGGGAAAAGGTGTGGCGGATGGAGTGGGAGAACACCGTCCCGGCCGGCGGAGCGGAAAGTAACCGGATGTTTTACGGCGCACTTGATCTTTCGCCGGGAGTATACCGCGCTGTGTACCGGTCGTACGGATCTCACTCGGTTTCCAACTGGCAAGCCAACCCGCCGTACAATCCGGATGGATGGGGAATGACTTTGTACGGTGTCTCTGAAGACGATATCGTGGAATTTGATCCCTGGATTAGTTCTGAGCCCTTCGTGCTTTTAACTGAAGTCGGAAATAACGAACATGAAATGGTGCAGTTCACGGTGACCGATTCGATCAGCGTATTGGTCTCAGCGCTTGGTGAAATAACGGCGCGGGGGGCGTTATACGACTATGGTTGGGTCGAGGACAATGCGTCCGGAGTTACCCTCTGGAAGATGAGCCGAGAAAATTCCCTGTACGCTGGCGGTGACAACACAAATCGTATAGAAACCGCCTTTCTGGACTTGGGACCGGGTGAATACACGGTTCATTTCAAGACGGATGGAGGGCATGCGTATAACAATTGGAGCCTGAGCAAACCGTCGTTTCCAAATCGATGGGGTGTTGCCCTGTTTGATGTCGACTATCCGGCCGGGGCGGACAGGGTCAGCGTATTTCATTCAACCCGAGATTCGGATAAGGTCGATGCGAGTGATATTGGCGCCGAGACCGGCCCGATCGAGTTGGGCGAATTGCTCGTACGATTAGAACGGGTGGGTAACGACGCCGATCTTTTTGACTCATTTAAACTGGATTCGGACCAGGAGGTCTACATCGTCGCTCAGGGTGAGATAACGACGGGCGGAAGATGGGACTATGGTTGGATCGAATCGAATAACTCCGGTGAAAGGATCTGGGAACTGACACTCCGGAATTCGACTTCTGCGGGTGGTGCGGATCGAAATCGCAGGTTTGATGGTTGGATTTCACTTGAAAAAGGGTCGTATACGGCCCGGTTTACGTCCGACCTTTCCCATGCGTATGCAGATTTCGGAGATGAAGCGCCTGACAACGCTGAGGAATGGGGGATCCGTATCTTCAGCAGTTCCCGCTAGGCACGCTTAGGAGTCTCTGCGTTCTGGATATCGGTCCGTTTCGCAGGGCGAATTCGATAAAGGATACAGAGTATGGATTCCCTGGCAATCCAAATTTCCGTC
>BTQE01000166.1:0-5379 GCA_036985715.1 Rhodothermia bacterium
ACTCAACCATTCTTGTAAGAGTGAATAGCAAAATCTCCCGGTAAGAAAGGATTGCAATCAAAATTCTCTAATAAATTTCCGGACGACTTGATTCCTAGTCACCCCTAGTCACAAAAAATGGCAGACACCAAATACGTCAGATCAACTAACGTGATGTCTCCCAATGTGGGCCCGGCAGAGTTTATTCGGCGCTTCGCGCCTCATCAGTCGGCTCACTTCGTTCGCCTCGTGTGAACCTGCTCCACAGTTTCAAGGCACCACCTGAAATCACAAACTCCGGGCACCATGAAGGCACCCGGAGTTCGTGGGCCCGGCAGGACTTGAACCTGCGACCTACCGATTATGAGTCGGCAGCTCTGACCACTGAGCTACGGGCCCGGGTGTATCGCAAAATGAACGTGTCATGGCCTCGCGATCGGGCGCACAAGATACACTCATTTTAAGGGCTCCGCCAATGACGGCGTCGGTCGCTTTTCCACTCCAGAACCCCGCTTTTCACCTATTTAAGGATGCCTGACTAATTCCGATACTAACTTAATAATTAAGTAAAATAATTATGTTACTATATAATATTTAGGCGTTATGTGTTATAGAGTATAATTATTTAACTTACACGTGCATGGAGAGAATTGACGATATAGACGCTAAAATCCTAGATCTCCTTCAGGCAAAGGGGAGAATGAAGCGTAGTAGGATTGCAGAAGAAGTGGGGTTGACCCTCCCTTCCGTAAGCGATCGTATGAGGAAGTTGGAGGACCGAGGTGTTATCACAGGTTATCATGCAGTCGTCGACCCAAAGCGACTTCACCTGGACATAACGGCTTTTATCCGTGTGACGGTGGATCGATCGTCAAACTTCGATGACTTCGTCTGCAGTGCAACCGAACTCGAGGAGGTTCAGGAGGTGCATTCTGTGACGGGGGATGGGTCTCACATCCTTCGGGTGTGTACCAAGAATACGACCTCTCTTGAACGTCTGCTTTCTTGCATTCAGTCATGGCCGGGAGTCCACGGTACGTCGACCTCTCTAGTGCTTACAAGCTTCAAGGATACGCGAGTCATCAATGCCGAACCCGTCGATCTGGTCGAAGAGGTATCGGCCTGAACAGGCTGACCAACTATAAACTCTTTTCAATTCTATTCTACATAAAGACGCCTAAACTATGAACCACAGTAGCCCGGACTACAATGTTCTAGCAGCAACAAAATTCACGTCCAACAGCAACAGCAACGGAAACAGAGCAGCTACAAACGGCCTAATGGATATCGAAAAAATATTTGGGGAGAATGCGTTCGACCTGGACGAGATGCAAAGTCGTCTGCCGAAGGATGCCTACGAGAGCATCCTTGCAACAATTGAAAAAGGGGAACCGATCGATCTCGATATCGCAGACTCTGTGGCCCTCGCCATGAAAGAATGGGCGGTCGAGCGAGGCGCGACGCATTTCACTCACTGGTTCCAACCACTAACGGGATCAACCGCCGAAAAACACGACAGTTTTGTTACGCCGAACAAAGGAGGCGGGGCCATCGCGAAATTCTCCGGCAAGGATCTGGTTCAGGGTGAGCCGGATGCATCCAGTTTCCCAAGCGGGGGACTGCGCGCGACGTTCGAGGCACGCGGGTACACTGCATGGGACCCGACTTCTCCTGCTTTCATTATCGAAAATCAAAATGGAGCTTATCTGGCCATCCCAACTGCCTTTGCGTCTTGGAATGGTGAAGCGCTGGATCACAAAACCCCTCTTCTCCGGTCGAATGCTGCGCTCAACAAGCATGCGCTTCGCGTGCTGCAGCTCTTCGGAGTGGACGGGGTTCACTCAGTTGCGTCAACGGTGGGTGCCGAACAGGAGTACTTTCTCATTGACGAAGAATATTACTTCCGCCGTCCTGACCTGCAGATGACGGGTCGGACGCTGATAGGCGCCAAACCTCCCAAGGGGCAGGAACTCGATGATCATTACTTCGGGTCGATCCCGGATCGCGTACTGTCGTGTATGCTTGATACGGAGAGAGAACTGTATCGCTTGGGCATACCTGTAAAAACCAGACATAACGAGGTGGCTCCCAGCCAATATGAGCTTGCTCCGCTTTTCGAGAACACAAACGTCGCCTGTGATCACCAGCAGCTCGTGATGATCACGCTGCAGCGAATTGCGAGAAAGTATGGACTGGTCTGCCTGCTCCACGAAAAACCCTTTGCGGGTATCAACGGGTCCGGCAAACACAACAACTGGTCCCTGTCGACAGACTCGGGGATGAATCTGCTGGAACCGGGGGACAATCCGCACGACAACATGCAGTTTCTTTTTTTCTGCGCAGCTGTCGTACGTGCGGTTCACAGACATCAGGATTTGCTTCGGATTTCTGTTGCCTACTCCGGGAACGACCATAGACTGGGCGCCAACGAAGCTCCTCCAGCCATTATTTCCGTATTTCTTGGAGAGCAGCTGGAAGACGTATTCACTCAGATTGTCGAAGGCTCTGCGAAAGAGAGTAAGCAAGGTGGGCTACTTGGACTGGGGTCTTCGGTGCTTCCGAATCTTCCACGACATGCGGGCGATCGTAACCGGACTTCACCGTTTGCTTTTACCGGAAACAAGTTCGAATTCAGGGCACTGGGTAGTAGCCAGAGCATCTCGTTCCCGAATACGGTACTAAATACGATTATTGCCGAATCACTAGACGAGATGGCCAACACGCTCGAAGCAAAGCTTGACGCTGGAGAATCGCTCGAGCTGGCTGTCTGCGAGATTCTGCGTTCAGTTATTGCCAACTCAATTGCCATTGTATTTAATGGTGACAACTACACGGACGAGTGGTATAAGGAAGCGGAACAGCGCGGCCTCTTAAATCTGCGGGATACGCTCGATGCGCTTCATCGGATGCTTGACGAAAAGAATATCAAGCTTTTTGAAAAGTACGCAGTACTCAGCGAGGCAGAACTCAGGAGCCGAGAGGATATTTGGGTTGAGCAATACTTTCTTCGAATCAATATCGAGGGAGAGACGACCGAATCGATTGCGCGTCGGATGATTATGCCGGCTGCGGTTCGTTATCTGAAGGAATTAACGGAAGCCACCAACGCAGGGAAGGATCTCGAATTGAACGTGGAAGGAGTATCCGGTACAGCAAAGAGAGTTGCGGATTACATCAACCGTTTCCAGACAGCGGTAGGTCACCTGATCGACCAGAATAAGGAACTCGGTGGCGAGACTACTCTCGAAAAAGCCGAGCACGTTAGAGAGAATGTGATCCCGGCGATGAACGAGGTGCGAGCCATGGCCGATCGCCTGGAACGAATTACCGCACACGATCTCTGGCCGCTTCCGACCTATAAACAAATGCTCTTTGTCAAGTGATGGATTAGAATCGTTGACGAAACTGAAGGATGGTTCAAAAGAGGGTCCAGCTGCGTTGCGGCCGGACCCTCTTCAGATCTGATTGTTAGGCCGCACGATTTGGAATGGCTATCTTGCGAGCGATTTTTTCGGTCTCCCCGGTAGGCATTATCTAGTAACGAACCGCGCTCACATGGCGGCTGGCTCATCCCCAAATACTCCCTCGCAGTCGAGCGAACAAGATCGTGAGCTTGTCGAGAAAGCGCTGAGTGGAAATCAGCCCGCGTACAATGAGCTGATGGAGAAGTATCGGAATGCGCTCACCAGGCATGTGCAGCGCATGGTCCGGAAGCAGGGAGAAGTAGATGATCTCGTCCAGGAGTGTTTTATCAAAGCGTTCTCCGCACTGAAGTCCTATTCAACGGACTATGCCTTTTCGACGTGGCTATACAAGATCGCCACGAATCATACGATCGATTTCCTCCGGAAAAAGAAGCTCTCGACGATGTCCATCGATCGCCCGATCCAAACAAAAGACGGCGAGGTCGAATACGAGCTTTCCGATATTTCCTACCGTCCGGACCGGCATATCGTTGAGGACGAGCGGCGTGAGTTGATCCAGAAGGCCATCGGCCAGCTGCCGGAGAAATACAACCGCGTGATTGTGATGCGCCATCAACAGGAAAAATCCTACGAGGAAATCGCCCGAGAACTGGACCTCCCGCTGGGTACGGTAAAAGCACATATTTTCCGGGCCCGCGCACTATTGTACAAGTACCTGCGCGACAAGCGACAGCATTTGTAAACGTCGACCAAGAAAGCGCCAAGACATACAGACTATGATCGAAAGGTATACGCGGCCCGAAATGGCCGCCTTATGGAGCGAAGAAGAACAATTTCAAGCGTGGCTCGAAGTTGAACTGGCTACCTGTGCTGCGTGGTCCGAGCTCGGCGTGATCCCGAAGGAAGACGTTGACAAGTTGTATGAACACGCATCCTTCGACGTGGATCGCATTCATGAAATCGAAGAATCGACGCGCCATGATGTGGTGGCCTTCACACGGGCCGTCAGCGAAACCCTCGGCGACGAGAAGAAGTGGGTTCATTACGGGCTCACTTCCTCCGACGTGGTGGACACGGCCTGGTCGGTCCGTTTGCAAAAAGCCAACAAACTGCTTCTGCTGGGCATCGATCATCTTATCGAGGTGCTTGGCAACAAGGCGAAAGAACACAAGTCGACGCTGATGATGGGGCGGACGCACGGGGTACACGCAGAACCCACCACGTTTGGCCTCAAACTCGCCTTGTATTTCGCCGAGATGAAACGCAACCGCGAACGATTCCAGAGCGCCTCAGAAGGCGTGCGTGTCGGCAAGCTTTCGGGCGCCGTAGGCACATTTGCTCATCTTTCCCCGGAACTGGAGAAGATTACGTGCGAAAAGCTCGGCCTGGTACCGGCCCCCATTTCCACCCAGATTCTTCAGCGGGATCGTCATGCTCACTATGTCTCCGTGCTCGCCCTCATCGGGGCAACGCTGGAAAAAATGGCGGTGGAAGTTCGGGGACTTCAAAAGAGCGAAATCAGGGAAGTAGAGGAGGCCTTTCGAAAGGGCCAAAAGGGATCTTCTTCCATGCCGCACAAACGGAATCCGGTCGGCTCAGAAAATATTACCGGGTGTGCTCGGCTTCTTCGCGGCTACATGATATCGGCCTACGAAAACGTGGCATTGTGGCACGAGCGGGATATTTCTCATTCCATGGTCGAACGGGTGATTTTGCCGGACGCCACGACGATTCTGCATTACGCGCTGCACCGTTTTGCCAACATCATGGAGAACCTGACGGTCTATCCGAAGAACATGCTTCGCAACATGGACCGGACATTTGGGCTATTCAACAGTCAGCGTCTTCTGCTCAAATTGATTGAGAAAGGGATGAATCGAGAGGCAGCCTATGATCTGGTGCAGCCGCTCGCGATGAAGGCATGGGAGGAGGAGCGATCTTTCCGCGAAATCATAGACGAAAATGAGGAGGTCGT
>BTQE01000167.1:0-5320 GCA_036985715.1 Rhodothermia bacterium
TTGTTTTCGCAGTTACTCCGTTCAATTTTACCGCGATTGCAGGAAATCTGCCAATGGCTCCGGCGCTCATGGGCAATACCGTTGTTTGGAAACCGGCGACGTCTTCGATCCACTCTTCATACTACGTATACAAGCTCCTCGAGGAAGCTGGTCTGCCACCCGGAGTGATCAACATGATCCCGGGTCGCGGCTCCCAGGTAGGCAAACACGTTTTCTCGTCCGAGTACTTTTCTGGACTTCACTTCACGGGATCGACGTCCACATTTGAGCACATGTGGCGAGCGATCGCTGACAATCTGGGCTCGTACCACTCGTATCCAAGAATCGTTGGCGAGACCGGCGGCAAAGATTTTATTGTAGCACACCCGTCCGCAGATCCAGCCGTCGTGGCTACAGCGATTGTTCGAGGTGGCTTTGAATACCAGGGGCAAAAATGCTCCGCTGCTTCGAGAATTTATCTTCCAGAATCTCTTTGGGAAGCCACCAAAGAGGTTATGCTCAGTCAACTCAGCGAGATCAAGGTTGGACCCGTAGAAGATTTTTCGAATTTCATGAACGCAGTGATTGACCGGAGTGCGTTTGAAAGCATCACAGGTTACATCGATCATGCAAAAGCGAGCTCCGATATCGAAGTGCTGCACGGCGGCGGATATTCGGATGAGGAGGGATATTTCATTGAACCAACGGTTCTTCTCGCCCAGGATCCAACGTATCGCTCCATGTGTGAGGAGATCTTCGGACCTGTTGTGTCGATTTACGTGTACGAAGATTCCAAGTACATGGAGACACTGGAGCTCGTCGACCGATCGTCACCGTATGCCTTGACCGGAGCCGTATTTGCCCGGGACCGCGATGTCATTGCCGCATCTACCGACCGGCTCTCAGACAACGCCGGCAATTTTTATATCAACGATAAGCCATCCGGCGCAGTCGTCGGACAGCAGCCGTTCGGAGGAGCCCGCGCGTCGGGTACAAATGACAAAGCGGGATCGCATCTGAATCTCTTGAGATGGGTTTCCGCCAGAACGATCAAGGAGAATTTTAATCCACCTTCGGATTATGGTTATCCGTTTCTCGATAGAGATCCCAATGAAGTCGATATCACCTAGCCGTCGGATCGAGAATTTATCCACGACCCCTTTTATTTTCAGAATATGACGAAGAAGTATCGCGTGGTTCAATATGGAATCGGTCCAATTGGGCAATCCTGTCTAAGAACCATTTTGGCAAAAAATTCGGCGCTTGAACTGGTAGGGGCGATTGACATCGACCCTGACAAAGTTGGAAAAGACGTAGCAGATATCGTCGGACAAGATGGAAAAACGGGCGTGACAGTTTCCTCTGATGTTCAGACTGTTCTCGAGTCGACCAAACCGGATGCCGTTGTGCATACAACGTCTTCCTTTCTGGATCGCATGTATGACCAGCTGATTCTCTGTGCCAAATCGGGTGTGAACGTGGTCTCGTCGACGGAAGAGCTGTCGTTCCCATTTGACCGACATCCGAAGATTTCTCGTGAGATCGACGATGTCGCGAAAGAAAACGGGGTCACCATTTTGGGCACAGGCGTAAATCCCGGATACGCGATGGATGCGCTTGCGCTGATGGCGACAGGGGTTTGCAATGACGTAACCCGAATCGAGATAAATCGAGTTGTGGACGCCGGCCTCCGGCGCCTCCCACTCCAGATAAAGGTGGGTGCGGCGTTGACTGTAGAAGTTTTTGAAAAAAAAAGGGCGACCGGCAGATTTGGCCATATCGGACTTGTTGAGTCCGTACGAATGGTAGCTTCCGGCTTGGGATGGACGCTTTCACGACTCGATGAGCAACTCAATCCCGTAATATCTGGACGTCGGGTGGTGACGCAATATTTGACGGTGGAGGAAGGTCAGGTAGCAGGTATCCACCATTCGGCGAGAGGCTATATTGGTGACGAAGAGGTACTTTCGCTCAATCTGCAAATGTACGTGGGAGCGGATGATCCGAGAGATGCCGTTTCGGTAGAGGGGGATCCTCCAATTGACCTCGTCATCCGAGGAGGGATATTTGGCGATACGGCCACCGTAGCAACCCTGATCAATGGAATTCCTCAGGTCGTTTCTGGAGTTCCAGGTTTGGCTACGGTTATAGACGTCCCCATACCAAAGGCATTCGGAACCAGGTGGTCGATGCAGTAGACCTGACGATTTCTCAAAAAGCATGTGCCAGTAAACGCTGACTTTGTAGCTAAATCGGTGCGACATCCCGGTACTCGTTCACGAGGCTACGTCTTTTCAGTCTACCTCATTCGGCCGCTGGCTGCATGCATGCTTCCCGTAATGATCGGAGCCCTGATCTCCATGCTGGAGCGACGCCCGGTATTGCCATACCTGTATGTTGGATTCCCCCTGGCTCTCGGAGTGGCTGCGATTTGGACAACGATTAACAGCGGGCGCAAACTGGCGGAGATTCATCTCCGTCCGGATGCAATTGCTGTTCGTACGTTATTGGGATCCGCCTCGCCTCCCGATGAACTTTCGTGGTACCGCCTGCTTGATGTACGGGCTTCAGATTCCGAAATCAAGATCACGGTTGGCTATGATATATTCAATCTGGAAAGGGAGTACTGGCCAGAGTTCGAATCGTTGAAGTCCGAATTGACAGGTACACTGTATCAGTCTCGGGGCCTCTCGAATACCTGAATCAATTGCTCCGTATCAGTTGCCTTGGTTTGACCGTTTTAGCATGATTCAAATTGATCGAACATCTGACGTCCCGCTTCACGCCCAACTCACGAGTCGGCTGCGGTTTTTGATCGCCAGCGGACATTTCTCGACAGGTGATCTTCTGCCCTCTACACGGGCCATGGCGAAGCAGCTCGGTATTTCGTTCCACACCGTCCGGAGAGCTTATTTGTCGCTCGAAGAGGAACATTATCTGGAAGCCAGGCAGGGTGCAGGATTTTCGGTCGTCGACCACAAGCTCCCCTCAAAATCTTCCCGCATGGAACAGGGTGCGACGATTGTCCACGATGCGCTTCAGCAACTCATCGGCCTCGGATTCGACGAACACGAGATCGACTATTTGATACAGGAGCAATCCTCCATTCTGGAAACTGAAGACTTGCCCTATAAAATGGCTCTTGTCGGTGCCTACCGAGAATGGTCAGAGCAGTGTGCAGAACAATTGTCGGATAAGCTTCAGAAACGGGTCATTCCGATCGGGATCTCTGATTTGGTACATCACGCCGATGCAGATTTCATCGTTGTACCGTTTCGTCTCCTCCGTTCGATACTTACGCAGGCGCCGAATGCAGACGTGATAGGTGTTCAAGCAGAGCTCAGTGCGGAATCTTTGAGTCAGGTGGCAAGACTGCTCGAGCGAGAGACGCTGGGGCTGGTAACTCGTTACGCGGATGCCATTGGTCCCCTGACATCCGAACTCCGTGAACAGACCCGCTTCAGTGGTCAGATTCTAGCCGTTTCTGTCGAGCATGGAGATTCACACGTTGCGCCTGTGCTTTCCCAGAGTGATCTCGTCCTATACACGCAGTCTGCATGGAGAACCATTAAACCGTCGAGTACGAGCGCACTCCGCCAGGCTTTGATCACATTCGAAATCACAGAAGCCTCAATCGAGCGCTTGAGGCAACTGATCCCCACCTGATTCCGCTTCGTGCTTTTCAGTGTCGTCTTCTCCCGCTCCAGAAGCGACCTCAGGATTTACCGGAGTATCTCCTGGCTTCGACGGCGAATCTTCCTGCTTCGACGATAGTTCTCCCACCTCATCCCCAGGATATTTGACACGAATGTGGTAAATGCCCATCAAAACGGTCAGAAATGTTTCTTTGATCTTATTCAGATCAGAAAATGTTAGACTACTCTCATCCAGCTGACCGTCCTGCATTCTATCAGCAACAATCGCATTGATCAGCGATTCGAGTCTCTTATGATTGGGGTCGTCCTGTGCGCGAGCCGCCGCCTCCACACCATCAGCCAACATCAGGATGCTCGTCTCGGCCGTATTTGGTTTTGGACCCGGGTACCGGAACTCTGACTCGTGCAAAGTCGTGCCTTCCAGTTTCTGGCGCTCGAGTGCTCTTTGATAGAAAAATTCAATGCGAGACGAGCCATGATGCATCGGAATAAAATCCATAACCCGCTGAGGAATTCGATAGTTATTGGCGATCTCAAGCCCTTCCTTCACATGATTTGAGATAATCAGCGCACTCATCCGGGGCTTCAACTGATCATGAGGATTCGATGACGCCCGTTGATTCTCTACGAAATACTCTGGTTTGGACATCTTTCCTACGTCGTGATACAGTGCACCAACCCGGGTCAATAGTGCATTCGCACCGACGGCCGTCGCCGCCGCTTCAGCCAGATTTGCTACCTGCAACACGTGATTAAACGTGCCGGGAGCTTTCATGCTGAGTTCCTTGAGAAGAGGACGATTCGTATCCGAAAGTTCGAGCAGCGTCAGATCTGTTGTCAAGTCAAAAACGCGCTCGAAAACCAAGAGCATCGGATACGCGAGAAGCAGTAAGACAGCATTAATACCGCCAAACATCAGTTGATCGGTTAACCTGCCAATGGCCATATTTTGTAGCAGATACCCGGCACTGAAGACGCTCACGTACCCTAGATAGACAAGTCCGGCACTGAGAAAGAACTGACTTCGGTTTCGAATATCGCGCACACTGAAAATACCCAGCGTACCCGCGAACAGGGTTGCGAAAAAGAACGAAAGGTCATAACTGAGAAGGTGTGCACCGATCAAAGCGAGTGTCATCGTCCCGAAGAGGGCGACGCGTGAATCGAAGAACACGGTGAGCATAATGGCGACACCCACGACGGGCACGACGTACATATCGAAAAGGGCCGCGCGCATGGCCACTCCATAAAAGGCCAGAATGCCTAGGAAAAGGAGCGCAATTAAGAAAACAAGCCGATTGTCATCAAATATGGGTCGCCTGAGGATATATAGATAAAGAAAGAATATGAGGTACGTCGCGAGAATCAGTATCAGCTGACCAAAAAACCTTCGCCACGAAAGACTGACACCAGACCGTTCGTTGCGCTCACGCTCCAATGAAATGAGTTTTCGCTGAATCTCTGGAGTGATTCGGTCACCTTTACGAACGATGACCTCGTTCTGGCGGACGACACTTTGTGTTGGAAGACTCGCGCGCTCCCGGTTGAACCATCGTTCTTCCGTACCCATTCGATCGCATCGAAGCGATGGTTTAAATATGGTCGTAAAAAACAACATCGCGATTGCGGACTCGTCCGCCTCTGACGGGTGTCGATTTCGAAAAGCGGTTTCCGCCATCGCACGC
>BTQE01000168.1:0-5313 GCA_036985715.1 Rhodothermia bacterium
TTGCTCATGATCATGTCGTAGACATCCAGATTTTCCACGAATGCGAGAACGATTCGGGTTGCCCAATCCTCAATCTCTTCTGAGCGCGCTTCAATCTTTCCGGGGATAAGGTCGAGCAGGTGGTCCATTTCGTCGAGTACGAAGTCAAGCTGACCCGGGATGGAATAAACCGCCTTGTCTATTCTCTTTTTGAAATCCTCTTCGTTCACGTATCGATAGGCTTTCAACGCGAACCCCCCGACCCCTTCACCCACGTATGCTTCAATTTTTTCGATCATGTATTCGACGATTCGATTCCGGACTTCATCCGACGTAAGGACCTTCTGCACATAGTCGGCCGTGAGCAATTTGAGCTCGGCCCGGAATTCTTCGTCCTCCAGGACGCCTCGCATAACCGAGAGCGCCATCTCCCTATACTTCGGTATAACTTCGTTCTCTTCAATTTTCTGCTTGATGATCTCCTCATTGATGAGATCTTCTGAGACCGCTTTAGCCAATCGATAGATGACTCGTTCTCGCTGGGCAGGAATCAGACCCTGTCCCAAGATGGGGCGCGCCGCTCTGGGATTGAATAGCATCGTAATGGCCACCCAGTTGGTCAGAAATCCGATCAAACCGCTGACCGCTACCATTCGAAGTAGCCCTTCAAGTACATAATTCGTTCCGAAAACAGCAAGCGTGACTCCTGTAAAATCCCAAACGAATGAAAACGCAAACAGGAGGACAAGAGAAATGGGAATCAGTCGCAGCAAGGGAAGAAGAGCCGCATGGGTCCCTTTCAGGCTGGGCGCTTCGAAATCGTCGCTTGTTCTCTTCTCTTTCCGAGGACTATGACGACGGATGTACTTGGACAAGAGCGCCCGCAGGTCCCGGGCGCGTGCACGTGTTATCTGGCGTGCTTCTGGAATCGTGCTTACGGGTTTCGCGATGGGCTCCCCGGCAGCGACAGATTCTCCTGCCAATTTATCATGAGCGGCTTCGTCGACCATTCCGTCCGCGATCCAAGTAAAAATGAGTGTTGGTACCCTGAAAGCAGCTCCGAGACTGATTTCAGGTTCTACTCCGACGGAATCAACCCCAGTCGGGTTGCATCCGCCTGCATGGCGGCGATTAGATTGGAAATATGGACATCCAATTCGACCCCAAGCTCTTCGGCGCCTTTTCGTATATCGTCACGGCTGACGGCGGCAGCAAATGCCCTGTCTTTCATTTTTTTGTTGACGGACTTCGGTATCATCCCTTCCAGTCGGGTCGGACGGACGTAGGCCACCGCTGTGATGAAGCCCGACAGCTCATCGACCGCATACAACGCTTTGGCAAGTAGGGTCTCTCTCGGAACGCCTGAGTAATCCGCGTGACCCAGAATAGCTGTTCTCATTTCGTCCGGATACCCGAGTTCTTTCAGGGCCCTGACGCCAACGAATGGATGCTCCTCCCGGGTTGGATGCTTTTCGTAATCCATGTCGTGCAGTAGGCCGGTCATTCTCCACAACTCTTCATCCTCGCCGTAATAACGGGCATAGAATTTCATTCCGGCCTCCACCCCGAAGGCATGGCGGATCAGGCTATCAGATTGGGTCCAGCGATGGAAAAGTTCGAGTGCGTCGTCGTATGAGGGCATGGTATCACTAGAATATATCTACCAGTCGAAGCTCCTTCATGAACTTGTCCGGGTTATTGCGAAAATCTACAAGGAGGGCGTCAAGACTGGATAAGACAGAATCCATTTTCTCGTAGACACCCGAGTCATTCACAAACAGTCCCAGCGTTCCTTGTCCCTCATTGATCTTTCTCAATATCTCGGCGAGAGACGCGGAGACCAATTCGAATGATTTTAAGTTTCGATCCAGGCTGGCCATCGCCCGATTCAAGTTTCTCACGACCGCAGAAAGGGAGTCTGTATTCTCGGCTGAGAACCGGGCCATGTCGCCCGTGAACGACTCCATATTCTGAAGAATCTCACTCAAGCGCGCTCGTTCAGACGAAAGGAAATCATCGAGCACCGCGGCGCTTCGCTGAACTGAGACCAGGGTCTGTCGAATATCGGAATCCGGTTCACTAAGCAAGGACCCCGCTTCGCCGAGGACTGAATTGAGCGTCTCCAACGTCGCTTCTATTCGATCAACGAGCGCCGGGGCCTTTTCAGAGAGGGTACCCAGAATATCCTGAGCGACAATACCTTCCACGAGTCCGTACTCAGGAATAACCGGAGCATCTGCTGGCCCCAGGTTTACATCCAGCCGAACCACTCCAAGGGCCTCGAATCCAGCAATCTGGGAAGTAGAGCCTTCCGTGATCGGAATGCTATTATCGACATGAAATTCTACCCGTACACGCTGAGTTGCTGGATTGATGAAAACATCATCTACCGAACCGACACCCACCCCGTTGATTCGAACGAGATTCCCGGAAATCAGTCCGCCGGCGTCGTCAAACTCGGAAACGAGATGAAATGTGCCCTGGAACAGCGGAAGGTCCTGGAAATAGCGTACGCCCAGGACGAATACTATAATGGTCACGATCAGCGTGACGCCCACTTTCATTTCGTTAGAATATCTCACGTGTTCTCAGGTTTGGGCACAGGCAATGCTTGCTGGTACGGTACGATAAAATACGGTTCTCGATCTGATCTTCTTATCGATTACCGATCTGATACTCATTCGCTTTCACGAAATCGTTTAAGACCTGGTCTTCACTCGAATGTAACTCGTGCATTGACCCCACCCAGTGCATCCGACCCGCGTGGATAAAAGCGGCTCTGTCTGCAATCGAAAGAACGGAATGCATATCGTGGGTGATGACGATGCTTGTTACATTCAACCGATCAGCCAGGCCTTTGATGAGCACATCGATCGTATTGGACGTTTCAGGGTCTAGACCGCTGGTTGGTTCGTCGTAGAGGATATAGCGCGGCTTCAGGGCGACCGCACGGGCTAAAGCTACACGCTTTTTCATCCCGCCGGACAGCTCGGCAGGCATCTTGGATCCCACGCCGACGAGTTCTACCATTTCCAAACAAGATTGAACCTCCTTCTCTATCTCGTGCTCTTCCATCGAAGTAAACGTGCGCAGCGGAAAAGCGACATTCTCAAATGAGCTTAAAGAGTCAAAGAGGGCCCCTCCCTGAAATAGAACACCGAACTGCCTTCTCACGCGTCGCAATTCCGAGTACGAAATCTGGTTGATGTCCGTGCCGTCTACCGTAACGCGACCACTTTCGGGTTGCAACAGTCCGATTATATGTTTCATCAGAACGCTTTTCCCTGAGCCCGAGCGTCCGATGATCGCGAGTGTTTCCCCCTCAAAAATCTCGAGAGAAACGTCGATAAGCACGTGCTTGTCGTCAAAATGTTTGTTAATTGACTCTATAGTAATCATCGGGGCCCGACACTAAAGAAGAGTGGCTGCTAAAATGAGGTCGGCAACAAGAATAAATACACAGCTGGATACCGCAGCCTCCGTCGTGCTTTGCCCGACGCCTTCGGCTCCACCGAGTGTGAAATATCCTTTGTAGCAGGAAATTGATGTAATGATGAATCCGAATACGAACGCCTTGATCAGTCCAAAAATTGGATCAAAGGGTTGGAAAAATTCTCTAGCGCCTTGCAAGAATTCTCCAGCAGGTACGAATCCAAAGTAGTGTCCAACCAGCAAACCGCCTGAAATGCCTACGAAGCTGGCCACCACGTAGAGAACGGGGAACATGAGAATGCCAGCCAGGACACGAGGTACAATTAGATACCCGATTGAATTCAGTCCCATGGCCTCAAGCGCATCGATCTGTTCCGTGACCCGCATGGTGCCGAGCTCGGCGGCAATTCGGGCCCCTACCCTTCCCGCCAATATAAATCCGGTAACGACCACGCCCAGTTCAAGAATCATGGACGGAACAACGATGGACCCGATTATGCTTTTGGGCAGAAAAGGCGAGACGAGCTGATAAGAAGTCTGGACCGTTGTTACGGCTCCGGAAAACGCCGCCGCGAGCGCCACAATCGGGATTGATTCGATACCAATCTGTACCATCTGGCTGAAAAAATTCTTCCGGTAGGTAGATACCTGGGAAAGCGCACCGCCAGCATGGTAGAGTAGCAGACTGTACCGACCAAGTGCCTGAACAGGTCCTTGTATCAGCGATCTGTAGAGAAGTAAATGCACAGAAGGGGTGCTCAGTGGACAGAATTAGGAGCGCGAGGAAGGTATAAAATTATTTGAATGTTTCGATGATCACTTTGTACTCAGTTGGTGCGGACCGTTACGAATTGTTCGACAGCACATTTTCATAAACCAGGTCTGTGACACAGGATAGTCAGTCGATCCCTCTATATTTCCAGAACTCTCAATACTCAATCCCGGTTGATGGCCAAAGTAAAAACAATATTCGTTTGTCAGGAGTGCGGAAATGACTCGCCCCAATGGATGGGTCAATGTCCTTCCTGTAGGGCCTGGAATTCGTTCGCGGAAGAATCCTCGTTTCCCGTTGCCCGTGCGCGCGGAGCACTTTCAAGAATTCAGAAACCGAATGGAGGAAAACCGATTCTGCTTGATGAGATCGGTTCGGAACAAGAGGCGAGAATTCCTACGGGAGTTCCAGAAATTGATCGTGTTCTGGGGGGCGGAGTTGTTCAGGGTTCCGCTGTATTGGTTGCAGGAGATCCCGGCATAGGTAAAAGCACATTGATGACGGAACTTGGGCTTCGTCTGAAAAATCATTCCATTCTGTACATCGCTGGCGAGGAATCTCCAGGTCAGATCAAAATGCGTGCACGGAGAATTGGAGTTTCCGGAGATCACCTGAAGTTACTCCCCGAAACCAACGTTGAATCTATCATCCATACTGTTTGGGACGATCCGCCTGAGATTCTAATCGTCGATTCGATTCAAACACTTTTCAGCCGCGACGTCCAGAGCGCACCAGGATCGGTAGCGCAGGTCAGAGAATCAGCGGCCGCTCTTATTCAGCTTGCCAAATCCAGTAACATCGCCGTTTTTTTTGTCGGTCATGTCACCAAGGACGGAGCCATCGCCGGTCCACGAGTTCTCGAACACATGGTCGACACGGTACTGTACCTGGAAGGAGATCGGCATCATGCGTTCCGGATTCTCCGGGCCGTGAAGAATCGTTTTGGGTCAACAAACGAAATCGGCGTGTTTGAAATGACCGGTACGGGTCTTTCGTCTGTCGATAATCCAAGTCGGATTTTTCTTTCAGATCGATTCGACGACTCGCCAGGAGCGGTGGTTGTATGTTCGGTAGAGGGCACTCGGCCGATCCTGGCAGAAATCCAGGCCCTGGTCGCCCCCACTTCGTAT
>BTQE01000169.1:0-5313 GCA_036985715.1 Rhodothermia bacterium
CCCATTCGATCGAATCGAAGCGATGGTTTAAATATGGTCGTAAAAAACAACATCGCGATTGCGGACTCGTCCGCCTCTGAGGGGTGTCGATTTCGAAAAGCGGTTTCCGCCATCGCACGCGCGTCATCAATTCCAAGGACCGATGGCTTCGGTATGTCACGCTGAGAAAATCTGACTTCGTTACGGACCGTAATCTTTTCTGATAACACGCTGTCGAGCTGTACATCGACTACATCAGTTCGCAAAATCTGAATAGCCGTGTCGTAGGCCTCCGACAAAAGTTGCTGATCGAGGCGCTCGGGAGAAACGGTTCTCGTTGGTGAGACAAGCCCGGGAATGGTACTTGAGTACGAGCCGAGCAATCGTTCCCACTGGGTGGGACTCAGAAATATTCCCGACGCATTTCTTGTTTGGATAAACGCAATGGAATCGACACGGGCCTCGTTAAGTCGTCCGCGAGACAGACTCTCCTGGAACGAGGCGTAGATCGAAAACACGGTCTCAAGCGCAACTGAAAGAGAATCTCTCGCTTCGTTCATCTGACTCACATTTCCACCATTACGCCGAAAAATTGCAGGTTCTGTCAGTCGAATCTGCCGGCGTTCGTTTGCAATCTCTTCTGCAGATTTCTCAATCGGGAAGAGAAATGGAGCCAGCAAATTCTCTTCTCGCCAGACTTCGTCGACCTGAAGCGTAATCTCATAGACCTGCCCGATGGGAAAGACGGCGAGAGTCACCGCGAGCAGCGTTCCGAAGATCCCGGCTTTGACTGCAATATTTTTGCGTCGGCCCGCAGCACCTTCGACATCTCCTTTTTCGAGATTCGTGCCGACGGGTCTAACCCGCTTCGATTGGAGGCCAATTCGCTGAAGAAAGGACATGATGGGCTACCTATGCCTCAATGCGGTCAAGGATCCTAGAACAACGGTTATGAGAGTACCAATGAGAGTAAACCATGGCCACGCCACGGCCTTCAACCCTGCACTGCTAACAAGATCGGCCGAAGGCCCAACCACAAACCTCCAGCCTCCGTCAGCGTCGAGCCAAAAACCGAAGATGATGAGAATCATAGTGACTACCGACACGGCGAATGAGAAGATAGCATCGGACTCTTTTGCCCGCTTGTTTAGCATCCCAAGCAAAAAGGCTCCAAGAAGGGCCCCGTACGTGAATGATGCGATGGAAAGGCCCAGTTCAACAACCGGGTTCTGTAGATCTTCAAAAAGAGTGGCAAAGAACATAAAGACAACGCCCCAGAACAGGGTCAGCCAGCGAGAAGCCTTCAGCTCTGATTCCGGAGATATTTTCCATCGCTTGATGTGCGACATCACATCCATTAACGTTGAAGAAGCCAGCGCATTCAAAGACGACGATAGCGTGCTCATGGCTGCTGCAAGTATACCGGCGAGAACCAGACCGGAAACGCCCGGCGGCAGGCCATCAATGATAAACTTCGGAAAGACTTCGTCGCCGCGACTGAGACCTAATTCACTGATGCCGACACCTCCGTAATAAACCCAGAGAAGTGAACCGACGAGCAGGAACAGGACGAACTGCACCATGACAATAAACGCGCTCCCTATCAACGCTTTCTGACTATCTCGAAGGGTCCGACAGGCGAGAAGACGCTGAACAATGAGATGGTCGGTTCCGTGCGAGGCCATTGAAAAAACGCCACCACCAATGACCGCCGTCCAGAAAACGTACGGTTCCGTAATGATGGAGCGCAGGCCCTCCTCTCCAAAATTAAAAATCTGAAGCTTCCCGTTTGAAAGAAGTGTGCTCCATCCAGACTCATCCACGGCGCTGATAAGCACGGCGATAGACCCGACGGCAGCAAGGAGATACAGGATCATCTGAACGGAGTCCATCCATACAACCGCCTTGAGCCCGCCGAAATACGTGTACACGATCGTCAGGAGGCCGATACCAACGATGATGACCGGATAACCTATGCTCAGACCCGCAGCATCAGCGATGACTTTTAGGGGAATGGCCGTTGCAAACAGTCGTACGCCATCGGCCAGAAGCCGCGTACCTATAAAGGTTAATGAGGACAAGATCTGTAGTCTCGGACCGAATCGCTTTCCCAGAAATGTATAGGCCGTGACCAAGTCACCGGACATGTATCTCGGGAGAAAGAAGATCGAAACCACAATTCGCCCGAGTAGATATCCGATCGTCAGCTGCAAAAACGTAAGTGTGCCACCGAAAGCAACTGCTGGAATTCCGATCACGGTCAGCGTGCTCGTCTCCGTAGCCACGATTGAGAGACAAACGGTCCACCACGAAAGATTTCTTCCCCCGAGGAAATAGTCCGTTGTGGATTCCTGAGTCCCGGAAAATCGAAGCCCAAACCAGATAACGGCTACGATGTAGACGATTAGAACAATGAAATCCAGTGGTGAAAGCATGTGGAGGGGTAGACGCGGCCTGCGGTGGATTATCCGTTCAGTAGTTTAAGAAAATCCTCCTCGTCGAGAATCTGAACACCCAACTCTTCTGCTCTGGCGGCTTTGGATCCTGGATTCTCACCGACAACCACAAAGCTGGTTTTGCCTGAAACGCTGCTGGACACGCTCCCCCCTTTTTGTTTGATGGCCTCCTGAGCTTCTTTCCTCCCCATGGATTCGAGCGTGCCTGTAACAACAAACGAGTACCCATCAAAAGCGGAGGAGACATCTGGTGGCGGAGCTTCACTTTCAAGTCGCGTGATATTAACTCCGAGATTATCAAAGTCGTCTATCAGCGCTCGATTGTGTTCCAAAGAAAACCACTCTGAAATACTTTGCGCGATTATTTGGCCGATTCCTTCTGTTTCCAGAAGCGCTTCCGGAGCAGTATCGAAGAGATCGCGAGCCGAGCTGAGTGTACTTGCCAGGATTTCGGCCGTCGTCTGACCGACATACCGGATACCGATTGCAAACAATAGACGACTCAATGTTCTGTTTTTCGAGCCGTTGATTCCGTCAAGGAGATTGGACACCTTCTTTTCCCCAAATCCTTCCAGAGTGCTCAGGCTTTCAGCATCCAACCGGTATACATCATCGAGAGTTTGAACTAGACCCGTTTCCGCAAGCTGAACAGCCAGTTTGGATCCCATCCCTTCTATATCCATGGCTTCTCTGGAGGCGAAATGCTCCAGGAGACGAATGAATTGCGCGGGACAATCCGACGCGACGCAGTACGAGTCGACTTCTCCCTCTAACCGCTCAAGTTTTGTTTCACATACAGGGCACACCTCCGGCATGGTCCAGGTCTCTTCATCACCGGTTCTGGCACCTTCGATCGGACCGAGAACTTGTGGAATAACATCCCCGGCTCGTTTTACGATGACTCGATCGCCGATGCGGATATCTCTGTCCCGGATATAATCTGCATTGTGAAGGCTCGCCTGTGTTACTGTAACTCCCCCGATTTCGACCGGCTCGAGTACGGCCTCAGGTGTTATCATTCCCGTCCTACCGACGTTAATGATGATGTCGGCCAAGACGGTCGTCTCTTCGCGTGCGGGGAACTTGAATGCAACAGCCCAGCGGGGTGCGTTGGCAATCGTACCCAACGCATCCTGGTTGGATTTCGAATCCACCTTTACGACCACTCCGTCAATTTCATAGTCAAGCGTGTCGCGCCGGTCCGTCCAGGAATTGCAAAAAGAAACAACTTCGGTAATGTCTTCAAATCGGGTTGAGTGTTCGTTGATGTCAAAACCGAATGAAGCCAGCCAGGAAAGGATCTCAGATTGACTCGTCGGTGCTTCGCCGTCCACCGGACCAACGCTGTACGCGAAAAAACTCAGGTCGCGTTTCGCCGTGATTCTGGAATCTAGCTGCCGAAGGCTTCCGGCTGCTGTATTCCTGGGATTGGCGTACGTCCTCTCCCCCGCCGCAGTCAGTCCAGCGTTCAAGCGATCAAAATCTGATCGTCGAAAATAGACTTCTCCACGAACCTCGAGACGCGAAGGAATCGCAATCGTTTTCTTCGATCCGGCTGATATCGAAAGCGGAATGGAGGAGACCGTTCTCAGATTGGCGGTCACGTCTTCTCCAACGCGCCCGTTGCCCCTAGTTGCCCCCCGGACGAGAATTCCATTTTCATACGTCAGAGCTACGGCCAATCCATCGATTTTCAACTCGACCGTTACAGGCAATTTGTCGGTCTCACCGAGGCCAAGTCCCTTGCGGCACCGTTCGTACCACGCCAACAGGGCGTCTGAGTCGAACGCATTGGAGAGCGAGAGCAATCGTTCCGGATGTTCGACTTTCGAAAAAGCGGACAGTGGCTCAGCGCCAACTCGCATCGTTGGGGAGTCTCCGCGCTGCAAATCTGGGTGATTCGCCTCCAGATCCTTTAAGAAGTGAAAGAGTCGATCGTACTCAGCGTCAGAAATAAGCGGATCGTCATGCGCGTAATACCTGTCTGCATGGTAGGCTACAACCTGGGTCAAATCGCGCAATAGCTGTTCTGCTTCCTCTCTCGAAACGTCTTCTGGAGAAACGGTAATTGCCTTATCGCTTAAGGCCTGCGTGGTACTCGCTTGGTCCGTCATCAAGAGAGGGGCCGATTTCGGGCAGCCTCTTCTATGGCTAAAGAATCCAACCAGGCCTGGGCGCGCTCTCTCGTAATCTCCATCTGACCGCTGCTATTAATCATCGTATCCGGGAGAAGACGTCCGTCCATAAAGATATCAGCCACATCCAGCTCCCTTTCGAAAATTACGTTGCTTTTGACAAAGAATGACAGCGTATCCAGATGTTCAATCCAGTAGGGTCGCCGCATGCCAGAATCCACTTTGACACGTATCGGATCAAGTTTCTCACTCGTGGCGACAATATCAAATCGGATTGAATCACCGAGCAGAATCCATTCAGGCTCCGGTGGTGGTACGGGGACGATCGTCTCCGCTTCTCCAGTCTCATCCAGATTCTGAGTGGGATCACGATTTGTGAGAAGCACGATCGCGATAGAAATACCTATGATTATGATTGCCAGCGCGATCAGTCGTCTCGATCCGGCGCTTGCCCCGATACGGAATTGACGCGTCTTCGCCGATTCGCTTTCATGATCGGCAGGGTGGCCTGATGCCTCAGACCTCCCGGCCGATTCGTCCGACGACTGCTCATCGTCATTTTCAGACCGCTCCGCCCATTCTTCTACCGGAAGTCCGTCTATGTAGACTCGCCGAAGACCACCAGCGTACGTACCATCTAGGGCTTCTTCAAGTCCGCGGCATGCAAGATCCTCGTCTATCTCCAGAACGCGGGCATAACTCGCCACCACAGATCTGAGATAGACTCGGTTAAAGGCTGGATG
>BTQE01000170.1:0-5310 GCA_036985715.1 Rhodothermia bacterium
CCATTCTACTCGACATCCTGGATGATCGTCATGACGACCGATCAACCATTGTGACCAGCCAGTTACCGGTTGAAAATTGGCACGCAGCTCTCGGAGAAGCAACGATCGCAGACGCGATTCTCGATCGACTTGTTCACAACGGTCATAGGATCGAACTTAGAGGAGAATCGATGCGAAAGAAACGCTCGACAATTACGAACAAAACGACCGAAAAAAAGACAATTAACGCACCCGCGTCGCTACGCTCCGACCCGGCCGAATAAAACCGGATTGGGTGGCCGGAATCAATCGGATTTGGTGGCCGAATACGCCGGATTACACATCTATGCCGACACGAGCGCGTTGCGAGACGATCTGGTAGTGGGATAGGGCCTTGCCGATTACTGATATTCTGGGTGGATGAGCTGAAAGAAACGGGGTTCAGAGCGAAAGTGCAACGAAAATGAACATTATCAGCGTCGCGCGAACCCGGCGATTACTGATATTTCAAACTCCTCTCTACCATCAATCTGTGATTTCTAAAACCCAAATATCACTCTCCACTTCTGCCAACGTAAAATAGATGTTGTTCTGATCGACTTTTGCCCTACCATTTCCAATTTGCATCCCATCGAAAGAAACAATCTGTTCTGCCGCTCCACCGGAACTTGGAATAGACCAGTACCCGAAGATTCCATCCGCATCCTGGGATAGGAAATAAATCGTCCTTCCATCTGTCGACCAGACAGGATCTGTAGCACTGAGATCCCTGGTACCCTCGATCTCTCGAGAAATGCCGGTCTTCGGGCTGAACGTGTAAAGCGTTTCCTCCAAATTATACGCGAGAGACCGGGTTACGGACGACCAGTTCGCGACCACATCAATCTCAGAGACAAGCACGTCTGCCTCACCCCAGACTCCGGCCTCTGATCTTTCCGATACAACGAAGTGAGTATTTAGAGGCCAATCGCGATAAAAGCCGATCGTGTTCAAATCTCCTAACCACATCGGATACACCTCATGACCGCGCTCGTCCGAGATCAACGTTTCCGTTAAGTCAGAAATAGAGACCGAATAAACATCTCGGCTCCCCTCGACGAACGTGTGAAAGGAAAGCTCGTCGCCGTACGGGGACCAATCGCGGATATAATCAGGCTCGGCCCCTGACGTTACCTGGAACGGACTCCCGCCGGAACGCGAAACAACGAATAAATGAGAAATTCCACGTGCATTGGAGTCGAATGCAATTTGCGCGCCGTCTGGTGAAATCGCTATCCCTTCTATTATCTGATCTCCAGACGTGATGGGGATAGCGTTTCGTACGGACGCGATTCCATCCGAACGTAGAGGCGAAGCCCATATGTTTTGAGAGTAGTTTACTATCCCGCCCACTAGTCGCGAGCCGTCCGCAGACAGATCAATCGTATGAAGATTGAGCCCCGTCGTCAGACGTTCTGCAGGTCCGATTGCTTGCCCGAACGATCGAATTTCCAGTCGAAAAACGTCAACGCCGCCTCCATGGTTAGAGACAAAGAACAGATATTTTCCGTCGGGTGACCAGACAGGACTCAGGTCCATGAATTCGTTACTGGTTAGCTGAAAAAGTTCGCCATCAGAGACTCGCAAAATCCAGACCGAGGATGGAGCTACATTCGTGCCGGTACGAGCCTGGACCTGGTTTACTGAGACCAGTGCAATCGATTTACCATCGGGCGACCACGACGGGGAGTGGAGTGAGCCCAACGTAGCGATTACCCGTCTCTGATTATTGGCAATGTTCAGAACAACGATTGAATCCTCTGCGGTCGTAAAGACTATTTCTTGACCGTCTGGCGACCAGGCTGGAAATTCGTAAGAATCCCCAGCGCGCGGGCGAGCGACGGGTCGAGGAGATCCACCGAGAGACTCGACCGTGTAGATCGAGCCCCCTGCAGCGAACAGCACCTGATTTCCATCCGGGGAGTATGAAGGATTAGCCTGATGTACGTCCATTCCATCGATGAGCCGGTGCGGGGGACCGCCCTCTATCAACCGGTAGAAGAGCCTCATGTCTTCGATCTGTCCGGCAGCGTAAACCACCTGGTCTCCGTCAGGATGAATGGAAGGCCACATTTCCACAACCGATTCAATGGTTATCCGATTCATACTCAAAACTCGAGGCGTATTCTCTCCAGAACCACTCGAGAAAAAGAGCGACATCACTATCGCAACAGCAACTCCGCCAAGAAGAACGCCGACAGAAAACAACCAGACGCTGCGAGGTTTGGTTTCAACCGTCACTGCCGAATCAATCGTCGACGAACTCCGAGTAGTTTTCTTGGTGTCGACACCGCCGAGATCCGCGATCAAATCGTCGGCGTGCTGGTATCGTCTAGTCGTATCCTTTGCCAGGCATTTGAAGACGATTCGCTCAAGCTCAGTCGGAACACCAGTTCGAATAGCAGTGAGAGGTTCTGGATCCTCATTCAGAATGCCGTAGACCACGGCCTGTTCGTACTCTGCACCGAATGGCAGACGACCAGCTATCATTTCGTAAAGAACGACCCCAAGGGACCAGAGATCGGTCTGATGATCAACTTCTTCTACCCGTGCCTGCTGAGGACTCATGTAGGCGACCGTTCCCAGCGTCGAGCCCATTCGTGTTAGTTTGGTCGACTGCGCCGTTTTAGCGAGCCCGAAATCCAACACTTTGGCTTCACCGTCTGTCGTAAGCATGACGTTCGCTGACTTGACGTCCCGATGGACGATATTTTTTTTGTGCGCTGCATCGAGGGCACTTGCTACTTCGATCGCGATCTTAATCGCCGCTTCGAATTTCAACGGGCCCGTTTTCAGCCGTTCCTCAACCGTGTCCCCCTCGATAAACTCCATCGCGATAAACGGGACTGGATCATTGCCAAAACCAGCATCCTCCGGAACCGCCTCATCAATCGCAAAAACCGTTGCAATGTGGGAATGGCTCAACTGGGCTGCAGCGCGGGCTTCGCGATAAAACCGTTCTCGGTCGTCCTCGCTGGAAAGGATATTCGTCGGGAGAACCTTAATCGCGACGGTGCGGTGCAGCTTCGTGTCCTCGGCCTTGTAGACAATTCCCATTCCCCCGCGGCCGAGTTCTTCGAGGATTTTGTAGTGGGAAAAGGATTTGCCGACCATGAGGAATCGAGACTGGGTTAACGTGTAAGAAACGCTGTTTCGCTCGGAAGTGCAACGACGGACAACGGAGACGTGAATTAGGGCCTGTTTATCCCGAAAATGAAAGAGTATGTTATGCCTTGACAGATCCGGTGTCTAATCCTTGAATATCACGATTCTTAGGAATTACGCAAATAGCAGAATATATTATGCCAAATGCCGAATCTCGTAATTCTTATTCAACGGTCCGGAAAATGAAGAATCGAGCCTCAAAACGATCCCAAAAAGCGAACCGATCACGTTCGAGCAAGGGTCGGACGCGCCGGACAACTACCGAAAAAGGTCCTCACCACGTCTATTACACGGAATGGGATCTGTCGTACGCAAATGAACGGATACGAGAGGGTTTACCATTTCTTGCGGTTGAACTTCTGCAGAAAAAGCTGCGGATTGCAAGAAGCCGCCTTGCGGATATCCTGACCATCTCGCCACGCACACTCGCACGTCGGGAATCAAGGATGCGATTGACAACAGACGAGTCTGATCGGCTCTATCGAGTTGCGCGACTATTCGAAATAGCCGAATCGACGCTTGATGGAACAGAAAATGCTGAGCAATGGATGAAGGAGGAAAACATCTCTCTGGGCGGTGCGCTTCCTCTTGAGATGGCGAAAACAGAACCGGGTAGTCGACTCGTTGAACAAATATTGGGTCGGATTGAATATGGAATCCCTGTGTAGCGTTGGATGAATTATCAGGTACGTGCCCGAACGCCGAGTGAAGACCTACCGGATCATCAAACGCGATCTCGCCAATGAAGCATTTTCGGGTGTGGGTGCCGAGAAGTATGGTGGAAGATTCAATTCACCTGGACTGAGGGCCGTCTACGTTTCAGAGAGCATTCCCCTCGCGATGTTGGAATTACTGGCACATGCCGGACGTCATGATCGTCTTCTCGGATTTGTACTGTTCTGGGTCGATATCCCCGACGAGTGTATCGAAGACTCTATTGAGACCGGCTTACCCGAGAGTTGGAATTTTCTGCCCGTCGGATTAGCCTCTCAGAGTTTCGGTGATCGATGGATCGAGGAAGCGCGTTCTGCAGCGCTGAAAGTTCCGAGTATTCTTGTACCGTTGGAATCAAACCTTATTCTCAATCCAGTTCATGATGATTTTTTTAAGATCAGTTTTTCGGAGCCGGAACCCATTGACTTTGATCCAAGATTGACTCGTTCTCGGGATTCAAACTGTAGAGAATCAGGGTAGAGTGATAGCGTTGACCCGACCATCACCGGAGCTCCTCGAACCAATTGATCACAAAGTTCAATTGCACATCGGCAACGTTAGACGAGTCTGCCGCTGACGGGTCGTCAACCAGGTCAGCTACAATCGCGCGCTCTCCATCGTCGAAAACGTCAAAATACGGAACGATCGATCCCATTATTCCCGCCTCTCGAACACGTCCAACCAGGGAGAAGATCGGTTGCAGACTAGAATTCATATGCAGAATGGATCCTCCAAATGTGGTCCAAAAGAGCTCCGATCCATCCCTTGTCCATCTTGGAAATGAGGCGAATCCCTTCGAAATGTTTGTTGCGACGCCGGATCCGTCAAGTGCCTTTACGAAGACATTATCATTTTCTTCATACCCCACGTAGCGGCCATCCGGAGAAATTCGAGGATGGCGAATATTGAGGGTACCGTCTTGATCGAAAACCGTCACACGCTCTCCCGTCCGCCTATTGTACTTCCGCAGTAGAGCCGTCTGTCGCGATGTAGCTGCAACGTATAAAACGGTATTCCCGTCGGGCGAAATGTCGATTTCCCTTAGACGACTGACGCCCGGCATTAGGAGTTTTTCATCTCCCGAACCGTCAGCAGAACGGGCAAATATAGAATGCGCCCCACCAGGAAATTCGGCGCTGATGTATGCGACTGAATCACCATCCGGCGTCCAGGTGGGATGGTTCACGGTGTAAAAACCAGTGATTTGGCGTGATTCTCGGGTTACAAGGTCGGCTACCCAGATGGATCGAAGATTTCCTCCGTCGGCTGATCCGTGCCGAACGAACACTGCTTTCGTTCCATCTGGACTGATCTCAACGTCACTATAATAACCAGCTTCCATCTGGAGGCGTTCTCTAAATACAGGAAACTGAAGAATGGCCGGGATACTTTTTGGAATCTGGCTACTAACTT
>BTQE01000171.1:0-5262 GCA_036985715.1 Rhodothermia bacterium
CTAGAGGAGGCATCAGCGGAACTTGACTAACCCGACGTTGCGATTACGAGTTAGTGGGCGTTTCTTGGACCTCCTCCCACCAACTCGAACCCACCAAGATGCAATTCACTTTCCGCACTGCGATTCTGAGCCTGATCGCCATCCTCGTAGTCGCCTCGCCTTCATTCGGCCAGGAAGCCATCATTCGTCCCTTGCCCTCGCTTCGAGACCAGGCCGGCGAACAGCAGGCCTGGACCGCGTATCGGGTGAACCACATTCTCCCAGGGTTGATGGAAAAATATGGTGTCGATCTCTGGGTGCTTTCCATGCGCGAGTATGCGGAGGATCCCGTCTTCTGGTCGATTGCTGCGCCCACGACTTTCGCGGCCCGGCGCCGGTCCATCTATCTCTTCCACCGCCGGGAAGACGGATCGGTGAGAAATATTGCACTGGGAGGCGGCAGTCAGGGGGGCGTTTTCGAAGCGTACAAGGACCCGAACCAGGACGTTGCCGGTCGCGAGCTCTGGGCTGACGCTCAGTGGCAGTTATTCAGGACCTTCCTGGAGGAGGCCGATCCTACCTCAATTGCTCTCAATATTGATCCGGTTCATGCTTTTGCAGATGGGCTCCATTCGGGTGAGCGGGAAGCGCTGGAGGCCGCCCTCGGTCCGGAGTATCTCGAGCGAGTCGTTCGAGTACCGGAGCTTGCCATCGATTTTATCGCTATCAGGGCTCCGGAGATGGAGGAGCGGTATCGAAACATCGAAGAGACGGTTCATGCGATCATCGGAGAGGCGTTTTCATCTGCGGTAATTACTCCAGGAGAGACGACGACCGACGAGGTGCGCTGGTGGCTCCGAGAGAAGGTTCAAGAATCGGGTATGACCACGTGGTTTATGCCGTCGGTCGGTGTACAAAGGCACAGTGTCGGGCCGAAGGCCAAGGACGCTTCTGGCCCGCAGGGAGACACGGTGATCGAACGCGGCGATCTTCTCTGGTGCGACTTCGGGGTGATTGCAATGCGCTTAAAAACAGACACGCAGCATCTGGGATACGTCCTTCGCGAAGGTGAATCCTCACCACCCGAAGGGCTCCTGAACGGGCTTCGCACAAGTAATCGATTGCAGGACATACTGTTGACTGAAATGGAGCCCGGCCGCACCGGTAACGAAATCTTGCTGGCTGCCCTTGATCAGATGCGTAGTGAAGGGATTGACGGTACGATCTACACGCACCCGATCGGTGATCACGGGCACGGAGCCGGACCGCTCATTGGTCTATGGGATCGTCAGGAGGCGCTACCGGGCCGGGGAAACGTCCGGCTGTCTCCGAATACATGGTATTCCATCGAGCTCCAGGCTACGGTCGAAGTGCCGGAGTGGAACAACCAGAGGGTCAGTTTTCGTCAAGAAGAGGAGGCCCGCGTGAAAGGAGATGGAACCCGCTCGTGGGTGTACAAGCGCCAGACGGAATTGCATATCGTCAGGTAGACGAAGCAGGACCTGGATGTTGCCAACCCGTACCTAAACCCGAAACAGATAACTCAGCTTCATGAAAAAGCCGTCTGAAAGACGGTCTAAGTTTCTGAATCGAAATGTTTGTGTCTCGGCCAGGCTTGCTCCGTACCCAAAAAATACTACGGTGCCTGGTACCGGTCGATAGGAGAACAGCCAGTCCACGGTCAAATTATTGCGGCGGAATTTTTCCGTCCGGTGGAATTCCCCTTCCGAATCTTTGATCAGAATGGGGTCATCGGTTCGCGAGTTGTCTCTTAGCTGATCAATGATAAAAGAGTCGTATTGCGTAACGAGTCTCAGAAACAATGCTCGGTTGATTTGATATTCGATCTTTAGTCGTGGGATACGACTTATGGTCACGTTGGAACGGTCACTTGGGCGGATGTATTGTTGGTGATTGTAGCGAAAATTCACACGGAGCTGATCGGTCGGATTCCAGTTCGCGTTCGTTGTAACGACCAGGAAATTTGCGGGAGCCCATTCCTGAAAGTTGTCGTCACTTCCGTAGAGTAGAAACACAGATCCCGAAAACGTATCGAAGCGCGGAGTATTCAGGCTAAGGCCGTACATAAAATTACTCAGGCGGTTTGTCCCCACGTACGATACTGTATCGACGACCACACCGTTTTGCGTTCGTTCGATGTAATAGTCCTCGTAAAGCTCGTCCGGATATTTAAACGACTCAATGAACAGCCGCGCTGAAACCGACCAACCCCCACGCAGAACGACGCTGAGTCGAGGATGGAGTTGCTGATCGTCCGGCTCCTTGCCGGCCGTGAATCGATCATAGGTCCATCTGCCCATAAGAGCGATATTGGCCGTTACCGATTCGACCAGTGCGCCCTCCTCTGAATACCATGTCAGCCGCGGATTTACGTTGGCTGTGACGATGCCGGCACGACTGATGAACCCGGACTCCGCATTGAATTGGTCATGAATGCCTGAAAAAGACGCACGAAACCCAAATTTCCTGCCGGCGCGACTAGCTGAAAGTGTCCACAACGGAGCGAACCGAGTCCCCACACCTTTAGCGTCTCGCGTGAAGCTACCGGATCCTTGAAACGTGACAGTGTACTTTTCCGCGAGTATGAGGCGTCCATCAAAAGAGGCGACCTGATTCAAATGATTGCCGTCCTGATTGTAGGTATACGCAATTCCCAGCCTGGACTGTCCCAGGATGTCTCGAGTGACTCGAATCGCGTTCAAATACCGAAATTCCTGACCCGTAATTGAAGAGCTCTTCTTGTCGACGCCAGACAAAATTCCAATATTAGTGCCCGAAATTTTTCCCGTTATTTTAACGGCAGAGATGGGCTGCATGAGGCGCCGCGTATAGATCAGATTCTGCGGCATGCTGAAATACTCTACCCCGTCAATGAAAAATGGTCGTTTTTCCGGAAAGAATAGAGCCCGCCTCGGATCGAACTGGTTTTGAGCGACGTCCGCTTCGACCTGTGAGAAGTCCGGGTTTACGGTTGCATTGACCGTGAGATTATTCGTTGCACCCCACCGGAGATTTCCGCCCAGATCATCGACGTCGAATGTCGGGGTCTCATACTCCCATTTGTCTCCCAGGGATGCTCCCGCGATGGCGTTCGTGATCTCCGGATTTAGATCGAGGACGAGGCCGCGTTTAAGATTGGTGAACCCGGTGAGTTTACCACTCTGCGCTAAAAACGATGCGTTGGATCGTAAGATGGGAGCCCAAGAGTGCGAATATCCGGAATGTTGAACATTTCGAACGACATTGAATCCCCAGTTCTGCTCGCGCCCTGGCTGGTATCGAAGGCTCTTGAACGGCACGAAAAATTCTACTTCATATCCGAACGCGGTGAGCCTACCGCTTGACTCAAATACGTAATCTGGATTCAGATCAGTTCGAAATAGCGAGGAACCGCTTCCTCCGCTGGTAGAGAATGATCTGCGCCCACCGCTGGAAGTCGCTACTATTCCGTCTGCTTGGATCCCCAGCGGATTTGCGGCGATCACGATCGCTTGCCGCTGATCGTCAAAAGTGTCCAGAATAAGTAGAATATTATCATCCCCACTTATTTTGTCCCTGTCTGCGAGCGTCGCTCGAACATCCGCATGTGTTTCAAACGCTCTGACTCCGACGTGAATGCCAGTCGGCGCGTACCAGACGAGAACATGGGTGGAATCAACGGAAGGGCGTCCGTCCACGGGGTTGAACTGCGAAAATCCGGTCAGCAATGCTGCGCGATTCCATTCGGGTTCGTTTAAAAACCCGTCTACAGTGATCATAGCGTCGATACGAGGAATCGGAACCTCCAGGATCTGCGGTGGCGCATGCGAATTCGCCCGTACAAGAGACGGAAATGCGACAATCATCAGCAGAATAATCCTTGCCCCAACGTGCATTACGTTCGTCCGGATCCTTTCTAGTGAAATAGTGCGCTGAGTCTCAATCGCATGTTGAACAACCTCCCTACGGAGCAATCTCATGATCTCGGACCAGATAGTTTGACCTGAGCGTGTCGCTACCCTGATAGGGCCAGCGTATGGGAGTCATGTAACCATTTCGGGCGACGACAGGCAGCACTGAAACCGGCCCGAAAAACCCCCCTCGGTTCGAACTGCCCAGTTGCTCAAGGGGTACTGTCCTACCCAGGTAAACATGTGCATCGGTAAGAATTTCCATTCCGGTGGTCGGACGGTCTATTCCAGTCGTGCTCTCCTGAGAGCCCGCCACAACTGTGTGTTGAAAGGTCGAAAGGCCGGCCATCATTCCTACGATCAGAACCAGTCCGACCGTCGAAGTCAACAGGGCTGCGTTTCCCAATCGAGTCCAAACCGCTGCTGAAGAGCGACTTTTCCGCACAAGCTCATTAGCGAGTTTGATTCGGAGTTGAGCCTGGAGACTGACGGACGCGCAGCGATACGCACCCACGCGACACAACATATTGCGTGTATCGCAGAGGCAGCGGACGTGCGCTGCCAGATCGGGATTTGACTCGAGGTACTCTTCAAAGACGGCCTGTACGGTAGGGTCCATCGTACCGTCGACATATTCACAGAGCAGTTCGTCTAGCGCGTCGTCAACAGAATCAGGTAGCTCGGGGTAGTAACTTTGCGGCATAAGCGATGGGGTATCAACACATGATCTTAATCGCCTACAACAATCCCACACATATGTTCTCGAAAAAATATACCCTGCTACAATTCTGAGATGAACCCAAAAACCTGTTCCAGTGAACATTTGGATTAAAAAAAGGGCCGGAAGATCGTTCCCGGCCCTTGGATTATATCCGACAATCACCTTTCTAATCCGCAGTCGGCGTGTAGATCTCGTTTAACAGGTGCTGAAGCTTGGTTCGGCCGCGATTGATCCGGCTCTTGACGGTACCCATCGGAAGGCCAGTGATCTCGGCGATTTCTTCGTAGGCAAGCTGCTGAACATCTCTGAGAACGACCACCTCTCTAAATTCTTCAGGAATCTGGCTTAGCGCTTCCTGAATAAAGAAGTCCTGGATCGTACTCTCCGTGTGTTTGTCCGGCGAAAACGTCTCGTCCGGGATTTCGACTTCGTACTCCTCGTCGTCGCGGTTTACTGACTGCAACGAATAGAGTCGACGGCGCTTACGCTTCCTGTACTCCGAACGCGCGAGATTACCAGCGATCGTATACAACCAGGTCGAATATTTCGCAATACGGCGATACGATTGACGATTTCGGTAAACCCGAAGGAACGTCTCCTGCAAACGATCCTCGCACTCCTTCATGTCGCCGAGGAATCCGTTATTGTACT
>BTQE01000172.1:0-5179 GCA_036985715.1 Rhodothermia bacterium
ACTGGGCCAAATCTGTGGTGGTGATCGACAGTTATAGTGATGACCGCACGGAGAAAATCGCGAAGGAGTTTGAAAATGTGACATTCCACCAACGGAGATTTGATTGTCACGCCAACCAGTGGAATAAGGGGCTCGATCTTGCGGCTCGGCTGAGCGATTGGATTCTTGCTCTGGATGCCGACTATGTGCTCAGTGACGGTCTGGTAAACGAGCTCGGCAAACTGATATTTGACGACGATATTGCAGGATACGAGGCTCGCTTTGTCTATTGCATAGACGGCATACCTTTGAAGGCATCCCTGTACCCACCTCACACCGTGCTATTTCGAGCACGGCTGGCGCGCTATGTTCAGGATGGGCACACTCAAAGGCTGATCGTGAAAAACTCGGTTCGGTCGTTAGTTCATCCGATTCTGCACGACGACCGGAAATCCTGGCGTCGATGGTACTCGAACCAACGGCGGTATGCATATCTGGAGGCGGAAAGAATGGAGGAGTGCTCATGGCGTGAACTCCCGATCAGCGGAAAAGTCAGGCGCATCCCACTTCTAAGTGTCTTGACCTCGCCGGTTTACCTCCTGCTTAGCAAGGGGTTGTGGCGCGATGGAATTAGAGGTTGGAAATACATCTGGCAGCGTTTGGTTGCGGAGTGGCTGATTCAAAAATCGCTATGGACGAAGGTGCGAGGGTGACTGTCAGTACGTTTCGACGGTTTCATTCGGTTTGAAATGAGCGTCATTCTGGGTTTAAACGCTTATCACGCGGACTCTTCGGCGTGCATTGTCGTCGATGGTAAATTGGTGGCCTGCGCCGAGGAAGAGCGATTTCGTCGCGTCAAACATTGGGCGGGGTTTCCAACGAAATCGATCCAATATTGCTTGTCCGCATCTGGAGTCAGTCTGGAACGTGACATTCAGGTGGCCGTCAACTCGAATTCGAAGGCGAATCTGAGTCGCAAAATCGGTTACATTTTATCTCATCGTTCCGAGGTGTCGATGCTGCTCGGTAAACTGAAAAATCGTCGGCGGCACTCGGATATCCCGGAGAAGCTGGCCGCCTCCTTTCCAGAGCGAAGGTTTGCCGACAGAGTACACAATGTCGAGCATCATCTCGCTCATCTAGCATCTGCGTATTTCGCTGGTTCTTGGGATGAGGCGATCGCCGTTTCCTTTGATGGCTTTGGTGATTTTGCCAGTGCGGCATGGGGGCATGCCATCAACGGTAACATCAAACTTATCGATCACGTCTGGTTTCCACACTCGATGGGGATTTTCTACCAGGCGATAACGCAGTTCCTCGGTTTCCCTGCCTATGGGGATGAGTACAAAGTGATGGGGCTCGCTTCCTATGGGCGGCCGACCTATGTCGACGAGATGCTTGAAGTTGTCGAATTGGCGGATGGCGGGAAATATGTCCTTGATTTGAAATACTTTCGTCATGCGCGTGAGAACATCAGTTACTCATGGGCGGGCGGTGCACCTGAGTTCGAGACGCTTTATACGCGCGAGCTGGAAGAGCTACTCGGGCCCGCGCGAAATTGCGGTGAAGAGCTCGTTCAGCGCCACAGCGACATCGCGCGGTCAGCGCAGTGGATGTATGAACAAGCGTTTTTTCACTTCCTGAACTCGAGATACGAGCAGTTTCAATGTGCAAATCTCGTGCTTGCAGGTGGTTGTGCCATGAACTCGGTAGCTAATGGGCGTATTACCAGTCACACGCCTTTTGAAAATGTCTATGTTCAAAGCGCAGCTGGTGATGCTGGGGGCGCGCTAGGTGCAGCGTTCGTGGCGGCGTCGGAGAGTGGTGACTCGAAAGTCGATAGGGGGCAGATGCCCCATGCTTTCTGGGGACCCGAATTCAGCGAGGATGCCATGGCAACCTTGCTCGCCTCCGGGCGAGAGGATCTGGATATCAGGAATTGCAGAATCTCGAAAATCGAGAATGAAAACGCGCTTTGCGAAATTGCAGCTGCGGCTATCAGAGATGGATTGGTCGTGGGGTGGTTTCAGGGGCGAATGGAGTGGGGACCGAGATCACTCGGCAACCGCTCCATATTGTGTGATCCGCGTCGGGCGGACATGAAGGATATTCTCAATAAAAAGATCAAACGTAGAGAGTCGTTTCGTCCGTTTGCGCCATCCGTACTGAGGGAGAAGGTGCACGACTGGTTCGAGCAAGACGATGACGTGCCGTTCATGATGAAGGTGTTTCAGGTAAAGGAATCCAAGCAATCGCTGATACCGGCAGTGACCCATGTGGATGGTTCCGGTCGTCTCCAGACGGTCACACGCAAGGATAGCTCGCTCTATTATAAGCTCATCAGCGAATTTGAGTATTTGACGGGCGTTCCAATGGTGCTCAATACGTCATTTAACGAAAATGAACCGATCGTATGTCGGCCCGATGAGGCACTTGCGTGCTTCCTGCGAACGGATATGGATTTGCTGATCCTGGGGCACACGATTATTCGGCGTACTTCGAAACAGCTCGCTTACAGTGCACAAGAAGAGACAATGGCCGATCGAAGGGATTAACGTGATGCTATCGAGTGACTGCTTCCCCGGAAAAGCCGGGGGAGCCGTCACTCAAACCTATACGAGGATTGTGCAACGTTCTGGCCCAGACGTTCCAAATCCCGTGCCAATGGTCGCCTTATCTCAGAAGTTGATCAGCTTCCCGTCACGTTCGGGGTAGAAATGATTTCGCAGGAAAGTAGTTTTTCGGATGATCCTCTCCACTTCGTCAGCGTCCAATCTCTTTTTCCATGTTTCGGTGACGCTCGATAGATTCCTGGCCATGAACGACGGAACGTCGGACTCTTCTTCAGTGGAATTCGTTAAATTCAATATTCCCTCTTTGATATTGTTTCTGAAGGCTAGTCCCATTTTTTCGTAGATTCTTTTGAATCCACCAATCGGATCCGCCACCAGGTCTTCGTGCCTCACGAACATCCAATCAGGATGGGTTTCCTGATACATTTTTATGACCTTATGCAGGAGACTCCAGAGCAATATTGCTTGAGAGACGATATCCTGCTCTTCTTCGCTGAAGCGCTCGATTTCTTCCTGTTCGTCGGGAAAATATTTTTCGATGGCACATCCTTGATTCAGAAGGTTCGAAAAGGCAAAACTCCAGTTCCATTTTTTGAGACTACCACAGAAAGCCAGTGGATGTCTTATCATGCAGATAACACTGAGATCAAAATTCGATGCAAGAAATTCCGCAGACAGAAGAGCGATAGGATCTTTGATTAAAGGCACACGCTTTCGAATCCGATGTGACAGGTTATCAATGTAATTCCTCATGTATCTTTTGAGGGCGTGGAAATCCGAGATTTTGGAAAGAGGTAGCGACGGAACGTGGCGGAAGTCTAACGTGGCCTCGAAGGCTTTCAGAAAATCCTCCTTGTCTTCGAGGTCTTCAACATAGCTGAACCAATGTTTGAACTGATACGAGATCGCTGCCGCAGAGCACTGGGCGTTAAAGGGCTCGTGTATATAGACGATCCCCGGTGAGAGGCTGATGATTCGACCTACCCAGGTCGTTCCCGAACGATGTGTTCCGGTAACGAGAATGCCTTTTGGTTTATGCATTGTGGACATGGCGCGAAAAACATCGGCGCGAGAATGCGTGTCATATATCACACCCGCAATTCTCTATTTACACCCACTCTTCTACTTGCAGCAATGAGTTTACTCCTATTTGAACCCCGTTTGCAGTAAGCTAAACCGGATGCGATTGCTTGAACACGCAGATTAGTCAGAAATGCAGATGAACGTTCCGGTTGTCGGTCCGGAAAGCTTCGTAAACTGGACGTTCGGGACAACGATGGTTCGAAGGGCGGCTTAGGGTCGAGGTTGTGAAAAAGTCGTGCCTATTTGTGCCGGTGAGCGACAATCGGTAAGAACGACCGTATTTCGAACAGCTATCCTAAGTTTTCTCCCACTTAAGCTCATAAGATGGCGAAAAGATGCTGAGTATTACAAATAGGAAGTGTCGTGGGGTTCGTTGCCCGGTTTCCACTTGATATTGCAGCCGACGCTCGGCGTTTGGTGTTGCGGGAAATCACGTCCATCCAATAACGAATCCACGGCAGACTGAATGTCCTTGCCGGTCACATCGACATCATTACCCGGCCGACTGTCGTCGAATTGACCTCGATATAGCAATCGCCGGTCCTGGTCATAGAGGAATAAATCCGGCGTGCATACGGCCCGATAAGCTTTCGCTACCTTCTGAGTTTCATCATGCAGATATGGAAAGGTGTAACTGAAAATCTGCACTTCTTCCGCCATCTTTGCGAGGCTGTCCGCCGGATGCGTAGAGGCATCATTGGAATTGATGCCGACGACGGCCAGGCCCCGCGACTCGTTCGTGCGGGCAAAGGTAGCCAGTACCTCGCGAATGTGTTTCACATAAGGACAATGATTGCACATGAAGATCACGAGCAATCCCTTGTAGCGGTCGAAATCATTCAAGCACACTTCGTTCCCGTGGACGTCGGGTAATCGGAAGTCCGGAGCCCTGGCACCCAAGTCGGACATGATGGACGAGGTCAGCGTCACAACGCTTGGTCTCCTGATGGAAAAACGCCCGCGCGCAAGCGCCGATATCCGGTGCGATCGCGCGTCGGCCAATCGTATCACGGTTAGAACAGAATTCGAGAAAATGTCAATGTCTTTTTTCGTGTTCGAATATGCCAAACTCACCACGCTCGAAGGCTGATCCGAGCGATGAATGTGACTCAAGTCACAGGCGCCAGCGCATGATCAGACGTTGATCTTTTCAAAGCTGTGTTACTATATCGGGGTCATGGAATTGTTGCAGACAGATACACTCGCGCGTTACAGGAAACGAGATCTGCCTGCTCTCATCGACTTGTACGAGGGCAATTACTTACGTGTGATGCGCCTGCTTCCGGATCTTGAAAGTCTGGAAGGAACACGGGTGTCCCGGGTTGCAGGGGCGCTGAATCTCTATGCAACAATCGAGGAGCGATTCAAGTACACAACGACGTTATTGCTCACCTATCGTTTCGTGGATGATTCTGGAACGGCTTTGGAACCGAACGCGCGCGTCTGCGTGTACCACGATGTCCGCGCGGCGGAGCTCGTGAGCCATTGCCGGCGCAAGCGAGTGCGAAAAGTGCACAAATGGATGCGCGGTCGCATGCCAGAAC
>BTQE01000173.1:0-5174 GCA_036985715.1 Rhodothermia bacterium
GTGGGTATCGGCTTTAATTGACTCGTATTAATACGCTTCTTGTGAAGGAAGTGTGAAGCCAAATTCAAGAGTGAATGGGTTTTGGAGCCTATCCGCACGGTCTCAATCGTCGTCTGACTCACCGACGACGTTCTGGTCGGTACAGCATTCAATCAAAACTCCGTTCGCTGACTTGGGATGAATGAAGAACACTCTTTTTTCATCTGCACCCGATCTAATCCCATCACCCACAATCTCGAACCCAAGTTGGCGCATTCTTTCGATCGTAGCGTCCAGGTCCTGAACGCTAAACGCCAGGTGATGCAGCCCTTCACCCCGTTTACGGATAAACCGAGCCACAGGGGAGTTAGGATCGAGCGACTCGAGTATTTCAATCTTGACACCATTCGCGCCAAAAAAATGAGTCCGAACGGACTCAGATGGTACATCTTCCACTTTATATCGAGGCTTTCCCAATAGTGCTTCGAAGGTTTTGAGCGCCTCCTCAGCGTCCCTGACAGCAATACCCACGTGTTCCAGTCGCATGAAATGAGTTCCGGATATGTTTTTCCATTTCAATCAGATTACGGATGCCACCACCAATACGCCAGTCATCTGAGCACTGCTGGACACGGGCATATCGGCAGCTGTCAGCATTCGGCATTACCTTTCACGCGTCCAAAAGTCGCCCAATTGGTCACTCAGAAAAGTCGTCCAACCGGCCACTCAGAAAAATTGTTCAGAAAGGTCACACAGACAGGTTACACAGAAATTCTCTGAATGCATCAGCATCATTCGCATCGTGATTTACGTGGACCGGCGATGGCAGCCAGTCTGTTTGTCTCGTTCCTCATGTTGAGCGGCAAAACGACCGCCTACTTCATCACCGGAAGTGAGGCCATTTTTTCCGATGCGATGGAATCGGTCATTCACCTGTTGGCGACTGGGTTTGCGACATTCAGCTTATGGTTTTCGATTCGGCCGGCTGACCGATCACACCCGTACGGTCACGGAAAGATTGCGTATTTCTCGTCCGGGTTTGAGGGAGGCCTAATTATGATCGCTGCGGTGTGGATCATCTATTCGGCTGTCATGGACCTCATCGCAGGACCAGAACTGAACCAAATCAGCCTCGGTCTCTTGATCACATTTGGGCTGTCCATGGTCAATCTGATCCTGGGAGCAACACTGATTCGGATCGGAAAGAACCAGAACAGCGTCGTTCTCATTGCAAACGGTCAACATGTTTTGGCCGATATGTGGACCAGTCTAGGCGTAGTGGTCGGGTTGCTAATCGTGTGGCTCACGGATCTCTTGTGGTTGGATCCAATTGTTGCGATTCTGGTAGCGCTGAACATTCTCTGGACCGCGCTTCGCCTTATTCGACGATCGGTATTTGGACTCATGGAGTATGCCGATCCAGAAGACACAAAGACTTTGATGGGAATTCTTGACAACGCTGTACAGGGTGGTACTATCGCTGGATTTCATCAGCTTCGACATCGTCGCGTAGACGATCAGAAATGGGTGGAGTATCACCTTTTGTTTCCGGAGAACCTGAGCGTCCAGGAAGCCCATGCCAGGTCACATCTCGTAGAAGACGCTATACACAAATTATTTAGGAAAGACAGTGTGGTCGTGACGGCACATTTGGAGCCCGAGAGACACGACGATGCGCATCAGGGTCAAAATCAGGAACCGGGAGACGCTCTCGCAAACGAGAACAATTTTGGGTAGACAAAGCATCGCAGTCATTGGAGGAGTGGCTTCGGGCACCGCAGCCGCGGCGGAAGCTCGGCGCGTAGATCCGGATGCTCAAATCGTTCTGTTTGAGCAAAACGCGGAAATATCCTATGGCGCGTGCGAGATTCCTCTATTTCTGGAAGGGACGATAACGGATCCGTACGAGCTGATCGCGTTTACTCCAGAAAGATTTGAAGAGGAGAGAGGTGTACGAGTCCGATCGCTTACTCGTGTCGATCGATTCGAGCCACGATCAGGAGTCTTAGCGTACACCTCTCTGGCCGACCGAGTTACTGGTATCGAGAAATTCGACAAGTTCATCTTGGCCACCGGCGCAAGTGCCGTCTCTCCAGATCTTCCGGGTATCGAAGCGGAGAACGTATTCACCGTCCGAGACCTTCAAGACGCCATTTCTCTCGAACGGTATATATCTACGACACCCATTCAACATGCGGTTGTCGTGGGCGGTGGTTTTATCGGAATCGAGATAGCCGAGTCCGTGACACACAGGGGGATAAGGGTTACGATGTTGCAGCCGGCTCCGGGCCCTCTTCACAACCATCTCGAGGATAGCATGGCGCAGATGGTCACAAAATTGCTTGAAAGGGGAGGCGTCAGCGTACGCGATGAGCGTCTGGCTGGCCTTGAAGCCTCTAGCGACGATCGAGTGAATGCGGTAAAAACCGTTTCGGGCGAAATGGTTGGATGCCAACTGGTCATTCTGGCAATGGGTATCGTCCCGAACGTCGGGTTGGGTATTGAAGCCGGAATCAAAACTGGAAATACCGGCGCCTATCGCGTGAATGATCAGATGCGAACCAATCGTGCCAACGTTTGGGCCTGCGGAGATTGTGTAGAGGTCGAGCGAATCATTGACGGGCGATCCGTGCTTTCGCCTCTTTCTCTGACAGCCTTCAAAACCGGCCGCGTTTCGGGAAGAAATGCAGCGCGCCGGGGCACCCACAAACCAGCCCGATTCGAGGGTGTAGTCATGGCACAAGGGTTGAAAGTGTTTGACGATGAAGTTGCGTATTTGGGACTGACCGAGTCAGCTGCTCGAGAGTCCGGGTTCTCCGCCACAACCGTGACTATTCGTCATCGGACGAAAGCTGCACTTGCGCCTGGATCGCGGTCAATACACGTCACACTGGTGTTTGAAACATCCAGAGGTCGTATTCTGGGAGCACAACTTGTTGGTGGACCGGGAACGGTACTCCGAGCGAATACACTGATCCCGCTGATCCGGAAAGGAGCCACCGTGTCTGATCTCTACGAGCAGGATTTGATCTACGCCCCACCCTTCTCACCCCGGCTTGATCCTCTTCTCGTTGCTGCACGGAAAGCCATCCGAAAAATGGAGGATATTCGGGTCTCTTGAATGATCTTGAACTGGTGTACGCGAGTGTCAATTTCTCGCGTAAGTACCGGCCGAATGCACCAGGCGATTCGCGGTCAATTCGAGAGCCTGAATTGCCTATCTTTTGAAAACCCATTTCGATTCGTTAGCCATCATCCAAAGAGGGATTACAATGGATACCAGAAGGACATTAACGACTCTCATTCTGGTGAGTTTTCTTTCGACAAGTGCCTGGGCTCAGTCGGGCGAGCTTTCTCTCGGACCTCAGATCAACGGATTCGGAATCGGGGCGTCCGTTTCCTACAGTCTGACAGACTTACTAAGTCTGTCGGCAGAATTCGGATTTCTGCCTATCAGTGATGTTTCTCTGACCGTTGAGGACATCGAATATACGATTTCACCTGACATATCGGGAGGCATCATTGGCATTAATCTCCACCCGTTCAAGGGTAATTTTTCTGTTGGAGTTGGAGTCGTTCTTGGAAAGTATTCGTCGGAGGCAGAAACCGGTCAACTTTCGGATGCAGTAGAAATAGGTGATACTGATTTCGATGCGGCTAGCGTGGGATCACTAGAAGGTGACTTTGCTATGGAGGGAGCTTGGCCTGCTGTTATGATTGGTTGGAGGGGCTCGGGATTCAATTTTGGTTTAGGTATAGCCTTCAACGACCGACCGGACATTGAGGTCATCTCTACCGGTTCGATCAACAACAATCCCTTTTTTCAGGGAGAACTGGAGAAAGAGATAAGGCGTATACGAGAGAAGTTTGATGCGATCGGTTTGATACGAATCGGTTATCAGTTCGGAATCGGATCGAAGTAGTTCCGAATACAAGTAACCGGTATGGCGTACGACGAAGGGTTGGCCCAGCGACTCCGAGAAGTTTTTTCAGACCGCTCGGATATCGAAGAGAAAAAGATGTTTGGTGGAATCGCATTCGTGCTCGCAGGACATATGTGCCTGGGAATCAACGACACTATGCTCATGGCTCGGGTGGGTCCTGACCGGTACGAGGAGGCCATGACCAGGCCTCACGCCCGCGAGATGGATTTCACGGGACGGTCGATGAAGGGTTTTATTTATGTGGCGCCCGAAGGAATTGCAGAAGACGAGGATCTGAAGTTCTGGACGGACCTGTGTGAGAAATTCGTACAGTCTATGCCTCCAAAGTAGCCGGGGCAGCCGCCCGACGGACCCTTCTCATTCCCGGCGTGCTGATTGCGTGCTGGCTGCTCTCCCTGGCGGCGACGCACCTGTCGGAGGTGGCGATCTTCTGAGATCTGCTAACGCGCGTCTAGCGCGCGAATGGGCTCCGATAGAAGGACGATATTGTCGAAGTCTGCCTCAGCGTAAGAGTCGGTCGTATCGGAGTCGGACCATAGAATAATGCTGACCGGTTTCTCCGGTGGCGTTCTTCCGAACAGTCGACGATAGTCCTCGGCGACGTTTCTCTCGTGCGTAATCCAACGGCCGGTACCATCTTCCGGTTCGGAAGAGACGACGAGGATTTTGAGCGGTCCGTACGAACGTGTAGAGCCCGTACTGAGCGACGAGCTGTACGTGTATTTGATCCCTTTCGGCCGGCCCAACCAATCCTTGCCGAACACGACGTATACGGCCGCACCGGTATCGTTTCTGTCCCGCTGGTCTTCTCTGGCACCGGCCGGTAAGCGGTTCGCTCGCCACTCCCATGTCAGGACGGGAAACTCGCTCAAACGCCATTCGAGTCGTTCGTCGTTGGGCATGATCAGCCGATGTGCCTCATCGTTAATAATAGCTCTGACGAACTTATTGCCGCTCTCCTGCTGAATGATGAAGCGCTCCCGGTCGTTCATGTATCTGGCGCTAACTGGAACGATCTCGCCCTGCTTTTGATACGTACTCCATTTCAGAGGCAGGCCGTCTAGTTCGTAGGACTCAAAGTCATCGACAAGCAGGCATTTCACGTCTAGAGGACATTCGGTTGCTTGAGCCATACCATGAGGCGGCTGCATGCCGTAAAAGGCCAGAAACGCAAGTAGTGGTAGCAGTGAAAATGAGAAAAGTGATTTCATTGTCAGCGTAGTGCCGAATGTGCCGTTGGGTGGTCTAACT
>BTQE01000174.1:0-5166 GCA_036985715.1 Rhodothermia bacterium
ATCCAGCGGCGTGCGTACGGGCTGCGTGATGAAGAATATCTGCGGCTCAAGATACTGACGTGCATGTTGCCGGTACTCTGAAAATGATCGAAAATCACCCACACGAGTTCACGAAGACCCTATAATATTTATGGTCCTGACATGCGGAGCATTACATGAAGAATTCCGATCGGCCTTCTAACTCTAAACGGCGTTTCTTTATATTCCTCTCGGCTGCGCTCGGTGCCGGCGCGCTGGGGGGCGTGGCCGGTTCGCTCTTCTGGGCCAGTAACAGTACAAGATTCTTGATGTATATCAAAGGGAAACAAACTGCGGCGCTGGGCAGGCTGGCTCGTAACGTATTGCCACTGCAAGGACACAAGCTAGAGGTCTCGTTCGGCGACTCCATTCGTCGCCTGGTGGAAGCCGGCGCCATCTCCCCGCGAAAATTCAAGCTCGTGTACGCCAAGCGGGGTGGCCTCCCTGCATGGGTCGAGGAGCTGTTCACACAGTCTTCATCCGAACCAATCACGATGAGCTTTCAAACGGCGCCGTATCTGCTCAACCTCATGTGGCCGCTCGGGATGGCGACAAAAACCCAGTTTAATGATAAAAGCAAACTCAACGGCCCGAAAGTCGGTCGCTTTGCGAGCACGGCTGGATGGATCTTGGGCGAAGCGCTCAGGGGTGGAGGTTATTTCAACAAGGTATCCTCCATTGATCTGACCACCGAGCAAGAGGCCGCGGTGCTCGAAGCGGCGGAAAACAGTTACCGGCCATGTTGTAACAATTCTACTTTTTTCCAGGACTGCAACCACGGCTCGGCGCTGCTCGGCCTTTATGAGCTCGCGGCTTCGCAAGGTGCTAATACCGATGAACTCTATGCCATCGGCCGCAGCGCCAACAGCTTCTGGTATCCCAGTGAGTATATCGAGATGGCCTATTTTTTCCGAAAGTTAAAAGGTAAATCATGGAATCAAGTCGCCGCCAAAACGATCCTGGAAAAGAAATACTCATCCATTGGGGGCTGGCAGCGGAACGTACATCTGCCGATGGTTGAAGCCGGCCTTTTACCCCGCTCACAGCTTGGCGGTGCGAGCAATTGCGGAGTGTGAAACGCTTCTGGGTTGTATCAAACCCGTGAAATAGAAGCACAAGCGGCCTAGAGTCTAATATGATCAAGCAAGCGGCAATTAAAGACCGCAGCGTTCAGGGCGAAAAGCGAGGCGAACGGCTGTTCAATAACCCTGGACTTTAGGGAAAAGGGCTTTTATTCTTTCTACACTTGACGGGGTGTTCTTGTTGGTTTCAACAAGGAGGGTACACCGCTTTCCTATCCCCCTTTCCTCCTACGCACTCTATGCCACAGAACCCCTCAGATGGCTTGATCAACCTAACGCAGTCGGGAGGTATGACATGATCGAAAGAAAGGTATCCAAAAGCAAGTCCGGTAGACGCCGCAAGCGGACCTTGAAGGAAATCACCATCGCCGGCGGTCAAGCCGAGAGACGCTACAAGACAGCGCTCAAATCTCGTCTTGAGCTCGATTGGATCAATGAGACTCTTGGCTCGCCAGATGGCTGGCTAGAACTCGTCAAGCTGAGAAAACCCGACACAGACATCAGGAAGTTACTTGAAACTCTACGAAAGCGGAAGGAAAAGCTAGAGAGGGCACTTCATCGGGGCAAGAATCCTAGCAAGTTCGTCCAGACATTTCAGGCGAGAGCCCGACAGCGGTTGCCCTATGAAATGCGAGTGCTGGACCTCATCTACCCCGGTCCGTCGCTTTCGTCTTGGATAAGCGCCCTCATAAGCGCCAATCAACAGGTCGACTGCCCCGTTTTCTCTATTGGCCAGGTGCCGGCCAGCGATTTTAGAGCGTACGCATGGGCGGGAACGTCCGTCAACAATGCTGGCACAGCTAATGCGTTCTGGCCATTGTCTCAGTCAAATGTCTTTGCCCAAAGCACGTTTACTGGGGATTGGTCCGGCGAGACGGGGGCGAACTTCTGGGGCTGGTTGGACGTCCCCGGCACTTTTTGGGGATTTGATTTGATGGACTTCGTCGCAACCGCAGGCGTTCTCCAGTTCACCATCCCGGCCCCCGAGTGCGATTCTATTCTGTCGTGGGGAACCTGGGGTATTGCAGAGGCTCCGACGGAATGGTTCATAAACGCAGATCTCGGGAGAATTGATACGGAGTGGGTTTTGCATGAAAGTCCAGTAGGCGGCGGATTCCCGAATTCCATCATGAGCTTTCAGTTTTTCTCCGAAGGTCTGCTTAAGAGCCATACAGGAGCAACAGTCACACGTGATGTAATGCAGTTCGAGCGGTCATTCGAGGTCAAAGCTGGCGTTTCACCGAAAATCTACCTGGGATTGAGCCTAGGCATGTTGGCAAGAGATGGGGAGGTCTCATCGATTAAGGTTGGGGGACTTGGCGATCATTTCGAGTTTGAGTACGGCGTCACGTACATCATGGTCACGAAGAACCCCTAGCTCGCGGCCTGCGGATAGATGTCATAATGGCCGCGGTGGCGGCCGTGCAGTGAGGCTGGGTCCCCGCCGCCGCGAGTCGGCATACGTCCCTTCTTGACGGTACGCATTACGGCGCCGGGCCTCTCGGCCCGGTCCAACTATGTCACCGGTCGAGCCGGCTTTAATGCTCGACGTGTTATCGGTCACGTGTTACCCGTCTAGGTCAACTCGACCGCAAATTACCTACATGTCTATCTCTCGCACATCTACAGATGTCCACGCACATCTCGTCAAGCGAAAATGTTGCTCCTCATGGGCACATCGGATGCCCGGCCCATGTTGTAAAACTCGGTAGATAATCGGAGGCATTGATCACCTCGGGATTTTCAAACGGAGGAATGACCTGGATCAGATTCGTCTTGAATACCTGTGTAGTGTTCGTGCAGTCAGTTACGACCGTAAGGGTTTTCTCCCACCATAAGGGGTCAAACGTAACGGTATCGAGAATTAAGTCCCACCAGCCGGCGCCCATCCATATCCAGTACTCACCGGAAAAGCCTGATACATCGAAGTCAGCGGATTGCCCCGTCCCGAGTACCTGACGAGGTATAGAAGCATTGTAAGGTACCGAATCATACGGCGTAAGCGTCTCGTACGTGCTATCTGACGTTACCGAGGCAGCCGTTGGTCCAATGCGGATGCTTATCAAACCATTCCACTTCTGCCAGTCGGCATTAGGACCAGGGAGATCGTTGACGATTCGCAATACACTCGGTGTGGCAGTATCCGCGACTTGCACCTGTAAAACGTTGCTCCAAGGACCCGAATTTGCCCGGGCCCGGTAATAGTATGTCCCTGCGCTTGGTACAACATCTTGAAGAACTTTCGGTGAGTCATGGTCGTTGTTGTTGAGTGAATCGAAAACCGTTGTTGGCGTGCCAAAGAACGTGGAACTGGTTGACCTTTGGGCTAGATAGCCGTCTGCAGAGCTGACCAGCGTTCCCCAGCGATAAGTCCAGCTAAGGTCAACCTGTAACGACGACGTCGATGCCGGTCCAAACAGTGACGGGGATTGGTCAACACCCAGATCAGCGATCGCTAGGGAACGTTGACATTGAGCGTAGTCGGTCGCCGGGTTGGGTGGATTCGGAGTGGCTGGACTCTGGGGTCCCCCCGTATTAATCCAGTAATTGCCGAGTGGTGTCAGTGTCAGGCCCGTCGTCTGATACGGGACGATGCTGATGTTTGTATTATTCGGCAAATTGTAGAGCGCGTGAATCTTCTCTGAGGTGTTTCCGATGGGTCGGTCACGAACGACCGGAGCAGTGCCCGATGTCGGCACAGTTACGTAGACGCGAAAGTCGTCGCTAATGGCAGTGGCATCGATACGGACACACGAAGGATTCGTCTTGAGTATATCCATATTGATTTCTGATAAGTGTGTGATGAATCCTCTATAGGCGTTCAGCTTCTTGTCGAAAAACGCCTTTCCATGCGGTCTCCAAGTTGCCGTCTTTGGATCGTATCTAAGCAATGGGATCGACTCAGGAGCCTTGGTATTTCCCTTTGTAATCTGCAGAGATTGGAGAGCATCGACAGGGATAATCACCTCGGCCTTGGCACCTTTTTTCAGCTGCAACAGTCGCCCATCTGACCATATGTCGATAGTGCCGGCACCGTAGCTTTGCATGAAAGTAGCGTCGGTGCTGCTAGCGACCGTGTAGTCACCCGGCATTGCGTCGGGGGAATACAGGTCAATTGTTGCAACCGTCACGTCAACCTTTCCCCCGGGCGGCGCGTTTGCGGAATTTACCAGCGAATTGGCAGGAATCCTGACGGTGATTCCGGGATTGCAGATCGGACCGGCACCGATCAAATCGATGGCCTGCTGCAGCTCCGGTGGAAACGCGTTCGGAACCATTGCGCCCATGGAGTCAAACGTACGAGGCACTGCCTGAGTAGGAAACTGGCCCCAATCGATCAACTTTATTGCAGGATCGACACAGCTGCCCGACGTGCGTACGTTTTGGACTACAATCGCCTGGGTTGGATCGGCCCTGACGGATGTGCCCTCGTTGAGGTGAAGCTTGACGTTGGAGAACGGCCCGTCGAAGACCCTCGAAAGTAGTCCGTATCCCGGTTTCCGTGCGTTCAGGATGTATCTCTGGCTTGCGGGTACGTTTAGCCTGAAGATTCCTTTCTCGTCGGATCGTGCCTTGTGTCCATTAACGAGAACCACCACTCCCGCGACGGGTCCATCGGTCCCGACGAGACGCCCTTCGAGCTCGACAACATCGATGACTTTCGTGTGCTGGGGCGATCCCTTAATGCGCCCGTCACTTTTGCCAGTGCCTTGGCAAGAAGCTACAGCAATCATGAACGAAACGACGAGCAAACCCCTGATAATCCGGACGAAAGACTCCTTCCTTTCCATAAGTCACCCCCTAAGTGCCTGCAACTGCCAAACCGGAGCGCAGCACAAAAATGGCCGGTCTGCCGTATGAAGTAATCAACCGCTGAAGTAATCAACCGCGCCAGCGTGCGAACTCGCTCGCCAACGCCAGTGATCAAGACTCGCCCTACGGCGATGCGATAAGACCAATGTCAGTTGCGTCTAAATCCACCAGGGTAGGACGGGTTGTCCAATCGTAAACCTTACTCCGAGCTATCGTCAAATCTGGTGCATTCTTTCTAAGTTCTAAGGGGTCA
>BTQE01000175.1:0-5137 GCA_036985715.1 Rhodothermia bacterium
TCAAATTGTCGTTTGTACCGGTGGGAGGATCAGACGGATCAGCGGGTCCGGATGAACCACCTATGGCAAGACTTCCCGGATTCAGGGCGTCTCTCGCGCCGTTCCAGAACAAAAAGCTGTCCTTCTCGCGCGCCATCAGACCAACCAGAATATTCAGTCGATCTCGAGGACTCGGTCGCCATCCCAATTTCACGTACCCGTAAAAGGTCCGCGTCTCGTTGAAGTTCATGTATCCTTGATCGCGATGATAGGCCAGGTTGACCCAATACCCGAATCGGTCCGACGTCCTCATAGCATGGGAGAAAAGAAGCCCTCCAAATCCTCGCACATCGTCCGCTCCCTTCCATGCGTTGCGCCACAGCCGGTACCGGACCTTCTCGTAGGCACCTACATACGTCCGCACGGATGTTTCAGGACTGGAGGGAAAGTCCTTCGTAATGACATTGATTACACCCCCGAGGGCGCCGGAGCCGTAAAGTGATGACCCGGGCCCTTTGAGTACCTCAACGCGCTCGATTTGTGCGAACGGGAGTGCATCAAAAGGGACACCGTCTGAATCGGGTGTCAAAAGAGGCATTCCATCGAGCAGGAGAAGCACCCGACTCCCCGTATTGTAGGCGAAGCCCGACGAACCCCGCACACTAATCTGATTTCCCTGCAAATGAACACCTGAAACGGTTCGTAACGCGTCGTCGAGATGGACTATATTTCTCACGTTCAGATCTTCCGTCGATAAAACGGAAACACTGACAGGTGCAGTCAGCGCAAGTTGCTCACGCCGGGAGGCGGTGACGATGACCTCTCGAGACTCCAGAACCCTGGCCAGCAGTCGAATGGTCAGCTCGATTGTTCGATCCCCTTCTATCTCTACGGTCTCGGTATGGGTCTGAAATCCGATCGAACTGAATCGAACGACATATGTCCCGTCGCTCAGGTGATCGATACTGAATTTGCCATTCTGGTCCGTGGACGTCCCGATTGTGGTTCCCTCGAACAGGACGTTTACGCCGGGTAAGGGCTCCTCGAGAAAATCCATTACGATTCCGTTAATGCTCCCAGATTGTGCGACAAGGGGGTTGGCGATCAGAAAACTTATGACCAGCATGGCGACATGCAGGCCCGGACGGTGATATGTGCAATTGCGAATCTTCACATCTTGTTCAGAAGATTGTTCAGAAGATTGTTCAGAAGATTGTTCAGAAGATTGTTCAGAAGATTGTTCAGAAGATTGTTCAGAAGATTGTTCAGAAGATTGTTCAGAACTCTGGTGGGGGAAACGGAGGTCGCTCAGCAAAATCGACTAAAATCGATACGTCGGTCGTTTCGTTCTTGGTCACAAAGAATACCCCATCATTCTCCTTATAGAGACCCAACGGGCGCCACGATAATAGATCGCTGGAAAATTGTTGAGCGATTCCGGTATAGAGAAATACACCCGTCTCGACTTCAGAAATCTCCACGTCTTGAGTCAAAACATTGTAGTCCAATCGATCGCTGATCACCATGCGATTGAGTTGAAGAAAATCTGCCGTATCACGCGGAACGAACCTCATCGCGACGAAGCGAAGGTCACGAAACTCTGACTCCGGGGGCCACACTCCCACATATTCTATCGCAGCGCGGATCGTACCCGTAGGCGGAACATCGGGGGGAACGAGACCATGGTCGCAACCGGTAATCAAGAATAAGGCTACCAGTAGCGGTCCTGAACGCGAGAGTGGAAGAATATGGGCAAATATGCCAGAGTAGTTCATACCGAAATGGTACCGTCCGAACCGGTGTCAATCAAGCTGGATCCAAACGGATGTTTCGTTTGGAGTCGCTGGAAAACGACATTATATTCCACGCTTTCAAGCAGGCGTCTAATTTGGTTGTTTATGAGCGAGTTACCCACCTTTGCTGGACTCTCTCCTAAACTCACATCTCTTGACTAGAAAACCCCCTGGTTTGTGCTACGGAAAATGAAGTTGTCGCACTTCGAGTACGACTATCCCAAAAGCCTTGTTGCCAAGTATCCCGTCGAACCCCGCGATTCGTCCAGGCTCATGGTTCTAAACAGGGCTGAGAAAACCATCGAGCATAAGAAGTTCGTCGAGATCGTGGATTATTTCACGAAAGGCGATGTCATGGTGGTTAATGACACCAAGGTTTTTCCCGCCCGGCTCTTCGGGAATAAGGAGAAAACAGGTGCTCGAATCGAAGTATTTTTACTCCGAGAATTGAATCCCGAAACCCGACTTTGGGATGTTATCGTGGATCCGGCACGCAAGATCAGGATCGGAAACAAGCTGTATTTCGAAAATAGTCTTATCGCCGAGGTCATCGACAATACAACGTCGCGAGGCAGGACGATTCGTTTCGTGTTCGAGGGCACGAATGAGGAGCTCTACGATAGCATCGACGAAATCGGGCAGACGCCGATCCCGCCATATTTGAATCGCGACGTCGAGCCCGAGGACAAGGACCGGTATCAGACGATTTTCGCGACCGAACGGGGAGCGGTCGCTGCACCAACGGCGGGCCTTCATTTCACACAGGAAATTCTAGACCAACTCTCCAAGAAGGGCGTCCATATTCAGCCCTCCACACTGCATATCGGTCTCGGAACGTTTCGCCCGGTTGAAGTCGAGGATTTGACGAAGCACCGGATGGATTCCGAGTTTTTCCATATTCCGGCCGAAACAGCGGATCTCATTAACGCGGCGCTGGACTCAACAACCAATACGGTAACTGCCACAGGAACGACCGTCGTTCGGGCCATAGAATCGAGCTTGTCTGCGGCAAATAAATCAAAGGCCAGATTGGGCTGGACGGACAAGTTCATTTACCCGGAGTACGAATTTCAGATCACTGAGCGCTTGATTACAAACTTTCATATGCCGCATTCAACACTGATGATGTTGGTGGCAGCCTTTGCGGGATACGAATTCATGATGGAAGCGTACAAGGAAGCCATTAAGAAAAAATATCGACTCTTCTCTTTTGGAGATGCGATGTTAATTCTATAAGTCGGTTCATTCTCACTGTTAAGATCTGCAACCGGATGGATGACAGGACATCCAGAGGAACTGAAGTCGCCGTACTCATACCGGCAGCCGGCGAGGGTACTCGACTTGGTGGCAGACGGAAACAGTTCCGGGTTCTTGGTGGCAAGCCCATGCTGGTCCAGACATTGGATGTTTTCGAACGCCATCCAGAAGTGGATCACATTATCGTAGCGACGCCAGCTGAAGCAGTTCGGCCACTTCGTCAGGAGCTTCGGCGAATCGGAATTACCAAACTGATGACAGTTGTTTCGGGCGGACTGACACGCCAGGATTCGGTGGCCGCGGCACTCGCAGAAACACCAGACACGGTCGAAGTGGTCCTCGTTCATGATGCAGTGCGACCGTTCGTTCGACTATCTCAAGTATCTGCTGTGATCAAAGCCGCGAGAGAACAGGGGGCAGGTGCGCTCGCCGTACCGGTCACGGACACGATTCGAAAAGGCGAAGATGAGCTATTTGGTGAAACCGTTCCTCGAGAAAAACTTTATCGGATGCAGACACCGCAAGGATTTCGCAGAACATGGTTTCAAGAAGCGCATGCCGAATCGGTAGAGAAAGGATTCCATTCCACAGACGATGTGGATCTTATTCAACAAAAGGGTCTCCCCGTACAGATCGTACCTGGAGGCGAGTTGAACGTTAAAATTACAACCCCCGAGGATTGGGAGCGGGCTACCCAGTTCTGGCCCATGTGGGAAAAAATCCTTCATCTCGAGGAGCGAGAGCGAGAGGTCATGACGGAGGCCAAATAGTATGATTCGGGTCGGCATTGGTTATGACGTACATAGGCTCGTTGAAGGAAGGGATCTTGTACTGGGAGGTGTGACGATTCCAAACGACACCGGACTGGATGGTCATTCTGATTCGGATGTGCTTCTTCACGCGATCATGGACGCCTTGCTTGGAGCGGCCGCACTGGGAGACATCGGAACTCATTTTCCCGACTCGGACGCTAAGTGGAAGGGCGCTAACAGCTTGAATTTGCTTGCGGGTGTACATCGTCTGCTTTTGGATGCCGGGTGCGTCATTCACAATATCGATACAACTCTCGCTCTTGAGACACCAAAGCTAAGTCCGCACATTCAGCAGATGCGTTCCAACATCGCGACAGTGCTCGAATTGGATCCATCGCGTGTGTCTGTAAAGGCCACGACAACCGAGTGCCTCGGATTCGTTGGCTCGAAGGAAGGTGCTGCGGCCTATGCGACATGCGCTATTGACGATGGCAAGTAGTGAACTCGATAATATTGGTCTCAGGTAAACGCTCTGAAGGATAGATGAGTGAACGACTTACAGATCTGGTGGAATGGATGACGGTACTGCCCATTTTTTGGACGTACGTGCTCATTCTGGCCATTGCATATACCGAGAACGTGATTCCTCTGGTTCCCGGAGATTTAATTGTGGTCTTTGGCGGGTACCTGGTCAGTGTTGGCCGACTAGATATTGCAATAGTTATCCTTCTCGGTACAATTGGAGGCTCGCTCGGATTCATGACAATGTTTGCGGTCGGTCGCCGTATTGGTCATTTGGTGTTTTCCCCCAAGCGCACGCGGTGGTTGTCAGAGGCAAGAATCGATCAAGTTCGAGGGCTTTTGGATCGATGGGGCTTTGGTCTGGTTGCCGCCAATCGATTTCTGAGTGGGCTTCGTTCGGTGATCTCACTCACTGTTGGGATGGTTCATATGTCCGTTTGGAGAACCGCACTGTACTCTACACTCAGTGCATTCGTTTGGACGTCTATTCTCGTAATCGTCGGTTATTTCGTGGGTGAAAATTGGACGGTCGTGCGAGAGTATTTTCGCAATTACGGTTGGTTCATCGTGGGTGTTATCGTGTTATTCACTGGTTTTCAGCTGGTCCGACGAACTCGTAAAAAGCGGCGGTTAGCTGCGGAGACGGAGGGGAGTTGATCTTCGGTGTGCTTTCGTAACCATACGGTTTACTTGCGAAAACCTCCGGGTTACTGTCGTAACCATTCGGTTTACTTGCGAAAACCTCCGGGTTACTATCGTAACCATTCGGTTTACTTGCGAAAACCTCCGGGTTACTATCGTAACCATTCGGTTTACTTGCGTGAACCGAAAGTT
>BTQE01000176.1:0-5091 GCA_036985715.1 Rhodothermia bacterium
TGCGCGGATAGCACGTGTCGCATTCGAGTGGTCCCGTCGTAGACGCGGAAATGTAGTATCGATAGACAAGTCGAATGTGTTGGAAGTCTCCGTTCTCTGGCGCGAAGTCGTGTCTGAGATTCACAAAAAAGCCTATTCGGATGTGGAACTGAGGCATATGTACGTGGACAATGCGGCCATGCAAATCGTAATAAATCCGCGCCAGTTCGACGTTTTGTTAACCGGGAATATGTTCGGAGACATTCTTTCAGATCTGGCTTCGACACTGGTAGGCTCGTTGGGGATGCTTCCCTCAGCCTGTGTAGGGGGAACGGTTGGTTTGTTCGAACCCGTTCACGGGTCCGCACCGGATATCGCAGGCATGGACAAAGCGAATCCCATCGCCGCGATCCTCAGCAGCGCGATGCTGTTTGAAGAACTGAATCAACCCGAGCCGGCGACACGAATTCGCAGAGCTGTTGAACAGGCGCTTCTCGATGGATATCGGACCCCTGATATTCTGGAGAAAGGTTCAACAGAAGTAGGTACAAAAGAGATGGCAAACGTAATTGCAGACCGGCTTTCAGAGGTAGCCGCGTGATGACTAAGAAGAAATCAGGTACGTACCAACCCCCGTCCGATCGAGTAGTCATTTTCGACACGACGCTTCGAGACGGTGAACAAGCTCCTGGCGCAGGAATGACCATTCCTGAAAAAGTACAGATTGCACAGAAGTTGGCTGAGTTGGGAGTCGACGTGATCGAAGCTGGATTTCCGATTTCATCTCCCGGGCAGGCAGAAGCTGTTCGGCGGATCGTAGCTGAGATCGACGGTCCGGTTATCTGTGCGCTGTCCAGGGCAACTTCCGGCGATGTGCAGGCAGCCGGAGAGGCACTTTCAGGTGGTGGGCTTACGAGAATCCACACATTTATCGCCACAAGTGATATCCATCTTCAGAGTAAGTTTGGAGAGGATCGCTACGGGATAACACTCGAAGAAAAACGAAAAACCATTCTCAGAATGGCTGTTGAAGCGGTTCAGCAGGCAAGATCATACACGGACGATATTGAGTTCAGCGCCGAGGATGCTGGTCGGACGGGCGATGAGTTTCTCTGTGAGGTTGTTCAGGCTGTTATTGATGCGGGGGCTACGACGGTTAATCTTCCCGACACGACGGGGTACTGCTTCCCAAGTGAATACGCAGCCATTTTCGAAACGGTGATTGCGAACTGCTCTATTCCAGAGCACGTCGTCTTTTCGACGCATTGCCACGACGATCTTGGATTAGCCGTGGCCAATTCGATTGTTGGTGTCACAGCCGGAGCGCGGCAGATTGAATGCACGATCAACGGAATCGGTGAACGCGCAGGCAATGCTGCTCTTGAAGAAGTAGTCATGGCGCTTCGCGTCCGGGAAGATCGACTCGGTCGGAAGACGGGCATCAACACCACGTTGCTTATGGATACGAGCAAGCTGGTATCCACCTTCTGTGGTTTTGTTGTACCGCCGAACAAGGCAATCGTCGGCTCGAATGCTTTCAGTCATGAGGCCGGTATCCATCAGGATGGTGTTCTGAAGATGCGGGAAACCTATGAAATCATGAGGGCGGAGGATGTCGGTCAGGACACCGAACCCATCCGACTGGGTCGACATTCAGGTCGACATGGGCTCTTTAACCGTCTGGAAAAATTGGGCATGCTGATTCCCGAGAACACGCAGGAGAAAGTGTACGGTGACTTTGTTAAGCTGGCTGACCGGAAGAAGGAGATCAACGACATCGACCTGTTCAATCTCGTCAACGAGTATTCCACGCCCGTGAATACACCTCATTATGAGCTGGATCACATGGAGGTATCCGTTGGGACCGACAGGAAGCCGGAGGCCATAGTCCGGATCAAGCACCTGAGAACGGGTCAAGTAGAGGAGAAATCAGCTACCGGCGACGGACCCATTGATGCCCTTTTTCGGGCGATCGACCATGCCGTGAATGAGGCCCACGATCTGGTTAATTACTCGATCCGGTCGATTTCGGAAGGCGCCGATGCGTTCGGTGAGGTTGCGGTCCTGATTACGATTGGTGGCCCTTGTTTTGCCGGGAAAGCCAGCAGTACAGATGTGGTATTCGCCTCAGCGGAGGCCTATCTGAACGCGTTGAACAGCTTGGCTTCGTTCCGTGCAGACGAAGAATCCATCCAGTTTGTGAGCGACGGCATCATGCAAGCTTTCCAGGGCGGCGTAGCGTAAGAACTGAATCCTGGCGTAATCTATCGCGACTCACAAGTATGGGACAGACTATCACAGAAAAAATTCTTGCGTCTCACGCGGGGCGTGATCGGGTAGCGCCCGGGGAGCACATCTGGATTGACGTCGATATCCTGATGACGCACGACGTTTGTGGCCCACCCACGATTGACATTTTTAAGCGGGAATTTGGCGAGTCAGCCCAGGTCTGGGATCGGGACAAGCTGGTGATCATGCCGGACCATTACATATTCACTGCCGATCCCCATGCGCGACGAAATATTGAGATTCTCAGAGCTTTTGCTACCGAACAGGCGCTGCCCCACTATTTCGACGTGGGTACTTCTCGCTACAAGGGTGTCTGCCACATTGCCCTGGCCGAAGAAGGATTCAACCGTCCGGGGAGTGTACTCTTCGGCACCGACAGCCATACCTGTACATCGGGTGCATTTGGTCTTTTCTCGGCGGGAATCGGGAACAGCGATGCCGCCCTCATCATGGGTACCGGAAAAATCTGGGTTCGAATTCCGGAAACCATGCGATTCGTGTTCGAGGGCGAACTTCCTCCATATTTAATGGCCAAGGATCTGATTCTCACGGTCATCGGGGACATTGGATTCGAAGGGGGTACGTACTGCGCTCTCGAGTTCACAGGACCGGCTGTTTATGCCTTGTCCGTGGAAGAGCGGATGACGCTTACGAACATGGCGATCGAGGCGGGCGGAAAAAACGGAATCATTGAGCCGGATGAGAAGACGTTTGAATACGTTCGATCGAGAACGGACGCCTCCTTTGAGCCGGTGTATGGAGATTCGGATGGGAAACGCATTCTAGAGCGAGTCTACGATGTCGGCAGCATGGAACCGGTTGTAGCGAAACCCCATCGACCGGATAACCGGGCGGGTGTGACGGAGGTTACCGGTACGAAGCTCGACAAAGCCTACATAGGGAGTTGTACCGGTGGCAAACTAGAGGACTTTAAGGCGGCCGCGCAGATTATCAAAGGGGACGAAGTTCGGGTGGACACGTATGTCGTTCCGTCGAGCACGGAGGTATCGGAAGCCATGCGAACGACAATGGTTGACGGTGTTTCTCTCTGGGATGTATTTGTGAATGCAGGGTGCCAGATGGGGCATGCCAGCTGCGGAGCCTGCCTCGGCGGGCCCATCGACACCTTCGGTCGGATGCAAGGCAGCGAAGTGGTCATCTCGACGACTAACCGGAATTTTCCAGGCCGCATGGGATCAAAGGAGGCGTCGGTTTACCTGGCATCTCCGCTTACCGTAGCCGCTTCAGCCCTTTTAGGCGTGATCGCGGATCCCCGAGAAGTACTGGTGTAACCATGGAAGATTTTATTTCGGGGAAAGCATACGTCGTAGGCGACTCCATCGATACAGATCAGATTATCCCGGCCAAGAATCTGGTTTATTCCATGTCGGATCCCGAGGAGCGCAAGGAATATGGTCGTCATGCCATGAGCGCCGTTCCTTCTGAAGGACAAGGGCTTCCATATGGAAACATGCCGCTTACGGCTGATGGAGAACACGAGAGCGAGTACACGATCGTGATTGCGGGATCCAATTTCGGATGTGGATCGAGCCGTGAACACGCACCCTTCTCGCTCCTTGTAGCCGGGATTGAAGCGGTCGTGGCCGAGAGTTACGCGCGTATTTTCTACCGGAACTCGGTCGATGCTGGATTTCTGGTGCCGCTGGAGTCACGCGTCAGACTCGTCGACAAAATCCGTACGGGAGATGAATTGGAGATCGACTTGAGCGTCTCGACGCTCAAGAATGTGACAACCGGTGAAGACTTTCTCCTGAATCCACTCGGTGATGTAGCAGAGATCCTGCGCGCCGGAAATGTCTTCGAATATGCGCGCCAGGCGGGGTTGATTGCAGACTGATTGCCGAGCGCATGTATCAGGCCATCTGAGCGAAGGGATTTCGTTTTTTAGCGTCGAGCGTACTTCGCTACTATCCCCGGTAGTGTTGGCCATAGGTATAGCCGACCAGTTCGGCGGCTTGGTAAGATTCTTACCGTTCCGAAGCGAAATCACGTCTGGTAGTTGATTCGATTCATAGATCGAGATGCCGTCGTCGTGAAACTTACACCTTCCGTTATCTCGTCTTGCACTTACGGTACTGGAATCGAATCCGATCCGCGCGATGGACGCTATTCACGTGGTGTGTGCGCTGGAGTGGGAAGCAGATCTCTTCGTCACGTCCGGTACGCGTCAAATCAAAGCAGCCCGAAAAGCAGGCCTTCGAACACGCATTGTTTAGTTTAGCGTAGAAACCCACCGTCTTTGGCGGTTGTGATGTGGCGTGGGCTACCTGTAGTTTGCCACTGCCTAGAATATGGTCAGGCATCGGTGAGCCGGACGCATAACTGGAGCTGACGTGGGTTGACTCTACGAATGCAGATCCAAAAACGGTAGGTATCTAGCCTGGAAGAGGATCTTCAATCGCGAGGACTGCATCAGGGCATGGACGATAGGTCCACCCCGATTCCTTGCGCTTGAATGGACACCGGTGCCGTGCCCAACTTCTTACTGAACTTGATGCTTCGAGCATCAATGCTGCTGACTTACCGGCGAAACCCGCCAGATAACGGGGCCACGCGCGCATGGAACCAATCTTTTGAATGGACGCCAGTGAGAACGGGAATAATTCTAGGGCGTCTCGCATACATGCGGAACCGCTGTTCAAAACGAGTAGTGTAGACCAACAAAAACGTGTATGGTACAGCCGCTGGCTGTAACCGGAAAAAGAACACTCCCGCAAGGGTAGCAGCGATGAACGGCAGAGAAATCAAGAAAGAGGCGGGCGCAATCGCCCACCATGGGATTCTACGTCCGCTTGACTTTGG
>BTQE01000177.1:0-4927 GCA_036985715.1 Rhodothermia bacterium
CACCCTACTCGATGCAGGGTCGCGAGCATGCCGTGTTTACCCAGCACAACAATGTGGTCGGCACTCTGAACTTATTGTTCGCAATGAACAAGCACTGTCCCGATGCGCATCTCGTGAAGCTCGGCACCATGGGTGAGTACGGCACGCCGAATATCGATATCGAAGAAGGCTATCTCGAGATCACACACAACGGCCGAACCGATACGCTGCCGTTTCCAAAGCAGCCGGGAAGCTTCTACCATCTGTCAAAGGTTCACGACTCGCACAACATCATGTTTGCCTGTCGTGTGTGGGGGTTGCACGCCACGGACCTGAACCAAGGTGTGGTCTACGGTATCGAAACCGAGGAAACGAAGCTTCATCCGCAGCTTCGGACGAGCTTCCACTACGACGATGTTTTCGGGACGGTGCTCAACCGATTCTGCGTCCAGGCGGTAGCGGGTACGCCGCTCACGGTCTACGGGAAAGGGGGACAAAAGCGCGGATTTCTGAACATTCGTGACACTCTCCAATGCGTGGAGCTGGCGGTGCGCAATCCAGCGGCGGAAGGGGAATTCAGAGTTTTCAACCAGATTACGGAGATCTTCTCCGTGAATGAGCTTGCGCAAATCGTACAGAAAGCCGCCAGCGATTTCGGAATGGATGTCAAGATTGATCATCTCCCCAATCCTAGACTCGAGATGGAGGAGCATTATTATAACCCCACGCACACCAAGCTACTCGACCTGGGCCTCAAGCCACACATGCTCTCCGACGTACTCGTCGACCAGATGTTGGGTTATATAGGCGCGGTTAAGGAGCATATCGACCTTAGCACCATTCAACCTCGGATCAGCTGGCGATCCACGCCAGTTGCAGAGGGAACATGGGCCACATCGAGGGCGCAGGTGTAGTCGAATCGCGATGCACGCGTGCTCTCGACCTTCAGCGAAGGTTAACTACCAGGATTGAGTTCCCGAGGAGGCGCCAACGAATGATTGCCGAGGATGGAATACGTGGCTAATCAGCTCAAGGGACAGCTTTCGGGCGTCGCCCGGCTACTCCAGCTCATGCGCGGACAGAAGGTCTACGCTCTGGCGTTGTTCGGCGTGATGGTGATTGCGGCACTGATGGAAGGGTTCGGGCTCTCTTTGGTGTTACCTCTGTTGTCGGGACTGATTGGATTGGAGATGGAGACTCCGTTCTTTTCGAAGATACTCGACGTGGCCCTCGCACCAGTTCCGGACGATTTCAAGCTCGAGGGGGTGCTGGGGCTCCTGGTGATCGTATTCGCCACCAAGAGTGTGCTCATGATTCTCCAGACGGGAATGACCGTCAACTATGCACTGAAGCTGAGATCTTGGTGGGCGAGCCGGGTATTCATGGGCTACCTGAAAGCTCCCTACGAGCAAATAATCGATCAGGCGCACGGTACGCTAGTAAACAATACCATCTACGAGACGCTCAACGCGAGCGCCGCCGTAACCATGATCCTTCGAATTTTCAGCAAGCTGATAGTCTCGGCTACGTTACTCTTTCTGCTGGTCATCACCGACGCCACCATGGTGATGGTCGTCGCGGCAGCGGCTGGGCTAATCATGTATGGAGTTTGGAACGCGACGCACCGCTATTCCATTCGATTTGGAAAAGAGCGCCTGCAGCTGAGCCAGCAGACTGTGGCCGCCGCTACGGAAAGCCTCGGTGCGATTCGCGAGGTCAAGATTTTAGGCGTAGCGGACCGTAACGAACTGGACCTTCAAGAGAAGCTTAATAGATATAAAAGGGTCACCACAAATTTCAAGGTGCTAGCCGGTCTTCCGGTCAATTTAGGGGAGTTTGTCGTTATCATTTTCATCGCGACGTTGCTCACTGTTGTACATTTGACCAGAGAGGAGAGCATAAAGGAATTCATCCCACTCCTCGGTTTCTTCGTTCTCGTATCGCAACGACTGCTGGTTTACGTGTCCTTCATCATTTCGCAGCGGATGAATATCGTAGCGATGCTTCCATCGGTGGAGTTGATACACTCGCTTCTGTTTGATCAGTCGACGGAGCAGGAAGACAGCCCGTCAGGGCAAGAGCCTTTTACGCGTTTAGAAAGCGACATTGAGTTGAAAGGTCTTCGATTGTCCCACAAGAACGGAAAGCGCGTGTTCGACAGGCTGGAGATGACAATCCCACTTGGGAAGATGGTTGGCCTGATCGGTCCGTCTGGAAGCGGAAAATCCACCGTCGCGGACCTGCTGCTACGGTTACTCGAACCGCAAGGCGGGCAAATTACGGTCAATGGGAGGGATCTTCGAGACTGGGAGCTTCAATCGTGGCGAGGCAAGATCGGATATGTGAGTCAGGAGCTGTTTATCTTCAACGCATCTATCAGGGACAATATTCTCATGGGAAGGCCAAGTGCCAGTGAAGACGATATGCGGAATGCCGCAAAGCTTGCTAACGCCGACGAGTTCATCGAAGAGTTGCCTAATGGTTACGACACAGTCGTAGGCGATAGAGGTGTCAAATTATCTGGAGGTCAGAAACAGCGTGTCGCCATTGCCCGGGCAATCATTCGAAATCCGGAACTTTACATTTTCGACGAGGCGACGAGCGCCTTGGATCAGGACTCTGAACGACTCATTCAGAGGGCGATCGAGAAGGTGTCACACACGAAGACCTCCCTGGTGATAGCGCACCGATTGTCGACTTTGAAGGATGCGGATGTCATATATGAACTCACCGAGGACGGCGAGGCTCGGCTTGTCACACAGTATCATCTGCGAGCCCGGAGTCTGGGTTAGCCCATGACCACTGTATCGGTTGGGCAGGCGTCTGGCTAACGAAATCGGAATGGAAAAGTCAATGACAAAGTGCCGGATTTGCAGCTCGACTATCGAGTCGTTCATGTCGTTTGGAAAGATGCCGATAGCCAACGGCTTCCTGAGTCGAGAGGAATTCGAGAAGGAGTACTTCTTCGAGCTGAAGCCAGCTATTTGTCACAACTGTGGGATGTTTCAGCTCACCGAGCAACCGGCTCCCGAAGCAATGTTCCACGAGAACTATGCCTTCTACTCAGGTACTTCTCGATACATGGCCAGGCATTTCGAATCTTTTGCGAAGCGAATCATGGATCAGCATCTAACGGATGATCCGTTCGTGGTCGAGATAGGTAGTAACGATGGCATTATGCTGCGGAACTTCGCAAACGCAGGAATTCGACATTTGGGCATTGAACCGTCGGCTAATGTCGCGGAGGTGGCGCGGCAATCGGGTGTGAATACCCTCTGCGCATTCTTCGATGATTCTTTCGCGCAGGATATCGTAGACGAATACGGCAAGGCCGATGCTGTGCTCGCAGCCAACGTAATCTGTCATATACCCGACTTCTGCATCGTGGCCAAGGGTGTCAAGCAGCTTCTAAAGCCCGACGGCGTATTCATCTTCGAAGATCCCTATCTGGGCGACATGGTCGCCAAGACTTCTTACGACCAGATTTACGACGAGCACGTTTTCATGTTTTCGGCAACATCGATAAGCAATGCGCTGGATTCTCAGGAGCTCGAGCTAATCGACGTCCAACCGCAGGTGACTCATGGTGGATCAATGCGCTACGTGATCGCGCATAAAGGCAGTCATTCAGTCTCCAGTGCCGTGGTTAGACAACTAGAGTATGAGCAATCTGTTGGGCTGACCAATCCAGACACTTTCGAAAAGTTTTGCAGAACCTGCGAGCGGTCTCGGGAAAAATTTCTGGAAGTCTTGAATCGCGGCAAGAAGGAAGGTAGACGCGTCATAGGATATGCGGCGACTTCGAAGAGCACGACAGTTATCAACTATTGTGGTATCACCGATGACCTGATCGAGTATATCGTCGATACTACTCCGAGCAAGCAGGGTATGTTCAGTCCCGGTGCCCACTTGCCCATCAAACCGCACGAAGAGTTCTCTTCCGCCTATCCCGATTATGCGGTACTGTTCGCATGGAATCATCTGAACGAGATCATGCAAAAGGAGACGACGTATAGCATACGTGGCGGCAAATGGATCGTGTATGTTCCAGAAGTCAAGGTGCTTGAATGATCCTGTGTAGTCGACCCCACGCACAGTACCTGGCGCGCAAGGACGAGATCGACGCAGCGATCAGGAGGGTTCTCGACAGCGGTTGGTACATACTGGGGGACGAGGTCAGTGCGTTCGAAAAAGAGTTTGCCGAATACGTAGGGACCGCCCATGGAATAGGAGTGGCGAACGGCACCGAAGCGGTATCGTTGAGTCTGAAAGCGTGTGGGATTGGTCCGGGCGACGAAGTAATCACGGTTTCTCATACTGCGGTGGCGACTGTCGCAGCAATAGAGCAGGTAGGGGCGACTCCGGTATTGGTGGATATCGAGCCGGACTATTACACTCTCGATCCAGCACGTGCAGAAGCGGCCGTGTCCGGGAGCACCAAGGCTATCATTCCCGTGCATCTCTATGGCCAGCCAGCCGATCTTGAGGCGATTCTTTCAGTAGCTGAGACACACGGGTTGCGAGTAATCGAGGATTGTGCGCAGGCCCATGGTGCCCTCTATAGAGGGAAACGTGTTGGATCGGTGGGGAACCTCGGTTGCTTCAGCTTTTTCCCCACGAAAAACCTTGGTGCACTCGGGGATGGAGGTATGGTGGTCACGGATGACGAGTCACTCGCACGCCGCATTCGGATGCTCCGTGAGTATGGTTGGGAAGAGCGCTTTCTGAGTCAGATCCCAGGAATCAACTCGAGACTCGACGAGCTGCAGGCAGCGATTCTACGAGTTAAGCGCCCCCACCTGGACGCGGATAACGACGCAAGAAGGCGCATTGCAAGACTCTATGACTGTGGACTACGAGAGGTCTTCTTTATTTTTCTTTTTTTTTTTTCACAGACGACGCATGTTTATCATCAATATGTCGTGCGCTCACCGAATCGAGATAACCT
>BTQE01000178.1:0-4921 GCA_036985715.1 Rhodothermia bacterium
CCGGCTCCGGAATCTCCGATGAGTGTTGGCTGAAGGACTCGTAGAAATGCTGAAATAAGTCGAATACGTGTGATGCACCGGGATCCGATTGTATCAAACCGGCTACCTTTTCAAGCTCCTCTTCAGACAGTGTCGAGGGATCTAGCACGTACGTTTCAATGAGTATTTCGTCTAGAACGATCATTTGGAGATGAGAAAGGAATGCGGGTAACTGATCTGGGGCGCCAGTTTATATTTGACACTCATCTCAATGGCTACTCATTGCCATTCAACGCGACTGCAGAAATGTCGAGGTCATTCTGGAAAACTGAGATGAGGTGATCGCGGGTACACCGATGCATGTATTCCAAAATATTACGGTATCGCTCTCGATACGTTTCAGTTGTCAGGCTGGGAATATGTCGGGCAAGCGCTACCTGATTGTTTACAGCGAGGCCGTCTCCTCCTATGTAGTTGCTCGATAGCTGTTCTCGGATTGCGGAGAAGAGACTGTCATACTCACGTTCCGTAATTCTGCCCTTCGCAACGTAGAATCCGTAGCGACTAGTTCGAGTTTGCTCGATACTGGCGTCAATCAGATTAGATAATTCCCCGACGGAGTATTCCGTTACCGATTGTTCTGCTTCCTGGGAGACAACATTGAGTCGAGCTGATGCGGACCGAATAATACGAGCGAGAATCGTGAGCTGTATTGTAGACCGATAAACGCCTACGTTATGAAGGATTTCTGCGACCCCGTTAACGATCGTAGTGATATCAGCTGCAGAATATGTTCTTGCCAATAGGTGAGCCTCGAAGATTTCTTCGGGCCAGTACGTGGCCATTGGATTCTGATCAGTTATGTCTCGATTGAGTGAAATCCAGAGGTGATTCCCGGACCTTCGGAGAACAAGACCTTTGTTATGTGTGACAGCTCGTTTGAGATTTCTGATAATGCGGGCAAGCGATGGATCCGCTTCTCGGTAGAGACGGAATACGGAGTCACTTACGCGTCCAGTTACAAGTCTGCGAGTAATAGCCCAAAGTTTCGCATCTGAAAGGGTTTTCCAATTCTGGGCATTATAGTAGCTGGTGATCTCGTTGAATCTACCTGAAGAATCACGCGCGAAAAGATCAGCGATCGTATCCATGGCTAGATCACATCCTCGGGCGCCAACTAAGCTCTCAGAAATTCGCCTTCGTGAGAGATAGGCGCTCGCGAATCGATGGGCCAGGCCCACAAAACGAAGGGTCGCTGAGCGAGTGGGATGCTCAGCAACGATTCCCTCAACGATTTCACAGATGTTTTGGTAGGACACGTCCATCAAGCTGACGAGGGGGCGTCAATCTTACGAGCTGGGTGTCAATTCAGTCATTAAGCTCTGAATTTACAATCATTTTGGTTAGAGTCAAGGAATACTGACAAGCTGTCAAAGATTTCACGCCGCCTTCCGATTGATAAAACAAGCGAGTGAAAGAGTGTTTTGAACGCAACTGCGCATCAGAATTCCGCACATATGAGTGGATGAAATGAATAGTGAACTGGACATAATGTCCAATGACAGTCGTCAAAATCAGGTTTGTAAACCGGCCTTATTCAAAATGCGACGTGTGCGATGAGAATCAAATTCAAAGCCTCATTACGCTTTATTTTTTTAATCTTACCGGTGACCCCAGCTCCAGAAAGCGCAACCCATGAATGATTGTCCACTGGACCCGGCATAACTATTGATGGGGCGGCAAAAAGTCTGGCATAATCTCTGCTTTGTATTCGCAGTTAACGCACCATAAGCGTATATTATACAGTCACTTACGGTGCTTATATGTTCATCAATCGGGATCACCACACTGGATCGTTGTTCAACCCCTGGGAGTATCTCGGGGACAAGCGACGACTACTACTTGAGAAGTCATGGGCAGCCGTCTTCCGCGAGTATCTGCTGGCGGAACTGCCGGTCGCCGAGATCGGTGCCCACTTCTCCGACGATATGGGTCGGCCGACGAAGGATGCGTCGATGGTCCTCGGCGCACTCATGCTGCAGCAGCTCCATGATTATACTGATAGTCAGACGGTCGAGGCCGTTGCGCTCAGCATCCAGTGGCAGTACGCCCTCGATATCACGCGTGAGACGGATGCCTACGTATGCGAGCGGACGCTGCGCAACTACCGCCGACTGGTGATTGAGCGTGGACTCGACGAGGTGATGTTTCGCACATTGACCGACAAGCTCATCTCTTCGGTGGGAGTCGACACATCACGGCAACGCCTTGATTCAACGGCCATTCGATCGGCAATGCGCAGTTTGTCACGTCTGGGAACGATCGTTGAGACCGTAAGCAAGTTTCTGCGTGAACTGAAGCGCATGCATCCGGCCCTCTTCGACGGCGTGGGCTCGACCGACTGGCGGCGCTACGTCGACCGTACAGGGGATGGCTGTTTTGCTCTAACGGTACCGTCGGAATCAAAACGGCGCCTGCCGGAAGCGGCTCGCGATCTCTACCGACTCGTGGAGCAGTTTCGCTTGACGAAGGCCGCCAACCTGCACAGCTATCAACTGCTTGCTCGAGTGCTGGGTGAGCAGTGCGTGGTCGTAGAGGATTACGAAGACCAAGATGACGGTCCAACTGTTGTCGTCAAAGCCCCTCAGGATGTTCCGTGCGACAACGTGGTAAACCCGGCCGATCCAGATACGAGTTACAACACCCATCGTGGCCTGGGGTACCTGGTTCAGATCATGGAGAGCTATTCCGATAAGGATGCGCTTGACGCCGGAATACCCAAGCCCGATCTGATCACGCATGTGGCCCTCGGTAAGATGACCACGCACGACCAGGATGCCCTCAAACCAGCGCTTTCAGATACGCAGGATCGGAATGTTGGTCCGGATCTATTGCTAGCCGACGCGCACTACGGGTCCAATGAATGCGTGAAAGAGGCCACTGCACGCGGCGTGGAACTCCTCTCTCCAGTCGTGGCCACACGGGGAAAGAAGCAGAAAAAGTTGACGTTGGAAGACTTTGAACTCGATGCATTGTCAGGATTTGTGCTCCGCTGCCCTGAAGGACACGAGCCGGTGGCCACGAGAGCGACACCTGGTTACCTACACGTCAGATTCGACGAATCGACCTGCGCTGGCTGCGCGATGGGCGCACGCTGCGACGCTTTTGGGAAGGCACGCTTGCGGTACACGCGTGCTCGCGTCAAGAACCGAACGAAGCGTTTGGTTCAGCGAGAGCCGCGCTTCCGAGACCGATACCGGATGCGTTCGGGTATCGAGGCCACGATGTCGCACTATAAGCGCCAGATGAACATGGCGAGGCTTCGAGTTGGCGGCATGGAAGCGGTCCGATACAGGGCCGTGCTACGAGCACTCGGGTTGAATATATTTAGAGTAACTGCTTGGCGACGGAATTTGTGCTGAGAAACGACGTCCGCGGACGGTATAAGAGGGTACTAATCGGATAAAACATCAGAGCTGAGCGTTACCACAACACTGGAGTCGAAATACGTTCGAACATCTCCAAGATGCGCTTGTGCACCATATTGCCCCGATCATCAACTACCCACTTTTTGCCGCCCCATCAACTATTGCTGTTGATCAGCAGGGCCATTACACTGCAATGAGGCCAACTTGAATTACCGTGCTCAAGACGATTCAAAGAAACAATGTGAAGCTCGGCAAACCACCTGTTTTTGGTGCTATTGGAACTCTAGTTCGAGTTGTCAAATGCTCTACCTCTTCTGTTTTCAGCAGTCCGGGTGCGAAGGATATTGCGAATTATCTGATGTTTAATTCGAATGCAAGAGATTTTCCTGTCATCATCATAAAATTAGCAAAGTCATGGGAAGGCGCTTTTGTTTTATAACTTTCTTCTTGGTATTTCTGGCTACAACAGCATTTTCTCAAGAACTAAAGTGGGCGTTTAATGATCTTGTTTTAGAGTCAGATTTGATCGTCAGAGCCCGTGTCACGAAGACCGATGCAAGATGGGTTACAGATGAAAGGGGGAGGCATATTTATACTACCGTCTCATTCAAGGTCGGTTCAACTCTCCGGGGTGGCATTTCTAGTGAGGACTTGTCGATCGAAATTATTGGAGGAACAGTTGGGGATATAACAGAGGCTGTCTCTCATTCGTATTCTTTTTTTGAAAATGAAGACGTCTTTCTATTCCTCAAGGATGCTCCGGCACAATCCGTTGAACGTGTACTTGGTAGGTATGCGGTATTTGGTGGATACGTATATGTCGATAGTAGTGAAGTATCGACCGGTAGGTTTGAAGATGCTGTCCGTGCAATTGACAAGGATCCGAACTATAGGGTATCGTTTGATGAAAAATTGAGAGTAGATCCAGAACTTCAAAGCGGAGCAAGCGGAAGAAGTGAGCGTGCGGCGACAGCTGAAGAGGAAGCGCTCAAACAGGAGGATGCCTTATTACCGCGCCGGTTGGAGAGCGGAAGAAGTGAGCGTGCGGCAACAGCCGAAGAGGAAGCGCTCAAACAGGAGGATGCCTTATTGCCGCGCCGGTTGGAGAGCGGAAGAAGTGAGCGTGCGGCGACAGCTGAAGAGGAAGCGCTCAAACAGGAGGATGCCTTATTACCGCGCCGGTTGGAGAGCGGAAGAAGTGAGCGTGCGGCGACAGCCGAAGAGGAAGCGCTCAAACAGGAGGATGCCTTATTACCGCGCCGGTTGGAGAGCGGAAGAAGTGAGCGTGCGGCGACAGCTGAAGAAGAAGCGCTCAAACAGGAGGATGCCTTATTACCGCGCCGGTTGGAGAGCGGAAGAAGTGAGCGTGCGGCGACAGCTGAAGAAGAAGCGCTCAAACGACAAGAAGTATCCTCGTTGCGTGCAAAGGGAAACGGAAGATCAATTCAATCGGTAAACGTGGAGGGAGAAGAAGTCAATAGTAGTATGCTAGTCTTAAGCTACTATTTGACTAG
>BTQE01000179.1:0-4862 GCA_036985715.1 Rhodothermia bacterium
TGCGTTCGACTACGCGCGTCAGGTGGCTCACGGATTGGCGCGAGCCAACGAAGCAGGTATCGTCCACCGGGATATCAAACCGGGTAATGTGATCATCACGGACCGTGGGGTTGCCAAGATCGTCGACTTTGGCCTCGCGAAGTCCGAGGGACAGACCGTCATAACGAAGCAGAACAGTGCGCTCGGGACTGTTGCGTACATGTCGCCTGAGCAGAGTCGGGGTGAAACGGTCGATCATCGGGCCGACATTTGGGCCCTCGGAACCCTTCTCTATGAAATGATTGCCGGCGAGCGGCCGTTCAAGGGTACATATGACCAGGCCGTCATTTACTCAATTCTGAATGAGGATCCGACACCGCTCACGGAGAAACGCGAGGGTGTTACCCCCGCGCAGGAGAGAATTATAATCAAATGCCTGGCAAAGGATCAAAACGAGCGTTATCAGTCTGCAAACGAGTTTCTAACTGAGGTCGAGGCGTTGAGTGGAGTTCACGCGATTCAACCGGTGCCGGCTTCCGTGAGCCGACTCGGAGTGATTGCAATCGCTGCGGTACTCGTCGTTGCTGTAGCGGCGCTTCTAATCCTAAAACCTGGTTCTGGCGGTAGCGATTCTCCCTCGATAATCTCAACAAGACCGCTGGTAAGTCTCCCTGGCCTGGAAGACAGGCCAGCCTGGTCACCGGATGGCAGCCACATTGCGTACGTGTCAGATGCGACTGGAAACTTCGATATCTGGTTGCACGATGTTGCGACTCAAGAGGGCATCAACTTAACGGAAGATCATGAAGGATTCGACAGTTATCCCACGTGGTCGCCCGACGGAGAGTCAATTGCGTTTTTTTCCAGTCGCGACGGAGGCGGAATTTTTGTGATGCCTGCTACTGGTGGACCGGCGCGTCAAATTTCGACTTCTTTTCCTGAACTTCTGATGGAGTCCTCGCTTGTCTGGTCACCGGATGGGGAAACACTTGTTTTTGCTCTCACGCAAGATCTGTTCACGGTTCCTGCAGAGGGTGGTCCCGTTAAACCAGTCATCCCCGCAGCAAGTTTGGTATTTATAGAGCTGAGTGACCTGGGATGGTACGATGACAGTAATAGAATAGTTGTCACAATTGAAGCGGGTTCAGGGCGAACAACATCGACCATCTGGTCGCAAAATTTGGATGGAACCGGCCCGATCGCTCTTACAAATAACTTGAGTCACAATCGCAATCCAATTTTAACACCGGACGAACGCGGGATTTACTTCATTTCGGATCGAGCCGGTACCTCGGATCTGTGGTACCAGGCTCTCAATTCTGCGGGAGAACCTGATGGAGATCCGAGTCCGCTGACGGTGGGAGTTGGAATGGGTTCCGCGTCTCTGTCCTCAGACGGTAAAAGAATCGCATACTCTACCCGGGCAGAGAAAATGAATCTTTGGTCCATACCTCTGGCGGACAACATGACCTTTGAGAACGCCACAGCACTTACTGAAGGGAATTATTTCATTGAGCTGGTGGGGCTTTCGCCCGACAACGAATGGCTTGCGTTCGACTCGTTTCGCAGTGGGAACTCAGACATATGGCGAGTGCGAGTGGATGGAAGCGATCTTCAGCGCGTTACGTCTGATCCGGCCCACGACTGGTCTCCAAATTGGTCACCAGACATGAGCAATATCCTCTTTCATTCTCTCCGCTCAGGCAATCGGGATATTTGGAAAACCCCAACCGACGGCGGCGAGTCGGTTCAGTTGACGGATCATCCGGCTGATGAATACACGCCCGTTTGGTCCCCCGATGGATCTGAAATTGCCTTTGAATCCGGTCGGGGTGGCGAAGTTGATATATGGATCATGAACCCCGATGGTTCAGAGCCGCGGCAGCTAACAGATATAGGATCGATCTGGTGGTATCCAGTCTGGTCTCCAGACGGCACCGAGCTGACTTTTGCGTCTGATATTTCAGGCAACTTGGAACTCTACACCATTTCAGCGCTGGGTGGTACGATTAACCAGGTGACGAGGGAGGCATGGAAACGGGCCTTTCCAATTAGATGGTCTGCTGATGGAAAAACGGTCTATATGTGTGTCATCACTGAGTCCGGGACTGAGCAGATGGACCTTTGGGAGGTCTCGATGGCGGATGGATCCACTCGCCGGATATCAGATTTTAGCGACGCCCCGTACACACTGTATAATGCCGCCACCGATGGAGAAATGTTTTATGGAGTCTTTCTTGAGCGTTCGGGTGATCTCTGGGAGGTAGAAATCGAGGTCGAATAAATACTTTGCTGGCGCAACCCGTTCTGCGCTGACCCGAATAAGAGGTCCTTTCTCTTCGTTTTTGTCGAGTATGCTCAAGAACTATCTGTTACTGACTCTTCGCACGATTCGCAGGCACAAGGGCCACACCGCGATCAATATTCTCGGGCTCGCCGTCGGGCTTGCAAGTTTCCTCTTGATATTTGCTTTCGTTGCAAGCGAGCTGGGTTTCGATCGATTTCATGAGGCCGGCGATCAGATTCATCGAGTCAACTGGGACTATAACTGGCAAGAAACTGAGGGGATCGGCTCCGGTACTCCTCCCCCGCTAGCAGCTCGTCTGGCTGAAGATTTTCCCGAAGTCGAATCGACCGTCCGGATTTACCCGGTTTCTCCGATGGTAGTTCGCACGGAAGATCGGTTCTTTTCCGAGAATCGCATTCGTGCCGTAGATCCGGGCTTCTTCGAGTTCTTCAGTTTTCCGCTTGTAGAAGGAAATCCGGCGTCGGTCCTGTCAGGTCCAGGCCGCGTCGTCCTGACCAAAACGACCGCCGAGAAATATTTCGGAGACATCTCTCCAATTGGAGAGTCAATCCTCATCGGTGAGGACAGCGAATTTCTCGGAAGAGCATATTCGCAGCAATTCACCGTAACGGGCATCGTTGAAGATCCTCCCGCGAATTCGCACATCGAGTTCGACATCCTGACATCCATGTCCTCTCATCCCCAGGTGGCCTTCTTTGACTGGAGTTGGATCTGGATGCAAGTCGTTACCTACGTGAGGCTTGCACCGGGAAGCTCGGTGGCGGAACTCGAGGCAAAAGTCGTCGATATGGTGTCTGTTCAAGCACCCGCTGCATTCGAGCGAGTTGGCTTCTCCTTTGACGACCTGATTGCGAATGGTGGGCGCTGGAATTTTGTCTTTCAACCCCTTTCAGATGTGTATCTGGGCTCAAGCCAGATCGGTAATCGACTCGGATCTCTTGGTAACAGGACCTACCTGTCCATTTTCGCGATCGTGGCTGTATTCATCCTGCTCATTGCGTGCATCAATTTTATGAATCTTTCCACGGCAAGGTCTGCGCTTCGAGCCAGGGAAATTGGTGTGCGCAAGGTCCTGGGCTCAGCACGAAGGAATTTGATGGGGCAATTCCTCGTCGAGGCGGTACTATTTAGCCTGTTCGCTTTGGGATTTGCGCTGGCCATTACGTTCATCTTTCTCGGACCTCTTGAAGTACTCGCCGGCCGGCGCCTGGATCTGAATCTTGTCGAGCCCGTCTGGCTTCCTCTTGCGCTAGTAGGATTATCTGTCGTCGTAGGAATTTTGGCCGGTAGCTATCCCGGTTTCTATCTCTCGGCGTTCAAACCCACTGAGGTCCTTAAGGGAAAATTCGTGTCCACGCGAAAGAACCTCAGTTTACGCAATGGTCTGGTTGTCCTTCAGTTTTCAATATCCATCGCGCTCATCATTGCTACTCTCGTCGTGCAGGGACAAATGCGCTTTTTCACGGATTCGGATATGGGATTCGACGAAGAAGGAGTTGTTGTAATCTCGAATCTGAATGGTCGTCTTGGTGAACAGAAGGAAACATTCAGGGACAATCTGATCGAGAGGCCAGATGTCGTATCAGCAAGCCTGACGACAGGGGCACCCCCCAATTGGGGCTTTGGAGACTACTACAAAGCCGAAGGCCACGGCGACAAGCTCTTCGATCTCGTTTCATATATGGTCGACGATCACTATGTCCAAGCGTTGGATTTGGAGCTCGTTGCCGGACGGCCATTCGACGAAAACTATGCTGATTCCAGCAACATCCTTCTAAACGAGAGTGCCGTTGAGCGTTTTGGTTGGGATGATCCGATTGGAAAGACGATCACTTATCCGAGCCGAGGGACATATACAGTTGTTGGGGTTCTTAAGGATTTTCACTTTCTGAATTTGAGGCAACCCATCATACCGTTCGCGCTCTTTCATGAAGACTCCAGATCGTACCAGATCCCCGATTCCTACGTTGTGGCTCGATTGAAGGCTGGAAGCATCGACGAGCGCCTTGCGATGCTCGAGTCGGAATGGAAAGCGGTGGCTCCCGACGCACCGTTCGAATATTCATTCCTGGATGAGTCTATTGATGCTCAATACGCATCAGAGAGGCAACTGAGTAAGATATTTCTGATCTTTTCGATGCTGGCGATTCTTATCGCATCGCTTGGCCTGTTCGGGCTGGCGTCCTTTATTGCGGAGCAGAGGACGAAGGAGATCGGGCTCAGGAAGACGCTTGGGGCATCGGTACCGAGCGTGCTCGTTCTTCTTTCTAAGGATTTCTCAAAATGGGTTCTGCTGGCGAATGGATTTGCGTGGCCCGTGGCCTGGATTGGTATGAATCGCTGGCTGGAGACGTTTGCGTATCGGACGGAATTCGGCATCTGGACACTTTTGGCAGGTGCCGCCATCGCATTTGCAATTGCCGTGCTCGCCGTGAGCTATCAGAGCGCCAGGGCTCAGCGGCGAATCCGATTGATGCGCTCAGGTACGAGTAAACTGGCCCGTTCGACCCGCGAACAACTTCCAAAGTCGTCGCGAGTCGTGTAACAACATGCGAATTGACGTGTCGCTAATTCC
>BTQE01000180.1:0-4739 GCA_036985715.1 Rhodothermia bacterium
CGGAAGGGGGAACTGGTTCGGCATCTGATTCGGCAACTGACCTGATTCAGCAAAGGCATGCAGGGATCGACATATGCTGAGGCGCGACGTGCGCTCGAAAACGATGAGACCAGCTGCAAGGCTCTGGTCTCATCTTTTTTGGATCGGATCGAGCTGAAGAACCCCCGATTGAACGCCTTTCTACGCGTCGATGATGAAGCTGCCCTCGAGCGAGCCGGAAGTCTGGACAAGGAACGATCCAAAGGGGAGTATCGCCCTCTGACCGGCATGGTTGTCGGGGTGAAAGACGTGATATGCCGGAAAGATCAACTTGTGACCTGTGGCTCAAGGATGCTATCCAATTTTAAGTCGCTGTACACGGCGACTGCAATAGAACGTCTCGAAGAGGCAGGAGCCGTGGTGATCGGCGCCACCAACTGCGACGAGTTTGCGATGGGTTCGTCCAATGAACTCTCGCATTTTGGGCCTGTGGCAAACCCCCACGACCATTCGCGAGTACCTGGTGGATCATCCGGAGGCTCGGCGGCGGCGGTGGCGTCCGGGTTGTGTCATGTAGCGCTGGGAACAGACACCGGTGGTTCCATTCGTCAACCGGCGGCTTTCTGTGGAGTGGTAGGTCTCAAGCCAACGTATGGACGTGTCAGCAGGTATGGTCTCGTGGCATACGCCTCATCGTTTGACTGCATCGGTCCGCTGGCAAACAGCGTGAATGACGCATCTCGTGTTCTAGCGGCCATTTCAGGAGTGGATTCCAGGGATGCGACGAGTCTGGATGCCGAACCGCTTTTGTCCCATTCGTCGAATACGGGCGCAGTAAGCGGATTTCGGGTGGGAATCCCACAGGAATATCTGGGGGAAGGTCTCGATGATCGTATTCGCTGCGGTGTAGCTCGTACGGCGGATCAGCTTCGATCGCTGGGGGTAGACGTCGCAGACGTATCTCTTCCCATGACGGAATATGGGATTGCCGCCTACTACGTATTGGTTACGGCCGAAGCATCGAGCAATCTGGCCCGGTACGACGGTGTTCGATACGGTTTTCGAGCAGAAGCTTCGACGCTCGGCGAAATGTACGAAAGGAGTCGATCCGACAGTTTTGGTGACGAGGTCAAGCGACGAATCATGCTGGGCACCTATGTTCTATCCACCGGGTACTATAAAGCCTATTATGAACGCGCCCAGCGGGTTCGACGGCTTATTCAGGAAGACTTTGACCGCGTGTTTTCTGACGTAGACGTGCTTCTAACACCTACCGCGCCCACGACCGCATTCAGGCTCGGCGAGAAAATCGACGATCCACTTCAGATGTATTTGAACGATGTCTATACCGTGACGGCAAATCTCGCCGGGATTCCTGCGATTTCAGTTCCAATCCAATCGGACTCAACCGAGTTACCCATCGGAGTCCAATTGCTCGCACCCGCCTTCGAGGAAGATCTACTTTTGCGTGTCGCCGCCGCCATAGAGAGCGCCGCTACTGCTTGAATTCCGCTGTTGGCTAATCCTGGTTTGGAAATTCCCTGGTCGAATTCTTCGAACGCTGTTTACATAGACCAGATTGAACATGCCATCGGCGTACCCTAAACTTGCGCGGATCGGATTTGACAGGGCCCGGCAGGGTACGAAAGAGTCCGGAACGGATTCAGAACGGATTCAGGCAGTATCCGAATAATTCGTTTTAGCAATCATTCGATCGAACAGCTCTTATGAGTATACTCGTCAATACAGATACCCGACTTCTTGTTCAAGGCTTCACCGGGAAGGAAGGCACGTTCCACTCGGAACAGATGATTGAGTACGGCACCCCTCTGGTCGGAGGGGTGACGCCGGGAAAGGGGGGGCAGACCCATCGGGGTATGCCGGTTTTCAATACGGTCCGAGAAGCCGTCGAAGAGGCGGATGCAAACACAAGTGTAATTTTCGTTCCTCCGGCATTCGCTGCTGATGCCGTTCTTGAAGCCGCAAACGCGGGTATTAGAGTCATCGTATGTATCACAGAGGGTATTCCGACGAGAGACATGGTAGACGTGTACCACTACGTGAAAAGCGTTGAATCAACCCTCATCGGACCGAACTGTCCCGGTGTGATAACTCCTGGAGAAGCAAAAGTGGGCATTATGCCCGCCATGATATTTTCGTCGGGTCCTGTCGGTGTGGTGTCTCGCTCGGGAACCCTTACATACGAAGCGGTCGATCAGTTGACCAGGCATGGCCTGGGGCAAAGCACAGCGGTTGGAATCGGAGGCGATCCGATTATCGGATCTCGATTTATCGACATATTAAGGTTGTTCGAGGCGGATGACGAAACCGAGTCAGTCGTCTTGATCGGTGAGATCGGCGGTACCGCGGAAGAGGAAGCAGCCGCATACATTAAGAATGAGATGACGAAGCCCTTATTTGCTTTTATTGCTGGACGAACAGCCCCTCCTGGCAGAAGGATGGGTCATGCGGGGGCCATCATTTCGGGTGGAAAAGGGACCGCCGAGGATAAGTTTGCTGCGTTGGAAGACGCCGGGGCGAAAATTATTCTCAATCCTGCCGCAATTGGAAAGTCGGTGGCAGATCACACCGGAGCCTGAACAAGGGGACCCAGATGGATTTTCGTGAGGCCACCTTCGTGACCGGTGCTGTTTCCATGGCCGGTATGCCCCGGGACGGTCTGTCGGAAGTGGCCTTCGTGGGAAGATCCAACGTCGGGAAGAGTTCGCTGATCAACATGCTCCTCGGGCGAAAAAGCCTGGCGCGAACAAGCGGTACACCGGGAAAAACCCAGGAAATCAATTTCTATCTGGTGAACCGGTCTCTGTATTTCGTGGACTTGCCCGGATTCGGTTACGCCCGTGCGTCAAAGCGCAGTCGTGCCGAATGGCGAAAAATGATTGGCAACTATGTGTCAAAGAGAAAGCCCCTGAAAGTAGTCTTTCAACTGATTGATAGCCGTCATCCTCCGACAGATCTGGACCGGGAGGTTATGCTGTTGCTGAAAGAAAGCGCTGCAGCGCGCATTGTCCTTCTTACGAAAGGGGACAAACTTTCCGGGAATCAGAGAGCCACGTCGGTAAATCGAACACTCAAGATTCTCAAATCATATCACACCGAAATACCCGTCATCCTCACGTCATCAAAAACCGCACGGGGAAAAAAGGAAACACTGAACTGGATACGTACTCTTGCTTGAGGGCAAGAGGTCGAAGAATTCGTCCCGCTAAATTCTCCATATTCTCTTTGAGTCGGGTTTTTTCCAACTGTCATCCACAGTACGTTGAATCGACTCTGGACTCCTGAATGTACCACTGCATTTATACCTGTGACCCGTCCGCCCGCACCACGCATCCTTCTCACGGATTCCATCCACCCGATCTGCGAGGAGCTTTTACAGGCCGCAGGTTTTGAAGCCCATGTCGCAACAGGGCGGACCCACGACGAGTTGCTTGCTCTTGCGCCTTCAGCTCACGCGTGGATTATTCGAAGCGGCACCACGATCGACAAAACGCTCGTCGAGGCGGCCTCTTCGCTTCGGGTTATTGGGCGGGCCGGTGTGGGTGTCGACAACGTTGATCTGGACGCTGCGACACATCGGGGAGTCCTCGTAATCAACGCTCCGGAAGGAAATACCATCTCGACGGCAGAACACACGGTCGCGATGCTTCTTGCTGTATCGCGAAAAATTTCCGCCGCCAGCAACTCGCTCAAGGCAGGAGAATGGAAACGAAAGGAATTCACCGGTGTCGAGCTGTACGAAAAAACGCTGGGCGTAATCGGGGTCGGGAAGATCGGTCGGGCTGTCGTGTCCCGAATGGCCGGGTTTGAGATGAGAATTGTTGGATATGATCCGGTTTTGTCTACGGAGGTGGCTTCTGCGTTAGGAATCGAGCTTATGTCACTGGATGATCTTCTTGCCGAATCCGACTTGATTACCGTCCACACGCCCCTTAACGATGCGACTCGGGGCCTCTTGAACGATGAGACTTTTTCAAGGTGTAAGGACGGTGTGGGTATTGTTAATTGTGCCCGGGGCGGAATTGTAGATGAAAATGCTCTACTGAGAGCTTTAACAGAAGGTAAGGTGAGTGGTGCGGCACTGGACGTGTATTCGGAAGAGCCCCCGCAGGAGGGGCTCAGTGCACTCATCAATCATCCGTCGGTCGTGGCCACGCCGCATATAGCAGCCTCCACGGAGGAAGCCCAGAAGAAAGTAGCCCGGCAAGTGACGGAGCAAGTGATACGAGCGCTAAACGATGAAACCGTGCAGACTTCTGTGAATGCGCTGGCTATCCGAATGGCTTCTCAACCGGAAGTGAGACCTTATGTCAATCTCGGCGAGAAATTGGGACGATTTGTCCAGCAGATCATCGACAGTCATATCGCTCGTATCCGGGTTGGATGTCGGGGGGAAATCCCCAAACGTCACGCGGAGGTGATCGAAGTGGCAGTTTTAAAGGGAATTCTGTCCGGTTTGTCAACACGCCCCGTGAATTTGATCAACGCACCGGTATTGGCGCGGGAAATGGGACTGAAATCGGGGGTAGAAACTCATCCAGTGGAAGATGCTTTTATAAACAGAATTGATGTAGTGATTGACGGCGGCGATTTACCTGTTTCGGTTTCCGGGTCTCTTTTTGGGGATCGCGAGCCTCATATCGTTCGGATACTCGGATTTCGAATGGACGTGCGACCTGAAGGGATCATCCTGCTGTACAGAAATATTGACAAGCCGGGCATGTTGGCCCGCGTAGGGG
>BTQE01000181.1:0-4618 GCA_036985715.1 Rhodothermia bacterium
CTTAATCAATTTTGTGCTCCTAAAAGCGGAAAATAGACCAATATCCACGCGTTTTTCCCCGCTTCATATTCGATAACGAAGCATAAGACCACATGACAGAGAGCCGAAACCCAGATGCGAGAAACGTTGCCATTCTCGGGTCAACGGGATCAATCGGGAGGCAGACGCTCGATATAATCCGGCTCTTTCCGGACCGATTCAATGTGACGGTTCTTTCTGCCGGAACCGCGGTCGATATGCTCGAGGAGCAGGCCCGAGAATTCTTACCTGAATGCGTTGTTGTAGCTGATACCGAACGGGTTCCGATCCTTCAAGATCTTTTGACCGAATTGTCGATTGAGGTCCTGGGCGGAGAGGATGGATTGATCGAGGCAGCCGCTCGGGAGTCTACCGACATTGTGGTGACTGCGTTGGTTGGGGCCACGGGTCTTCGTCCGACGATTGCTGCGATAAAAGCCGGGAAGCGAATTGCTCTTGCCAATAAGGAGACCCTTGTCGTGGCAGGGTCGATCATTTGCCCGCTGGCGGCGGCGCATCAGTCTGAGATTATTCCTGTTGATAGTGAGCATTCAGCGATATTTCAGTGCCTCATCGGTGAGAAGGAGAATTCAATAGATCGGCTTACGCTGACTGCTTCGGGTGGGCCATTCCGCGACCGGGAACTTGCGACCTTCTCGCAGATCACAAAAGAAGAAGCCCTGCGGCATCCCACTTGGGAGATGGGCCCGAAGATTACCATCGATTCCGCAACCATGATGAACAAGGGACTGGAGGTACTTGAGGCGCACTGGCTGTTCGACGTTGATGCGGATGCGATCGATGTACTGGTGCATCCCCAGTCGATCGTCCATTCACTAGTGACCTTCGTCGATGGATCCACGAAAGCTCAACTCGGCCTTCCGGACATGAGAATTCCTATTCAGTACGCGCTTTGTTATCCCGAACGCTGGGCTGCAGATCACCCTCGTATTCCGTGGGACGAAGTCGCGACTCTCGAATTCCGTACACCCGATCGAGCCAAATTTCCTTGTCTGGATTTAGCGTTCGCCGCACTTCACGATGAAGGTGCAGCTCCAGCGATACTCAATGCAGCCAACGAGATGGCAGTAGCCCTTTTTCTCCAGGACCGAATCGGATTCCTGGATATTCCTTCAATGATCGAGCGTACCATGAATGATTTGGGAGATGAAGGAAATTCGACCATCGACGAACTGATGCATGCGGACCGACGAGCCCGCAGCCGTGTTCAGGAACTCGCCAACACCCAAGTACATTAGAGCGCCCTTTTACGACTTCGTTTATTGAGAGGCTACAATCTCCTTGCTAGCATTTTCTATGGGATTATTTTCTGATATCCTCGCGACTATCGGTTGGCTCCTGTTGGCCATCATGATCCTGGTCTTCGCCCATGAACTGGGCCATTTTCTGTTCGCCAAATTATTTAAAATGCGGGTTGAGAAATTTTCGATCGGTTTTCCTCCGAAGGTCATCGGTAAAAAATTCGGAGACACGGAATACGTGATCGGATTGACGCCACTGGGCGGATACGTGAAAATTTCCGGGATGGTTGACGAAAGCATGGACACGGACGAGCTGAGTTCGGAGCCACAACCCTGGGAGTTCCGATCAAAGCCAGTGTGGCAGAGGATCATTGTCATAACGGCTGGAGTCGTGTTCAACATGATTTTGGCGGCGGTGGTGTTCATCAGTCTGAGTGCATTTTATGGTTTTCAGATCCCGGTCGCTGAGGGCCTTGTCAAGATTCAGGAGGGATCGATTGCCTACGACATGGGCCTTCGTACAGGAGACAGGGTCACGGCGGTGAATGGTAGTGCGAACGATGCCAATAAACGGCTGACGAGACTGCAGGAGATTTTAAAGGCGGATCAATTTGTCGTCGAGTTTGAGCGAGAGGGTGCGACACAGACAGTCCATGGACCAGATGACATCATGACCCGTCTCAACAGGTCCGGTGGGACTTTTGGAGTCGGTTTTGATGCCGCCATTATCGGTGAGATCATCGAAGGTGGCGGTGCAAAAGCCGCGGGCCTCCACATTGGAGATCTGATCGAGCGTATCGATGGAAAGCCAGTCAGTTTTTACTCAACAATGTCGGAGCTGGTTCAGGAATCGGAGGGTGAGTCTATGGTCGTCAGATTCAGGCGTCCCGATTCATTGTCTGGCATCATTCCGCCTGGAGCCGTTGCCATCGACGATCCGTCCGGGGCCGGCGTGCTTTACGAGACGAGCGTCGCTCCGACGAAGGACGGAGGACGGTATCTTCTAGGAGTTCGTAATTACCTCGCCACGCAAAAGCATACACCCATTGAGGCTATTGGAGCCGGTCTATCCGATACATGGACCAGTACCTCAGTCATTATCACAAGCCTGGGGAGGATGTTTTCAGGTCGGGAAAATATTCGGGAGAATATTGGCGGCCCGATCATGATTGCCAAGGTGACCAAGGAAGCTGCCGACCTCGGCGCTTTTTATTTCTGGAAAATCGTAGCTATGCTTTCGATTACGCTGGCCATCATCAATATCCTTCCGATTCCAGCTCTTGACGGAGGACATCTCGTTTTTCTCGTGTATGAGGGCATAGTCCGACGGGAGCCGTCGCTAAAGCTGAGAATGGTACTTCAGCAAATCGGGATGGTCCTTTTGTTGGCTTTTATGGCATTTGCCATATTCAACGACATTCTGAAGCTGTAGTCGGCCGATTGAGAGAAATCGTATCATTCCTTCGCTCAGCTCTCCATAAATGACCAGCCAAAACGAAGCGGATCTCAGGGCTCAACAGGAGCTCGTAGCGAATGGAGAAGTCCCCGAGCACATAGCCATCATTATGGATGGCAATGGTCGATGGGCTAAACAGAGGGGACTCAATAGAATTCAAGGCCACAAGGAGGGTGTCGAGTCAGTGCGAGATATCGTTGAAGCCTGTGCTCAGGTGGGAGTCCGATACCTAACGCTGTATACATTCAGCACGGAAAACTGGAACCGACCCATCACGGAAATCAATGCACTCATGGAGCTGCTCATCCGAACGCTCCGCAAAGAAATGGATACCTTTCTTAAGAAGGGTGTCCGACTCCAGTCTATCGGGAACTGGAGCGAACTTCCTGTAGCTGCTCAGCGCGAGTTGGAAGAGTCGATTACGGCGAGTTCAGAGAATGAACGGATCACGCTAATCCTCGCCCTTTCGTACAGCGGCCGTTGGGAGCTTATTGAAGCGGCGAGGGCGCTAGCCAGGAGAGCCAGGGACGGTTATATCGACCCCGACTCCATTGACGAATCAATGATCTCGCAGGCGCTTGAAACTGTCACCGTGCCCGATCCGGATCTTCTGATTCGCACCGGTGGAGACCTTCGGATCTCCAATTTCCTGTTGTGGCAGATTGCGTATTCAGAATTGTACTTTACCGACGCGTACTGGCCGGATTTTCGTCGCCAACAGCTCTACGATTCAATAAAAGTCTTTCAGGGTCGCGATCGCCGATTTGGCAGCGTAGAGGCCACAAACTGAGTCTTTTTATAGTAGCCGACTTCGTTCCTCCCTATGGCTTCGAATTGGATGATGCAGGCCTCTTTCAGACAATAAAGCCGTTCTTTTTAACATTCCGTAGGGAACTACGAATCGCACTAATCTTCGCGAAACCAACGCCGGATATCCACCGTTAGTGCCGCGAACCATTGCCCAGGTCCAAAATCATAAATTATTTTCGCAGAGTGCATATGTCGGGTCGATTTTTCATGGTGTTCGTGTTTGGTGTCGTCCTGGCCGGATCGGCTCGGGCGCAAATTGGCAGTTCTGCACTGGCCGGAGGACTCGAAAACCTGGAGATCCTTGGATTGTCAGTCGAAGGAGTCACAGACGAATACACCCGCAGTTTCGTTCTGCAAAGTAGTCGTCTGGCGGTCGGACAGCGTGTTACGATTCCCGGCGATCCGGCATTCGGAGATGCAATACGAGCGATCTACAGGCTCGGCACCTACGAGGATGTTCAGATCGTAGAAGAGCGTCGAGTTGGAAAAGGCGTATTTCTTGTCATTCGCGTTCAAAGGACACCGTCCCTCCGAGACTATACATTCACGGGAATCGGTAAAGGTGCGCAAAAGGATCTCCGAAAAGAAGTGCCATTGTACACGAGGGCTGCTGTACGCCCCAATTCCATTGCACGTGCAACACAGGTCATTGAGGAATTCTACGCTGAGAAAGGAAGGCCCTTGGCGAAAGTGGTGGTCACTCGTACAGACCACGATGACAATACATCCTCACTCGAATTCGCGGTCGACCGTGGTCCGAAAGTCAAAGTGGGTAAGGTGATCGTCAATGGAAATGAATCCCTCGCGGATAGCCGCGTGCGGGGGTTCATGAAAACCAAAAAGCCTGTTTGGTGGAAGTTCTGGAACCGGGGAATCTACAAGGATGCCGTGTTCAAAGAGGATCTCGATCGTGTGGCCGAGGAGTACACGGAACGCGGATACTATGACGCTCGCATTGTTCGTGACTCTGTTTATCTAGAGCAGAGGCCCGGAAAGAAGCCTAAAATGATCGTTGAAGTCGACGTCAAAGAAGGGCCTCAGTACTTCGTCCGACGCATAGAATGGGAAGGTA
>BTQE01000182.1:0-4536 GCA_036985715.1 Rhodothermia bacterium
GCATGTAGCCAGACACTCTTGGGCGGCCTTTATGGACGACAATAATTTACCCATCCAGCGGATCCAGCAAACGCTCTCCCACAAGGACGCAAAAACCACTCAGGTCTATCTTCACAGCCTCCGATCTGGGATGTTTGATGATGAGCTGATTCGAGTTCTAAATCGTAAGTGATAGTAAACCGATCGCGCTTGTCGTAGATGCGGAGCAAACGGACGTTTCTATTTAATACTTGACACAGCCAGAGACCCTGATACTCTGGGATTATTATGGAAACAACCTTCAACGTAGTCGTCGAACGCGATACTGAAGGCTACTTAATAGCCAGTGTCCCCGAGCTGCCAGGCTGCCATACACAAGCCGCGTCATTAGACGCTCTGGAAGAGCGTGTTATTGAAGCAATCATGCTGTGCATGGAAGAGCAGGGGGGACGACCCAAAAATGAGATACAGGAATACTATGGCAACCTTCGGGTAACTGTCCCTGCATGAGCCGCCTGCCTCGAATGGCAGGTAAGAAAGTAATTGCAGCTCTCGAAAAAGCTGGCTTCCTCGTCGCTCGGACTAAGGGTGCACATCATTTTCTACGGCATACCGATGGGAGGACCACCGTTGTGCCCGTCCACAGCGGGGAAGTCATCAGACCAACGCTACTAACGAAAATACTCCGGGATGCTGATCTGAAGAGAGAAGATTCCCTTCGACTGCTGTAGCTGGCGCGCATTTTAGTGTTTAACTGCCATCACTTTAGTTGTTTCACCTCATTGACAGGAGAGATCATCGTTATATATTCGGTATTACAAGGCGAGCTCTATCCTTCTTACATGAGAGCGATGGATATCGTATCCATATAGGACACGTAGAAGCGAATTTCGTTGACTGACTGGCGTCGAAGGATGGTTCCGGGAAATCATACAAGCTCTCAACGCTTGATAAGAAGTCAGGTCGTGTTCTGGACAATAGTGATCAAGTAACGTTTAGAAACATCGGTGCGGATAGAATGGACATCTACAAAAGGAAAGCGCAGCGGATTTTTCGCTACTGTATCTACGCGATAGCGATCGTGACGCTAGCGAGCTGTGATTTCAGTTCTACTAGCCCGACGGGTGAAATGGAAGGCCAAGTAGACACTTATGCTGTTGATGATCCTCGACTGACTCTGGCCATGGCTCTTCAGGATTCGCTCTCGCAGCAGCTCCTACCACATCCGGAACTGGTGGGGACTGGCGTGACCATCACTGATGACGGACGCCCAGCCATCGTTGTTTTCTCTGTTAGCGAGCCTGCTTCCTGGCCCGTTTCAAAGCGAAGTTTAGTTCCTAAGACTGTAAGAGATGTGCCTGTACAAGTGATTGTGACGGGTGAGATTCGTGTCGATAGACCGTCTCCTACTGAAGGAAGTATATCTGGTCGTTCAGGATCTAGTGAGATCAATGCAGCCATTCGATTTGATCGACCCGTTCCCATAGGGGTTTCAACCGGCCATCCGAATATTACGGCAGGTACGATCGGTGCGCGGGTCACAGACGGGATCAACGTCTACGCCCTGAGCAACAATCACATATATGCAGACAGGAATCGAGCTTCATCCGGTGATGCCGTGACGCAGCCAGGAAGGGCTGATGCCGGGACGACTCCAGATGATGATATTGGAACGCTTTTCGATTTTGTACCGATAGACTTTAGTGGTGCATGCTCGAATAAAGTAGATGCCGCGATTGCGCTCACTTCGACCCAGGAGTTGGGTAATGAGACACCAATTGACGGCTACGGTGATCCTGGAAAAACCGTGCTCGATCAGACAGCAAACCTGGACGTTATGAAGTACGCTAGAACGACAGGCTTAACGTTTGGAACTATTAGCGCGTTTAATGTGACCGTCGAGGTCAATTACGGAGTGGATGGGATTGCATGTTTTACCGATCAGTTGATCATAACCCCGGGTGATTTCAGTGCGGGCGGGGATTCGGGTGCTCTAATTGTTGCAAACGGTGAAGGAGTGACAAATCGCCCAGTAGGGCTTTTATTTGCTGGCAGTCTGAGCGTGACCGTTGCGAATCCAATTGGAGCTGTGTTCAACGCTTTGGGAGTTTCCTTCGGTGCCGAGACCGGGTCGGAATCTAAGGAGAAGGAGAAAAAGCCTAAGGAGAACAAGCCCGACAAAGAATGCAAAGAGGGAGATCCACTATGCGAGGTGGTCCCAAGAGCTCCACATGAACTGTATCTAAAGGTTCAGGACGGCAACTTTCAGCCTGTGGTAAGAAGCGTATGCGCATACTCATCCGCCACAGCCAAAGTGTGCGCGCCATCTGGTAGTGTTTTTTACTCCGACGCAAATTGGAATGCTGAACTCAACGGCGACGCAACGGGCGCAAGCGTCGATCTAGCTAAAGGCACGAAGTATATTCTCACGACACTTAACTCCTCAAACGCATTGTACTATTTCTGGGAAGATGGTGACATGGACGCGTATACCGATCTCGACATAGTATCTGGTAGCGAATCATTTGGAACCATTGACAATTCGGGTTGGGCCGATATAGCCCATGTCACTGCTACCCCAGAAAATGTGACAGTAAGTATGCCTCGATACAAGGACAATCAGATAGATCTCGATTGGGGGTCGTTTTGGGAAAGCATTGATTCGTTCCCATTCCCAGATTTTATGGTATCTAAAGTAACGGTGAAGATCAAGGATGGAGCAACACTCCCTTCGGCTTCGGCTGTTGCGTTCGATGCATACGGGGACGGGACGTATGCGTGGACTCCTGATCAAACATACTCAAACATCCAAATCGAAATCATTGATAACAACTCTGGACAATCTGCTCTGAGTTCATTCTTTAATGTGGTCGTGGCGCCAGTCGACGCGTCCATTAGTGGACCAGACAATTTGCAAGAGGGATACACAGGTACATGGACTGCGGTCGTGAGTGGTGGAACACCTTCATATACGTACGATTGGGATTACTTATTTATTTGCAACGGACAGTCTCTAGAGCTTAATCCCCGAGTTGAACAGTGTGACACATGGAATCAGGGTGGTACGAGTTCAACGTATCAAAAATCTGTAAGTGGTGCTGAATTTGATATGAAATTACGCTTGACCGTGACAGACAGCGCCTCTCCGCCGGTACAAGATATCGCCTATCTTGTGGTCGATATTTGGGAGTAAGAATTGCTCGAATATCAATTCTGGAGCGTGGCGCTGGATACTACTCCGCGATATAGGAATATGATTTCTTCTCGTAACCTTCCTAACTGATCAATTGGAAGACAAGCATGAGAATATCATTTCTTTGCATAGCGTTTCTTTTTGGGGCGTGTGATGGCTCTGGACCTGGTGAGCAGCAAAGCATTGTCTTACCCACGTCGGCAGAGGTGACACTGACTAATGGCACGGTCTCTGTTGTGCTTGACAGTCTTAGTATGGTCTCTCGCAGCAAATGGAACTATGATCCTAACGCGTTGGATCTGTTTAGCGAGCCAATTAACTCCGCCGGGTTATGGCTGGCCGCCGAGCAGGAAGGCACTCGCTCAAACATTGCAAGCCCTTTTCCGTGGGCTAACGGCTTTGAATTGATGAGCACGGAAAAAGAGAGCGGCGGGATCTACGAGATCACAAGAGAAAACCTCGAGTTCGAGATTCTTAATTGGCCAATCAGCTTGGGGGCCCCGGTAGAGATCAATGGAAATCCAAAGATGTACGGCGATAGAATGGCGTGGGCGGCATTTGAACCCTCTTCAACACCAGGCGATGAATCGACATCTCTCAAGGGGCTTCGTGTAGGTCTTTCTATCTTTGTGTTCGACCAAGCTCCTCTTTCGAACTCGGTCTTTCTACGATACGACATCAAGAACATATCGAGTGAGACAATCTCGAACCTTCATGTTGGGTACGGTGGCGATACCGATCTGGTGCAATACAGAGAGAGCTCAGGAAAGATATGTGAAACAGCGTGGTGGGAGAATCAAACTGGATATGATCTCAGCCGTCACATAACATTTACATACACATCCAGACACCCAGAGGACAGTGTTCAATCGGATGACTGCTACGGTGCGGTAGCTGGCTACTCAATCTTGAACATGTCATCTCCAAGGGGACTCGGCCAAAACAAACTTGCACATCGAATATGGAGGCGTAACCAATTCGCTTCATATCCTGAGTTCTCGGGCGAACTACTTGAAAATGGAGAAGTTATTCTGTTCGCCCTTCAAGGACTATCTCCATCTGGTGCTCCAATGGTCGATCCCTCGGGAACACAAACCAAGTTCGCATTTACCGGAGATCCGATAGCAATGACAGGTTGGATTGATGAGCGGCACGATGTGCGTAGCCTACAGTCAATTCAACCAGTTGACCTTGCACCGGGCGATGAACGGTCCATCACGGTAGCGTGGCTGATGGCCAAGGGGCCGAATCTTGAAACAGGTCTGGAGCTGTTTAAAGAGCAGTTTGATCTGATAATGTCCCGGCGCGATGCGTGGGACTTCTGATGAGAGAAGTGAGAGTTTTCGCGAAGCTTCGTCTCTAGT
>BTQE01000183.1:0-4479 GCA_036985715.1 Rhodothermia bacterium
CCCACGCCCCTGGCAACGGGTAATGCCGTATTTGTCGTGATCTGCGCACTGACTGGCGCTGCGGGAAGCAGAGTGACTCCTGAAACCAGGGCCATCCACACCACCATTCGGATGAGTCTGACACCCATCGAGGTCAGTGTCATCAGCGCCTTCCGATCGAATCCGTCTCCTTGGCCGCGGCTTTGTCTTTTTCAGCATACGTGATTTCAGTCACCGTGAACCCGGCATCCTTGACGGCGGCCCGGATTTCCTCGTCCGTAATGGTTGCGCCTTCTTTGAGCTTCATCTGGACCTGTCCTTCTTCCATATTCACCGTCAGTGCCTCTACGGCGTCAATCTTTTTCAGCTTCTGTTCCAACCCATACGCACAGAACGGGCAAGACAGTCCGTTAACTCCGATCGTTACGTCTGGATTTTCGATCGTGTTTTGTGCTTGGGCCTGCGGAGCCGAAATTATCACCAGAAGTAGGGCCACAAACATGGCTGCGACGAACGCAGAGTGTTCACCGCCGACCAGTCGTTTGCGCGGTGGGCTCATTGGCCCGGGCGTTCGAATCGTTCGTGTTCTTGAATCTCTCATAATGATTTATTTGCATTGGTTAATAACTAAAGCGTGTGCACCGAAACAATTGCTAGTGTCCCTCCTCGGGTCCAGCTTTCGAAGTTTCGTCTTCCTTCATAAATGTCACCGCTTCCACAGTAAAACCGGCATCCAGTACGGCATTCTTCACAGCATCGCGAAGAACGTATTCCGCGACGGCCTCTTCTTCATTTAGGGTCAGAAGAACCTTCTGCTCATCGAGTATGACCTGCACATCGCCGATTGCATCAATCTGCTTCAAGTGCTTTTCCATGTTATAGGCGCACATTTCACAGGTCATTCCCTTCACCTGAACAACGACGTCCGGATTTTCGATGGCTGTCGCTTGCTTGTCTTGCGCACTGACTTGCGGGACTAGCGTTATCGTCATCAAAAAGGCTGTCAGCAAAGAGATGATTGGCGTTTTGTACTTCATTTATGATTCTTCGGTTTAGATGTGAAACTCTATGGCGACAACAAAGCGGTAGTCGAGGTCGCCGTCGTTAAGATTGTTGTAGACAGGAATTTGAATTCCGGGTTTGAGGGCCCAGTTGCGAAACGTGACCCACGCGCCGAATCCGGCCAGCAATCGCTCGCCGGACGAACCGCCCACCGGCGCGCCTTTGAATTCTCGTTCGCCGAAGATCTGGGCGTTGAGTTCGGCCATAAGTACCAGGTCCGGCTGATAATAGTCGGTCTTGACAGGACGCAGGCCGAGTGCCACGTCGTAGAGAATGACGTTTCCACGCTTGATTTTGTTTGAGCCTTCCGTGTTCACCCGGTAGCGACCCGTCGCGAACAAAAGCCAGCGCCGTCCTTCGTAGGCCGCCGAGAGCCCGGCAAAAAAGTCCGTGGACTCCGTACTGATACCACTTGCTCCAGTCGGAAATTCAACACCACTCATGACGGCGGCATGAAAAACGCCACCTGGGACATCGTTTCTATAAATGCGATACTTGGTTCGAACGACCAGATCGCCAAGTCCGGTGTCATCCGAGCCTGACTGGTCGAGCACCTGACGGCTTTCGGCCGTTACTGCCCAATCGGACGTAAGGCCGTAGATCGCACGGTACTTAAGGCCCAGGGACTCTTTCCGCTGTGACTTGTCGCGATCGATACCGACTTCAAGGCCGAATCCGTTTTTCCAAATCGTTCGCGGCCCAATGCCGAAGATCGGTTCGTGGCGAAACACTTCGCCACGGGGCTCCATAACGGGGATCCCAAAGCCCTGAGCAACAGCGTAAGCGGGAAAAGTCGGAAAAACGAAGTGCGCCATCGTCAGGACGATCACGCATCCCTTGAGGATGCGTTCAGAGAACGAAAAACCGGCCATCTGGTGGTAGAACTCTAAATACACGCGATTCAAAGAGATGCTGGTCGTAAGGTTGTCGGGATATAAGACGGGATGTCACACGGGCATCAGGCGTCCAGTATGCGAAGGAGCGGAACAACGGCATAGGCGAAAAACGCTCCGACCGAATAGATACCGGCAGATATCCAAAACATCACTTTCGTAAAACGCCCTGCAATTTCGCAGCCTTCCCCGCCAGTGATGCTGCAGGCAACGGCGCCCTTGGGACGAAAAACGAGAATGCCACTGAACACGAGAATCAGACCGGAGCCCAGGAAAAGCCACCCTTTGTTCGCCGAGAGCGGGATCAACCAGGGAAACGTAGAGATGAGAGAAGCGACAGCAGCACCGCCCGCTACGGCCGCGACGGCCGCCGGAAGCGCGCAACAGAGAAGAGTTCCTGTAGAAGTGAAAAGGGACAGGATATTTACCGCGCCCCGATTCGACGTTCGTCCTGGATTTCGATGATCGTCGATGCGATGTGTCATAAACTGTTTTTAATCATAATGCAGTAGTCCGAACGGGTGCGCTACAATGCAACCCCTACTCCTGCGTCTCGCAGAACCGGGATCGATATTCCTCGTCCGGCACAACAGTCGGCAAGCTTTCCATCAATAACTACTGCGGGGATCGATCGAATCGGAAACGCGGATGCACGCTCAACTACCTCAGGGTCATTGATGTCCGACACCTCCACGTCACAAGATGCGCAAACCAGCTCATCTACTGCTCGGATCGTTTCTTCACAGACCGGGCATCCGGCTGAGAAAATTTCTATATGTCTTTTCGTATTCATTGTACTACCTCGGCACATTGAGTGGACTATCGTCGCGGGATATTACGCCCTGTTGTAAGCTACAGGGTTCTCACCTTCACAATATATTCAAAAATAGACTTACGCGGACAACCACCCACCCACCGAAATAATCCAGGACTTAACGCTTTTGAGTACTTATGGCCAAAGGTATATAAAGCTTTTGTTATATAATAACTGATATAGTTAATTTCACTGCTGAAAGACGCAATCGAACCCATGCCAGCAACCATTCCTCATAATGATCTTCGGAAACGACTTGAACGAACGATGGGCCCGGAGATGCTTACGCCCGAGAGCGCAGCATTCACCCTGGAAACCATTCGCATGTTGAGCGAGGGGTTACCGGTGCAACCGTCAAAAGTATTTAAATGTCTTGGGTGGCCCGCCACCGATGAAACCAATACGGTGGACTACCTGAAGAACTGCGGACAAATCGTATTCAATGATGAAGGTGCCATAGTGGAAGCCGCGGGGCTCTCCCTCCGACCTACCCGGCATACATTCCGCGTTGAGGATACGACTCTCTTCACATGGTGCGGGATAGACACGTTGTTCCTACCCGCATTAATTGGAAAACCTGCAGACATTCAGTCCGTCTGCCCTACGACGGGACGTCAGATAGTGCTGCGTGTGGATCCCGAGCACGGCATCGTCAGCTTAACGCCCCAGACCGCTGTTGTTAGCGTCTATGTTCCGGATGATGGCTGTGAAACGAACAGTTGCAGTCCAAATACGGGTCTTGCTCACGGAGCAAAGGAGTTGTTCGGAAGAAGCGGTTTTTTTTGCTCACAGGTCTCTTTCTACTCTTCGTCGGAAGCCGCAAGAGCGCTTGAGTCTAGAGATGATTTGGAAATTCTAACGGTGACGGATGCATACGACCTCGCCCGCTGCGTGTGGGCCGATCGTCTATTGGATCAGGCAGGATCGATCGGGTGTAAAACAATTTGACCCGCCAAATCAATAGTGGACTCGATTATTTCGATAGTCCTACACCCATTATTCCATTCGTACCGTATCGGGCAAGAGCAAGCGGCCCTGATATTTACTCGATACAATGAGTTTATTTCCTCAAAGTAATGAGCAAAATGACAACACATTCAACACGTCCGCCATATTCGCCCGACATTGCAGCAACGCTGGAAACTCGACTTCAGGAGCCACGTCGGTACGTGTATGTAGTTTCGGGCCCCCGTCAGGTAGTTAAGACAACGCTCGTTCACCAGGTCCTCTCCCGCTCGGGTTCGCCAAATCGATTCGTATCCGCAGATGAGCCCACTCCAAAAGACGCCGCTTGGCTAAGAGCCCAGTGGGAGGCTGCCAGGCTGGTTTCCGGCGATGCCCGAGTCAGCGGTGGATGCACATCTGGTGAATGCCCCTCCACCGGAGAATGCGACGTCTTCTGCTGGCGAGACCGAAATCGCGAGGTCGATTTTGTCGTACGTATTAAACGCCGACTCCTGGCAATTGAAGTGAAAAGCGACAGAACGCGGACATCGCTTCGCCTGCTGGCCGCCTTCGAAAAAGCATCCCGTCCTGACCGTACGCTCATCGTCGGCAGAGATGGTATCCGTCTGGATGATTTTCTGTCGCGTCCTGAATCGTATTGGCTTGCAGTAGATCACTCGGGCTGAACCAGACGTCTAAAACACCGGGGATGGTCACTCTCAGGATTAGAACTGTAGATTCGACATAAGCCGCCAACATGACAGTTAGGATATAAGCATTTATAAC
>BTQE01000184.1:0-4427 GCA_036985715.1 Rhodothermia bacterium
ATCTTTTTTCTATCAACAGGGCGCTGGTCGATGGTGGCCGGGTTGCGATTCGGGTTCCTTACAAGGAAGGGTTGCTAAATTACTCACCTCATGTTGGCTACGGGCATGAGTACGGCCATCTACGAAGCTTCGACAAGACTATCCTCAAGATCTACATGAGGCAGGCTGGATTCCGGACGACCAGCATTCATCTCGACGGGTTCGGCCTAGGTATGCCACGTGAGTGGGTACTGAAGTCGAGATTGGGAATGATATGCTTGATCAGTCTGCAAAAGTACGTCGAGCACAACTTCGACCATAGATCGGATGTGATTGATCTCCCCTGGCTTCTCAGGGATACGTTCTTTCGCTCCGTAGAGGTCGTCGTCATTGCCGAGAAAGTCACTGACCTCTCTGATGAGATGCTCAACAAGGATCATGTATGAGCGGGAAGGCAGAGCGGGCCCTACTTGAACGTCTATTGCCAGGTCGCGAATCGCCACGTGGCGGGCGGGCGATATTTATCCTCGGTGCCCCGCGCACCGGGAGTACGATTTTCTATCAGGCGGTGTGCAGCTGGTTCGATCTCCCCTACATATCGAACTTTACCAATGACTGCTTCCCGCAAATACCGATCGTCGGATTGAGCATCCAGAGAGCCATGCCCGTAGATGTTGGTTTCGACAGCCGATACGGAAAAACGGAAGGTGCATTTCAACCATCAGAAGGATCTGCCGTCATGACACATTGGTTCGGTGGCGGTCATCCATCGGAGCTCGTCAGCGCGCGTGTACTCGATGGAGCCGAGCTCCATTTCAGATCTACAATTGCGGCTGCCGAAGCATTGTTCGAAGCCCCTCTGGTCATGAAGAACGCCTGGAACTGCTTCCGCGTCCGAAGTATTGCCGAGACTCTCCCGTCGGCCAGGTTCCTGTGGATTCGGCGAGACATTGCCGAAGCCGCCACGTCCGATCTCAAGGCGCGCTACACGACGAAAGGTTCGGCGAATACCTGGAATTCGGCGACACCCTTGAACGTCGAGGAATTGCGAAACTTGGACCCCGCCGCGCAAGTAGTCGAAAATCAGGTGGCATTCAATGAATCGATCGGCAACGCGTTGTCCCGGCTCGGTCAGGATCGGTGGAAGGCGGTCTGGTACGAAGACTTTTGCGCAGATCCGGATGGAGTGCTGTCAAGCCTCGTGACCATAATCGATCGTGAACCACGCAAGAGCGCATCGGAAATTCGCATCGCCACACGTGGGAAGTCGGAACCGCGAGAGGAGATCGACTCGGATGTCGACCGCTACGTCTCCGGAAATGCGGCGCGACTGTCAGGCTGCCATTACTCCTCTGCGTAATAATCTTGAACTCCGATGAAGCTGGTAGACGCGCGGCTCGTGCAACGTTATGTCGAACACGATTCCATCAGCGCGCTGATGGATGACCTGAGCGGTCCGCGCGAGGAAGCTCTCGTATGCCAGAAATGGCTTCGAGACAGCGCACCGAAGCGATTCATATTCGAGAAATTATACGGAGATCTGTTACGGGATTCCGTTGGTTTACGTGTGCTGGACGTGGGTGGCGGGCTTACCTGCTTTACCCGACTGCTCGCGGAGCGGCACAAGTACCATCTGATTGACCTGATGGCTCATGCAGACGAATCGATCATGCGCAGTCTCTCGACTGAAAGCCGGGGGCCGCACATACACGTCGTCGACTGGTATGACTTCCAGCCCAACGAAGGTGGGTACGATATCGTAGTCGCCAACGATTTGTTCCCGAACGTCGATCAGCGTCTCGCCTTGTTTCTCGACAAGATTCTCCCGATTTCCGGGGAGGTACGGCTGTCACTAACGTACTACCCAGACCCACGATTCTATGTGACCAGACGCGTACGGGGCGATGAATATCTGTGCATGCTGGCATGGGATGGGGAAACAACGGCGCATGCTTTGGAGAGGTTCGTTGAATATCTCGATGAACCGGAACTCGAATTGATGACCAGAGACAGCATTTCCGTCTATCCGAACGGCCGTCAGGTCTGTCTGGTGAAGTTCGTGGGCAAGCTTGCTGAGCCTGTCAAGCGAAAGGGAACCGCGGAGTGAGTGCCGAGCAAGGATACAATCCTCTGCGGGTAACCTTCTTCGGGGACTCAATCTTCGTGGGGCAAGGCGTCTCTATTCATAGCGGATGGGTCACGCGCATCGCCGAATACCTGGAAGGAATTGCCGAGAAGAGAAATAGAGAGGTAGTCGTCACCAATGCATCCGTCAATGGAAGCACCACCCGGCAGGCGCTTGAGAGAATGCCCTATCAGATTCAGTCTCATGGCGTAGACATTCTACTGGTGCAATTTGGACTCAATGACTGCAACTACTGGATGACCGACGGGGGTTTGCCGCGAGTGAGTGCCGACGGGTTCGCAGCAAACTTGACAGAAATCATGGACAGGGGTAGGAAGTTTGGTGCTAAGTGGATATTGTTGAATAATAATCATCCCACCACGCGTGACGAGGATATTTTCCCTGAGACATCAAAGACATTCGAAGACAGCAACCGGGAGTACAACGCGGTTGTTCGCCAGATCGTGTCCGATGCCCCTGACGATGTGAGATTTACAGATATCGAAGCGGCGTTCGAGAGCATCGTGGGTCGCGACCGGAAGAAGCTGGCAGACCTGCTTTTGCCGGATGGACTACACCTCAGCCTCCGCGGTCACGATGTTTACTTCAATGCCGTCGTAGACACGCTCGAAGGATGCTTGATGGACCTAATCCATTGCGGCAGCCCCGGTGATGATCGCCGTTGAACGCGACAGGGCGATGAACCTTTTCCTAATGGAAAGGCGAGTATCCGTCCATATAAGCAGCGTAGACGATGCTGAATGCGAGCGTACAGCGGCAGAACCACGCCTCAGAGTGCTGCTGCTCACAAACTAACTCATGAATCAGCCTTCCATCGATCAAGCAAACGCCGAATTTTGGGACGAATTGTGCGGCACGAACAAAGCCAAGCAATTGGGTGTCACAGACAATTCCCCCGAGTCCATCACGAAATTCGACAATTGGTACATGGATTACTACCGGTACCTGAACGAATGGATCCCATTTGAGGACTTGGTCGGCAAGATGGTTTTAGAGGTCGGCCTTGGGTACGGGACGGTTCTACAGAGAATGCTCGAAGCTGGCGTGGACTATCGCGGGCTGGATATAGCGCTGGGTCCGGTGGCCATGGGCAATTACCGAATAGGGTTGGTGGGTGGAAACGGAGAATGTGTGCACGGTAGCGTCTTAGAAGCCCCCTTCAAAGATGGGCTGTTCGACTATGTGATTTCGATCGGCTGCTTGCATCATACGGGCAACTTTAGGAAAGCTCTCTCAGAGCTTTACCGCGTCCTGAGACCGGGCGGGAGCGCGATAATCATGGTTTATTACGCCTACTCCTTTCGGCGTTGGAGCGAGATGACAAATGCCACGATCAACCAGTTTCTGTCGGAAAAGTTGCGAATTGGAAAACGGCGAAACGTGACGAAGCGGGAAAGGCAGCGCTATGACTATGATAGCGAGGGCCAAGTCGCGCCGGAAACCGAATTTCTTTCCCGGGCCGAAGTCAAGCGGGTGGCGAGAAGCCTTGGATTCAAGTCCGTTAAACAGGGGTTGGAGTTGATGGGTGAAGGTCTGTTGACTCGCATAATTGGCCGCAAAAGTACTTTGAAGATCTTTTCTCCTATAGGTGGGCGGCATATCTACGCAAGGTTGACGAAATAAGTAGTGTGTGCCGACGGATTCGCAGCAAATTTGACAGAATTCATGGGCCGGAATAGGAACTTCAGTGCTAACTGGATACCGTTAGATAATAATCATCCCACCACGCGTGACGAGGATGTGTTCGCCGAGATGCTTGATGGACCTAACCCGTTGAGGAAGCTCGGCTGATGAGTGTCGCTGAACGCGATACGGCGATGAGTCTTTCTCAGGCGGAGAGCCGAGAATCCATTCGTATAGTTACGGTGGACGAAGCTGGGTGTAAGGGCGCTGCTTCAGGGTCGCGACTCAGAGTGCTGCTGCTGGCGGATGACCGGCATCCCGCCGATGTAGTAGTCGACCACATTCGTTCTATCGAAAGTCATTCCCGGCACGATGTCACGGTACGGAATCCGATTCGTCTGCGGCGGGGATGGAGCGTGTCTAATCGGCATTTCGATGTTGTAATCATTCACTATTCCATCCGTATTCTCCGCGAGTACTTTCTGCCCGATAGAGTGGCGGCGGCAATTCGGGCGTTTCACGGCCCGAAGATTCAGATTATCCAGGATGAGTACCGCGAGATCGACCGGACGTCCAAGGCGATGGCGAATCTGGGAGTGTCCACCGTATTCTCATCTCTCGAGCCAGACAACATCCGCCGCGTCTATCATCACGACCACTTGGCGAATGTTCACTTCTT
>BTQE01000185.1:0-4332 GCA_036985715.1 Rhodothermia bacterium
CAACATCACGAAGGCTAACTTTCACGGCGAATGGAACTACACGATTGCGCCCACAAAGCGCAAGTCGCCCCGAGAGAAGGTAGCGTAGATGCATGAGTTATATGTGGGCAGGCCCTTAGTCGGATCTTTTGCGAGATAGAAGTAATCGTTTGTTGCATCATGCCAGATGCCCCGCATCGCCTCGTCCGTAAGATCGTCAAGTGTTTCCAAGCCATAGCTGCGCAGCGTATCTCTTTTCGCCCGGAACTCAATTCGTGTTATCGAAGAGTTTTCAGGAATCCCATATGCTTCCCACACACTTTTCCAGAACGGCTTCTTATTCCCGGCTTGTTCTATTCGTTTGTCGTAGATATCGACAACGAATTTCGGTTTACCACCTCGATTCGAAAAATCCTCGATATCGTTCGGTGTCATTGGATGATAGGTTGCCGCGACCTTAGAATTCCTTGTACCGGTTCCACTCACGCGTTCGAGTTCTCGCCTGGAGAACGGATACGGAACGTCTACTCGAAGATGAAGCTCGGACAGCTTGATGAGGCGAACAGAGAATCCCAGGTGTCTTAAGAATTCTATCACCCAAGTCTTGATTTGCTCGCGAGTTAACTCGTTGCATGTTCTCGCACCTAGTCGGACAATGAACTTGGGCATATTCTTGATCATTGAAATAGCCCGAATGTGCTCTTCATCACCGCCACGCATAAGGATTTGGTAGGCGGGTTTCGCTCCATGCGGAAAGACATCAAACTCGTTGCCAAGATGACAGTAGATACGGACATTACCGCCTCCGCTTGCCTGCATCTTCTCCGAAAGCGTTCTCATGGCGAGGAGGTTAGAAATGGCCTCGTCGTATATGGGATCGCAGCTGATCGATAGCTGGAGCGTATCAGGAGCAATCTTGTGGAAGTAGTCCGCCGGATTCCCAATCCGCTCGGTATTCTCCCGGAAACGATATCCAACAAGAGCTAGGCTGTCATTAATCACCCCCATGTTATCGCACTGGGGGTTTTCTTCTGAATCGAGTAGAGGACGTTCTGCGCGCCGGACTCTGGGATCAGTGCCGGACCCCTCTCTTGGGCGAGGGTCCGTCCCAGTCCCTTCCCCCGGCCAGCCCCCCGGTTTAGATTGGTGGGCCTTTTCGTTTGTGCTTTTGTCGAGGAATCTGCCCGGTACGGCGGCCCTGTCGGGAACAGAGTTCCCTCTTTTTCTTTTTGACATGTAGCTAATGATTTCTGCGCCTAGCTGATCTTCGCGGACTGCATGGCGCGGTGATTGATAGTCGGGTCTCGCTGTTAGCGCAGTGGGACCCTTTTTTTGGTCTACAATTTCAGATAGTTCGGAATTAACTCTACAACATCTGAGGGCGACACCCCACCTGGAGAGCCGGGGCGATGGTAAATCATGTGAACAGCGTATTCAAGCTTTAGTAGTCGCTCAGCAAGTCCCGCTACGGAGTCCTCTTCTATGGTTGGTTTATCGATGAGGAAGCCGACCTCACCTAGATTCTTATCATCGAAAAAATCTCTCTTCGATTCCCGATAGTAATATTCCGCCAGAGCCCCTCGTACAGTTTCTGACATCGAGCGGTTATTCTCCTCGCTATATGCCTCTAGCCATTCAAAAATTTCTGATTGAACTAAGGCATGGAGTCTCTTCTTATCAGCCATGATATTTATGCGGTTGCGATAGTGATGCCGACATCGGTTGCACAAAAAATATGATCTGAATCAATAGATGTCAAATGCTTTAATCTGAATTGTCAATTCTAGCGAGTGAGCCCGTCCTAACAATGCCCCAAAAACCTGCATAGATATGCTCCGTTCTGGAGAGGCATGGAATCGGGAATCTCGCATATCGGCCTCAGGAAGCTGGAATGGCCTTCTGAGGGTAAATAAATCCCGTACACAGTCGATCAGAATTTTAAGATCAGATCAGCCGGAGGCACAAAAGCTGTCATAGTCTATTAGACATTCACGAAGGATTTGTGCTGAAATAGATACCACATCTTACTTCAGAGCGCCGTTTCTCTTTTGAGTGCGAGATGTGTTATCCACAGATCACTTTGTCATCGGGAGTGAAAGAAGTGGAATATCGTAAACCGATAAAGGACATTATCAAATACTAAGTAGCCTCTCTCATTTTCCTTCTATGAAAGGCGAACTTCAGCCACAAAAGAATACATCTCTGACTATCCGTGAAGGATTTGTACTGCCTCGAATCATCTCGGAGGAAGGACGGAAAGCGCAAGGCGCATTCATCAACTTCTTCACGGCTTCGATTGAAAACACGAACACACGGAGAGCTTATGCCCGAGCTGTTCGGGATTTCTTCGAATGGCTAGAGGAGCGACAAGCCGGAATGAAACTCGATGATATCGAGCCGTTCATGGTTGCTGCTTTTGTTAAGCAGCTCCCCTCCTCTGCTCGGAGCAAACAGCAATACATCAGTGCACTCCGTATGCTCTTCAGCTTTCTAGTCGAGAAAGGAATTCTCTCCAAAAATCCAGCACTTGATGTGAAGCCGCCTCCATTCAGCGCACGGGAAGGAACAACGAGAGCCCTCTCCCCTGTTCAGGTGCGGTCTCTGATTGATTCGATCGACACCGATACGGTTGTCGGTCTGCGTGACCGCGCACTCATCGGACTCATGCTCTATACAGTTGCACGTATTGGAGCGGCTTCTCGAATGCTCGTCTGATCAACGTCAGAGATTACTACGAAGAAGACGACTCTTGGATATGTCGTCTCCACGAGAAAGCCGGTAAACTTCATCAAGTACCGGCGAACCATGTCCTACAGGGTTACATGCACGAGTATCTTGACTCGGCCGGTATCTGGGAATCGAAAGCCTCTCCCCTATTCCGGTCAATGCCCCACAAGCAAATGTCAGCCGTACGGCTATTAGAGCGGGACGCACTCGACATGATTAAGCGCCGAGCAAAGAAAGCCGGTCTCCCCGACTGGATTGGAAATCATGTCTGTAGAGCCACAGGCGTTACGCGGTTCCTTGAGACCGGTGGCACGCTAGAAGAAGCGGCCAACCTTGCCAACCACGCAGACATGAGAACAACCCGTATCTACGACAAGCGCGACCGGGTTATTCGACGGACGTCCGTCGAGCGGATTGTGTACTAAGCGAGATTTGCTTCTGGGGAGGAGGCGCTTCGAAGGACGGGGCGATTAGATTCCTTTTGGGTTAATCAGCTGATCAAACAAAACGGCCCCGTAGAGATCCCACGGGGCCATCTGGCAATTTCAAAATATGATCAGAAAATGCTATTTGGTGAGCGTAACTGTTTTCGTTTCAGTCTGGCCAGCTGCTGAGAGCCTAAGTAAGTAAATGCCGCTAGGTCTATGTTTAGCATCCCATGACATCAGTTGAGGTCCGGCATCAAGCACATGATCTACAATTGTTTCAATGCGTCGCCCGATCGCATCAAACACCTCTAGGGTCACGTGACCAGCTTCAGGGATCGAAAAGGAAATATTTGTTGTTGGATTAAACGGATTGGGATATGCATCTGACAATTCGAATATAAAAGGCGTTTCTCCGTCCTCGTCCGTAAGTCCATCTCCGGTTTTTTGCCCCGAGCATTCCGTGGGGCAATAGTCAATCGAATGTGTCGCTTCGTCGTCTTGAATTCCGTCGGCGATGGTGACACCGAAATAGTGCGTTTCGGTCCAAGTCATCGAGTCATAATACGTCTCCGTTGTAACTCCAGTGTCATCCCACGGATCGGCCGGGTCGTCCCGATCGTACCATCGGTAGAGACAGTCATCGCAGACCCTATCGTCTTCGTTGTTATAGTAAAGAGAGCCCCCATACAGAGTTATTGATTCGTGTAACTTACGTTCTGTCTCTCCTGAAATGCTAGCTTCCAGTACCCATGGCGGACTAACCTCCTCTACAACGGCGGCGACGAGGCCCGCAATCGTATCAGAATTGTCGTCCCATACTTGTACAACATTAGCCTCATCACCATCTCCCATCGGAGTGGAGGTTCCTGGAAAATCCTGATCGGGAGTCGAGAAGTAGTTGACGCGACCCGAATAAACGTTTAATAGCGTCCCGTCTGAGCCGTCATTGTAGCCGTGCGCATGAGGAACTGTGCCGAAGCCGATAGCATCTGCAGCTACGTATTGATTTCCGTATTTGTCTTTCATCCATTGAATCTCGTGTAGGCCGCCTACCAGATGTCCTACTTCGTGAGAGAAGGTCTTAGCACTGTTCGCGGGCCCCCTCTCGACAACGGAGAATGCCAAGCTGGCACTTGTTGCAAATATATCCTCAGAAAGCCCCTTCGATCCTGTTAATTGGTCCGCGACAAACACCACG
>BTQE01000186.1:0-4328 GCA_036985715.1 Rhodothermia bacterium
CAATGGCACATACAGCTGGAAGATTTGTATGACTGGATGCTCGGGAAAATTGGTTTTGAATCAAGGAAGTCGACTGGCATCAAGAAGATTATGCCACCAAGACATGTTCGCAGCTTGAATGTACGGTCAAGTTTTGACCACATTCGATTGGCTAAGCACGCAGAAAATGAATCTGTTTCTCCTGGTGTTAAGGGGTTAGGCTCACACCAAAAAACGTCACCTTTAGCGTCACCGGTGAAAAAATAATAAGTGATAAGTTATTATTATAAATAACTTAACGTTACATATTTGCGGAGAGGGAGGGATTCGAACCCTCGGTACCCGGTTATGAGTACGCTGGTTTAGCAAACCAGTGGTTTCAGCCACTCACCCACCTCTCCGAATGCGTTTTTGACTCGTATGGGACGATTTTGGTCCAAAACGAGTCGACGCCAATTTCGGTGTCCTGCAAGTCCTGCAGGTAAGACATCCTGACACCTGGATCAACAGGCATGAATAGTCTTGCGAGTCGCAAAAGGTACGGAGCCTATAGGACGGGTTCAATTCGGAAGTCTTCAAGATCGATTTTGTTGACGTGCTTCCATGTCTTGTTTCTGCTGATGTCCCTGATAACGCTCTTGGACACACTATCGCTTCGCGCAATCTCTGCGTTGGACCAGTAGTTCCAGAACGGCGCCCACTTGATGCTCTTGACATCCTTCTCCGTCAGTTTGGCTCTCCCGTTTCTAGATTCTTTGGCTTGACGGTCCTTTCTCAGTTTGTCTTGCATGTTCTGATTTAGACTGCATCGTGCGCCACTGGTTTGTTTGACTCTACCTGCCGGATAAGGCAGTGAACACTGAAGCGCCGATACGGCGTACCCTCATCTGAGCTGAGGGCTGATCGGATCACTTCGCTCGGTCATACTGCGAGAGGATTCTCGCTAAGCGCCGATTAACACAGTCTAGAAGTGCGCGCACACATCTCGGAAAAAAGATGCGTTAGTTCTCTTTTTCGAAATTAGCACAACCACAGTTCGGGATGTTGCCGATGCAATTTGTGGACCATTCTTCGATGGCGGGTACGTGTGCATCAACTCCTCAAACAGGTACCATGCTTTAACCGCGTGAGGAGAGCTGCTGGCACACTGCATGCATGGCAACCCCGGGGATCGAGGTGATCATTTCCCGCAGCACGTTTTATACATCTTCCCACTTCCACACGGACACGGATCGTTTCTTCCGATCTTCCTCCGCATGGGTCTGCGCTGTACTGGTAATTGTTCTGGGTATTCATCTCCCCGCATTCGCTCCTGTCTCACTTTTTTCAGGAAACGAGCTTCGTTATGGTAGCATGCGGCATCAGCATCCAACTCGGGTGTCCACAGTCTTCCGTCAAGATATGCGAGGTCTTCAGAGGTCTCACCAGATTCTTGGAAAGGTTCAGAAGCTATGCCCACGATGTCTTGCGCAGACGGGTTCAAGTGTCTAACGACCAGACAATATGCTTCAAGCATGTGCCTGCGAATCTCTCGATAGCTATCATAATTTTGGTCTGCCTGACGTGGAAGTGAAAGTGCCACGTAGAAAGGGTGCCCCGGTACCTGAGGCGCGATTACACCCGCGTTCCTTTTTCCATCAGCTCTCGGCTTGAAGATCTGAATTAGGCGTTCGCTGTACAGTCTTCTATGAAACCTCCTTTCGCGCGCCGTATATAGAAGCCCCTTCTCTGTTGAACCGAAGTCTTTATGGCTGGCGTAGTATTGCGTTCCTTGAAGAACATGACATGATTATCGCTCGATCAACGTATCCCACAAATAGCTGACCTCATCCGCTTCGATCTGCCGTTTACGTTCTGGACGCTGCAGAAAGAAATCCCATGACCCTTCGTCGAAGACAACCATCGTGGCCTTGTCGGGAAATGAGAAATCATGTTCCCCCTCGTCATTAACAGTGACCGGGTAGTGAGCGAGCAACTTTTCCTCGCCCGTCGCACTTACTGCACGCTTGGATCGAAGCAGAGTGGCTTTTCGTTGAATGTAGAGAACGAAATCGGTCACGGTATCGAGTTCGCCCACGATCACATTCAGCGACTGTTATCGTATCAGTCTTGAAGCGGTGCAATTTGCGTTCACCAATCTTTCGGCGGAGCTTGCCATATTATTCACTTGAAAACGGATCAACAATATCAGCGCTTCGTTTTGGGCCCGAAAAGCGACCGATTCAGCCCTGATTTAACACAAGAAGAAGTCTTGCTGAGCGAAAATGACGTAACAGCACTCCTGGTTAGAGCGCGAAACGGAGATGCCGATGCGTTCAGTACACTCGTAGAACAGATATACGGTGAGTTGCGCGTGATTGCGGCGAGTCAGAGACGCAGGTTGGGCGCTGCCGCAACCATCAATACAACAGCCGTTGTACACGAGGCCTATGCCAAAATGGCCGGTGCCGCGCAGAGGCCAGAACGCGCTCCTTTTGCAGACAGGGGTCACTTTTTTCGCGTCGCATCCCGCGTGATGCGTGATATTATTGCGGACTATGCAAAAGCGCAATCAACGCAAAAACGCGGTGGTCGGTACAAACCCCTCTCTATAGAGGAGGTCTCCCCAGCTCACCTGGCGGCGCGCCACGTAGATCCCGAAGAAATTCTGACGGTGCATATGGCGCTTACGGAACTGGAAGTTTTAAATTCAGAGGCGGCGAACGTTGCAGAACTGCGGTATTTCGCGGGTCTGACGACCGACGAAACGGCTGAAGCACTGGGTATGTCCCGGGCGACGGTCAAACGCCGATGGACAGTTGCCAGAGCGTGGTTATACCAGAACCTGTCTGAACGCTGATCCCACCACCTGGAGGTACCTTGTTGTGGACGCTGAGCAATGGAAACGTGTGATGGATATCGTTCCCGATGCGCTGGAAATCCCGGTGCAGAAACGAGAGACCTTTCTTGATGACGTCTGCAGGACTGAAGGGGGCAGTGTCGATGTGTTACTTCGGCGCGAAGTCGAGGAACTGATTGAGGCGTCGCTGGAGGTAGAAGCTGCCGATGCCCTGCGATCGCCCGTCGAAGGCATTGCTTCAAAAGCCGCGCACGAGGAGGGCATGGACACGCGTTCTATTCCTGATCAGGTAGGGCCGTGGAGGCCGATTCGACGACTCGGGAGTGGAGGAATGGGAGTAGTGTATGAAGCTGTGAGAGCCGACGACAGTTTCGATCAGAAAGCTGCGCTGAAGATTATCCGACCCGGATTTGTGGCTGACTTTCGGGACCGGTTTATTCGAGAGCGGGCCTTGCTTGCAGGCCTCGTGCATCCCGGTATAGCACGTCTTCTCGACGGCGGCATGACTGAAGATGGTATGCCGTATCTGGCCATGGAACTGGTTGTGGGCAGGCCTGTGACCGGACACTCGAAAGAAAACAGACTGACCATCCAGGACCGGCTCGAACTTTTTTTGCAGGTATGCAACGCCGTTGCATACGCTCACCAAAACCTGGTGGTGCACCGGGATCTGAAGCCGGCAAACATTTACGTCGACGAGAGTGGTGAACAACCGACGGTCAAGCTGCTGGATTTCGGAATAGCACGGCTGCTCGAACCCGGTGATCGCCCGATGACGATTACGGGGATTGGTCCCCTCACACCGGCTTATGCAGCGCCCGAGCAGTTGACGGGAGAACCGATCACAACGGCGACGGATGTGTATTCTATTGGAGTCGTTTTGTACGAACTACTTGCAGGCACCAGGCCCTATGACGCAACGGATAAAACGGCGGCACAAGCGGAGCGGATTGTTTGCACAACTATTCCGAAGCCTCCCTCCGTCATCGCGATTCACGAACCCGACAGGGTTCGTTTAAAAGGAGATCTGGACCAGATTGTATTAAAGGCATTAAAAAAAGAACCGGAACTTCGTTATACATCAGCCCGGTCTCTGGCGGATGACATCAGGCGTTATCTGGCCCGTTTACCCGTACGCGCGCGCGCCGACAATCTGAGTTATCGATTTCAAAAATTCGTTCAGCGTCACAGAGTTGCCGTGATCGCCGGATCTGCCGTTGTTCTTGCTTTTGTTGCGCTGGCGACGGTTTTCACAGTCGGATTGACACGAGAAAGAAATCGTGCTGAGGCCGCTGCAGAGGAAGCTACGAGCCAGGCAGAACGCGCCCGAGCAGTCTCCGCGTTTCTGGAGACCATTCTTCGCGCCCCTAACGAGCGCTGGTACAACGAATCTGCGGTGAAAGGGCCAGATACGCCGGTAAAAGCCGTTCTGGATGAGGCAGCGATACAAATTGATCTTGAGTTCGGAAATCAACCAGATTTAAGTGCTGACCTGCATCACATCCTGGGA
>BTQE01000187.1:0-4309 GCA_036985715.1 Rhodothermia bacterium
AGACGCGACTCTGTGTTGTTCGTCGTTCATATGATTCCACCATATTTTACTCCTCACGCCTTGATTAGCGTCTTTTCAGGCAGCTACAGGGCACTTGCAGGAAGTGTTAACAGGCCCTAGTTCTCAGATCTGCTCGACATCAATAACCATCTCCGACGTGGTCAACTGAATCGTTCGATCTTCGTTGGTCAACTGGAAATCTGATATCGCGTCCGGTAATTCCTCTCTCCGCGTCTGCATGTGGAACAGCGTGTCCAGAACAACATGCCAATCTTCCGGCGTGAGATGAACGGTTGCTCGGCCTTCTTCCTCTACAAACGGCGCGTAGTCCAGCACTTTATTCAGGTGATTGATTCCCTGTATTCGATGCAAATTTTCGGGTACATTCTGCATGAGCGAAAGCGCAGAGATTTGTAGATTAGGCACTAGGTGATCGAGTCCGACAAAGTGAGCCCGAACACATCTGTCCGAGGAAAGTGCCCGGCCGTCGGCAGTCTCGTCTATCCGCTTGAAATCTAAAAGATCCCTTCTACATGAAGCAGTACCAGGACCTGCTACGTCACGTTCGCAAGGACGGAATACCAAAAGCGGACCGGACCGGAACGGGCACTAAGAGTGTTTTCGGATATCAAATGAGATTTGATCTCGAGCACGGCTTTCCGCTCGTTACGACCAAAAAAACATTCTTCAAAGGACTCGCTGTCGAGATGCTCTGGCTTCTCAGAGGCGACACGAATATCCAGTATTTGAATGACCACGGCGTCCATATCTGGGATCCATGGGCCGACGAAGACGGAAATCTCGGGCCTGTTTATGGAAAACAGTGGGTCGGCTGGGCGGGAGCGAACGGACGAACGTTCAATCAGATAGAGCGGGTCATCGAAAGCATTCGCTCGAATCCCGATTCGAGAAGACACATCGTGAATGCCTGGAACGTTGCCGATGTGCCCGACATGGCTCTCCCCCCATGTCACATGTTTTTCCAGTTTTATGTGGCGGCCAGCAAGCTGTCGTGCCAGTTGTACGTGCGTTCGAACGATCTCTTTCTTGGCGCTCCGTTTAACATCGCGGAATATGCCCTGCTGCTTCACCTGGTTGCTCAGCAGACGGACCTCGCGCCGGGCGAACTAGTGTATACGATCGGTGATGCACACATTTATCTCAACCATCTCGATCAGATCGAAGAACAGCTGTCACGGGAGCCGTATCCGCTCCCGGAGCTTCGAATTCGTAGAAGGCCTATATCGATATTCGATTACGAATACGAAGACTTCGAATTACTGAATTACCAGTATCATCCGACGATAAAGGCGCCCGTGGCGGTTTGATACGTGACGGTCGCTTTGGGGATGAATCTACACGCTTCGTTTTTCAGATATGAAGGGACCTGAAATAGTAATTATCGCCGCCGTCGGTGAAGAAAGCCGCGTCATCGGTAAGGGCCAGGAACTGCCGTGGCGTCTTCCCGCTGATCTCAAACGGTTCAAAGCGCTGACCTACGGGCACCCCATCGTGATGGGTCATAGGACTTTTGAGTCACTTGTGCACCAATTTGGAGGCCCTTTGAAGAACAGAACGAATCTGTCCTGGCGCATGATGCAACGTATCCGCAATTCGAAAACGTCGAGGTCTACAAAAGCATCGATGAAGCAATGCTGGCAGTCAGTGCCACCAAACGCGTCTTCGTTGGGGGTGGAGCCAGCATCTACAAAGCGTTTCTTCCATTCGCTGATCGCCTGGAGCTGACGATTGTAGAGGGGCGTCATGAAGGGGACGTGTTTTTCCCACCATACGAACACTTGATCGGTTCGATGTATGAACAGAAGAAAATTCGTTCGCATGACGGGTACCGATTCGAGACCTATCGGCGAATTCCGGTCATCGTGAACGAAGACTCGAAGACGCGGTGAGCTTAGGTCAGACCGCTGCTCTTGCAAAACAGCAATCCTAACCCGAATCGCGCGTCGTCGACTCCTTCGCCGTTGCTCCCGCCGTCGCATCCAATGTCGCATCAGAGCGAGGTCGCATTGTTCCGGTTGCGAGCAATGCGATCGATCGCCTCAGCAAGCTCTGACACGGTCGGACCCTCGAAGAAGTCTAACACGGACAGCCTGACCTTGAAAACACTGTAAATGCGTGATAGCAACATCACAGCCTTCAGGGAATCGCCACCCAACTCAAAAAAATTATCGGTTCTCCCTATCCGGTTAATCAGAAGCACATTTGACCAGATATCAGCCAGAGCTATTTCGGAGGGGGTTAGCGGACTATCAAACGTGCTGGTCATTTCCTGTCGAGGCATCTTCATTCTACTCTCGATGGCGTATAAAATCTTCTCCGGCTCGTTGAGCTCCCCGGCAATTCGGCTGTAGATCGTTCGAGTCTGCTCGAAATCAGCTGCGCTATTAGCGGCATGCTTCAATTCGCTGACCGAATCAGGTGCCGCACGAACCGCAGGAGGTGCATCAGGCGCCGGAAGCTCCAGGGCGGACCGGACACTCAGAGAGACCTGGAAATCCCCGTCCGGAAGCTCGACTGAATCTGTTCGAATTCCATACAGAAAAGTTCGAATTGGCTCATTTCGCGGCCTCACTTCGTACGGAAGAACGATGGACTCAAGGCCAAGATCTGAACAGATTTGCCCGAGTTTCTGAATCATCCGATGCTCGACGCCCCGCCCCAGAGCGCGACAACTCAGCAGAAACGTATCTATGAGGATCGAGTCCGTACGACGGCGATACAGAATCAGACCGACAAACCCGTAGTCTCCGAATCGATCCTTCACGCGAACGACCAGAGCGTTGAACTCGTTGTATCGCAGCGCCTTTATGAGTCCCTCTTCCGACCACTTATGCCCGGACAGATTAAACTGATTCGTCCGCTCGCATAATTGAGCCATCCGGGGTATATCGTCCTCATCGGCTTCTGAGAAGTGCACGACAAGGTTTAGTTTACTCAGAAACTCTTCGAACGAAGGGGTGGCGGATTGAAGTCGCTCGCGAGGCGCGTCTTCCTTGTAAAACCGTGCCCGCTGTTGATCCTCATCAGTCGTGTTGCATTTGTCGAACGTCCAGATGTGTCGCAGATAGCGAGGAATCTGCTCGGTCTTATCGGGAAGTTGGAGCACAAGGACGTCCGGGCAATTTGCCCTTACTTCAGCGCACTCGATCGCACTGTCATCGATGAATAGAAATGAATCGAGCCCCAGTTTCAGCTCATGTGCAAGCGAACGGAGGTTTTCGGACTTGGCCTGCCAATTAATTCGCCACGACGTGAAATGATCTTTCTTTATGACCATATCCGGATTCTGATCAAAAACAGACCAGACGTCCTTCTCCGTGTTTTTGCTACACAGACAAAGGAGCATGCCGTGTCGCTGTTGATCTACGAAAAACTGTTGCAGTGTTCGTCTAGGACTATCAATAACGACTCCAAGTGGACCGTCTTCGCCGCTGATACCTGACCAGAGGGTCTGATCACAGTCGAGTACAACGACTTTGTAGGGAGGGCGACTGATCGAGACAAACATGCGAGCGATTGTCGTCCCGAGCGCTGCAAAGAAAAGAGGTGTATATGGAATCTGTCCGATGGACGCTCCTACGGAGTCAAAATACGTGTTCACCGGATAGGCTTCCAGAATGTCCGCCGTGGTAATCGTGTACACGCCCGCAATGCCACTGAGAGACTGAGAGAACGTTTTTTCAAAGCGTGTTCGTCTTTCCAGTAGAGAGGCATCGGATGTTGGATTCCCTGGACACAGACATACAATATGCGCTACAGCGTCGCGGGCTGCCGCCGTTCTTACGGCCGCGATCAGATCGTCAGTATTACGGCTCTCGGAGTCAGCGTCGGGTCCGTTTGAGACACCCTGCAACGAGAGATCCGTTTCGATCTCGTCCGGATCGATATCCTCAAGACGGACGAGAGAAATATTGGCTCCGTTATCGTTGCCTGCAAACAAGCCGGTACTATCCAGTAGCTGTTGGAAAACCTGATTGAAGGGAGCATAGGTCTGTTCGCTGAGCAATCCCAACTTATTCATCCAAAAGGAAAGAACGCTATCGAGCGGCTCAGCGGTGAAAGTCGCGGAAATGATCAATTTGACCGTTCTGTCATCCACAGGGCATAAGATCTCTTAGACTCGGGAATCCGGACCGAACCCATTCGTTTGAAAAAGGGTTAAAAAACCGTATAGGTATAATGTACCTCACGATTTATTTCGACTGATCGGTCTGTGTTCGACATAGTTTAACTTAAAATCAGTCCCGTCATGGCCAAAACCAGCTCACTCTTCGGCCGGAAGTTGGTG
>BTQE01000188.1:0-4248 GCA_036985715.1 Rhodothermia bacterium
ATTGTCTTAATTAATGACCGATGGATTGAGGTGAAAGGGGCCGATAAGCCTGACAGCCTTCGTGGGTCAGGTGTATCGCACGTAACGCTGGATGAGTATGCGGATATGAAGTCGGTTACGTGGGAGGAGATTCTCCGTCCGGCACTGGCCGACGTAAAGGGCTCCGCCTTATTTATCGGTACACCGAAAGGCAAGAATCATATGTGGAGTCTGTGGGAGGATGCCCACAACAACCCTCAAGAGTGGGGTCTTCACGAGTTTGCCTCGGTAGATAATCCTTTTCTGGACCCAAAAGAGATTGAATCGGCCAGAAAAACGATGACTACCTCGCAGTTTCGCCAAGAGTTTCTGGCGAAGTTTACGGCAAGTGGCGGAAGTATGTTCAAGGAGGACTGGATCAAGACTGGTCCTGAACCTTTGGACGGGGAATACCAGATTGCGATAGATTTGGCTGGATTCGCCGAAGAGGCCGATCAAACGAAATACAAACGCCGTGATAGAACGGCTATTGCTTGCGTGAAAATTCACAAAGCGGGATGGCACGTCAAAGAGATTCGAGCAGGGAGATGGGGAGTAAGAGAGACGGCGACCCAGATACTGAAAGCGTGCAGAGACTACGGCGTGCGCTCGCCGGGTATAGAAAAAGGCGCTTTAATGAATGCAGTCATGCCGTACTTGTCAGACGTTCAACGCCGACTACAGTTCTACATCAGTCCCGTTCCGCTGTACCACGGCGGAACAAAGAAGATTGATCGAGTGTGGTGGGCCTTGGGCGGCATGTTCGAGCACGGCAAGATTACTTTAGGGACAGGCGAGTGGGTCTATAAGTTCATCGACGAGTATATGGACTTCCCGAATAAACTCGCATTGGATGACATGCTGGACGCACTCGCCTACGTAGCGCAATTAGCGGAGTTTGGCGGAGAAGCATCGGCTGAAATTGAAGAGTGGGAACCACACGATACCGAACTGGGGCTTTAATGGGATCATTTACTGACAGGGCAAAGATTGATCAAGATGCCATAACTCAAAAGAGAGGGCGCGAGGCCTTGGTCCAATGGGTAATGGAACATGTACTGGATTGGGAAAGATGGCGTCAGCGCCATTTTGATCATGCCTGGGCTTCCTATAGGAGAAAGTGGAGGGGCCTCTCGACGACTGAAGATAAGGCCCGTAAGAACGAACGCTCCAATATGGTTGTACCTGCCTTACAGGAGGCCATCGAAGATGCGGTCTCCGAGTTTGAAGAGGCCACCATTGGCGCAAAAGAGGCTTGGTTTGATTTGGCCGACGATGTAAAGGATCAACAGCAGGAAGATTGGCAGGCGCTCCGCCAACAGGTCTTGGACGACATGGATATGGTCGACATGGATACGGCTATCGCGGAGTGCGGATTTAATGGAGCACTATATGGCACCATGATTGGGAAGATTATAGTTGATGAGGTGCAGAGAAAGGTTCTTGCAGCCCTCCCTTTACCGGACAACAAGACGATACAGGGCGTTGCCTCAGAGGAAGCGGTCGTGGTCAGGTTAGAGCCTGTGCGCCCCGACCAGTTTGTGATTGACACGGCAGTCAATCGACCCGGAAAAGCAGGCATTGATATGGCGCTGGGTATGGCGCATCGTGTCCCACGGCCTGTTCATATCATTCAGGCGCTACAGCATGACGAGATAGAAATACCCGGGCAGGATACGGTTCCGGCCACTTACTACGAGACGCCGTTAACGAAAGGCGACTTAGAGCCGCAAGGTGAGGTTTTATCAGGAGAGCCTACGCTCGGAGATGAAACCACACTGATTACTGAATACCATGGTAAGGTTCCTCGCCTCTTACTAGAAGCGGCAGTCACGGATTCAATGTTTGAGGAAGCCGAGATCAACACTAATGATATGGTCGAGGCAATAATCACAATCGCCGATGATGAGTGGCTCCTCAAAGCGGTTGAGAATGACTCATTAAAGACAGAGAGGGCGTTTGTCGCTTCGCCCTACGACTTGGTGCCTGGATCATTCTGGGGCCGGGGCGTAGCGGAAAAATCATTTAATAGCCAGCGCATGTTAGATGCGATGGCACGCGCAAAACTGGACGGATTAGCGATTACTGTTCATCCCATGTTGGGAGTGGATCAACGTAGACTGTCGCCTCGTTACAAAGTGCAAATAGGGGCGGGCAAGATTCTGCGTTCGAATGGTCCCCCGAATGAAGTTTTCCAGCCGATGCGCTTCGGGAATATTGATACGACGGTTTTCTCGGAGATGGGAGAACTGGAACGGTTTGTCCACACAGCCGCGGGAACGGCTGGGTCACAGTCACCATTGCGGACGAGCCGGACGAATGAAACTGTAGGCGGTATGTCCCTCTCTAGAGGTAATATCGTTAAGCGGACTAAGCGGATGCTCCGCCTCGTCGAGAGGAATTTCCTGAAGCCGCTGATTGAGAAGTTTATTCTTCGCCAGATGGAGTATAATTCTGACGCGTACCCTTTCCAAGATTTGCGCTTCCGCGTCCGTACTACGATGGGCATGGTTGCTCGCGAGGTTGAGAACTCGCAACTATCGCAGTTAATGGGTTATATTCCGCCCGAGTCACCTGTGTTCTTTGCAGTATTGAGCCAGATTATCGACAATATGGGCGCGAAAGATAAGGGAGTGGTCCAACAGGCGCTACAGCAACAGATGCAACAGGCGCAGCAAGGACCGTCAGAGGAAGAGCAGTTCCAACAAAAGCTGACACTTCAGCGCGAGATGGCTGAACTGGCCGAAATTGTCAAGCGCACAGAATTAAAAGATGCGCAGATCGCAGAGAAGATCAGTAATATTCAATCCAAATTAAGAGAGGGCGACAAAGATGGACGAGAATAAACCGCAGGCAAGTATCCCAGACTCCAAGCCGGAGGACAAAGACCCAACTGTGGGCGAACAAGTGGCCGGGCTCCAGATCGAGTTGAGACAATTCGAGACCATCCAGACCTTGATGCTCAAGCCCGAGTGGCCAACGTTGCGCAATGTGTTTAAATATTGGATGACCCAACGCGCAGATGAGATGCTGGACGCTAAATCGTGGGAAGCATTCGTTAGAGCGCGAGCGTTGTACGGCTTTATTCAATTTGATCTGCTGAACATGGAATCCAATGTGAAAGATCATATTGAGAATCTCTCAGAGCAGATCGAAGATTTAGTTTCGCCCCCAGCAATCGAGCCGGTCAGTGGTCCGGACGATGTTTAATGGGACAGTATACATATAAGTGCCCTTCATGTCAGAGTGTCCGTGAGATTGAGCGGACTATGGATGAATGGCGAAAGGAGTTTCGTTGCAGGGAGTGCGGCGAAGTAATGCGCCACCAAATTTCCGTGCCTACTATTTTGATAGACGGAAGTGATCCTAGCTTTCCAACTGCCGCTGGTAAGTGGACGCGGGATCGGATGAGGCGCATGGCAAAAGAGAAAAAGACTATGGCTGAACACGGTACGTATAAATAGCGGACCAACTCAGTCCCTTACAACTCAAAGAGGTTAAGTGATAGCTTAACGAAAGAGGTTTAGTTAATGGCTCAAACCAAACAAGTAACAAATGATGACGGCACAGTTAGCGATGACAATGTCATGGAAATCACGGGTGAAGTAAAGCCAGACGCGCCAGTGTCCAGTGATACCAACACCGATAAAAATGACCAGCCAGAGCTGTACGTAGACGAACCAGTTGACGACGAAACTTCATCCGAGCAGACTGACGAGAGTACACCATCAGTCCCCCCACGATTAAAGGGGAAGTCTCCGGAGGAGATTATGGAGGAGTTTAGTCGTCTGGAGTCGGAATACGGACGCCAAGGGAACGAGTTAGGCGAAGCTCGTGCACTCTTGCGTGAACAATTGATCGCTGCCACTAACCAGCTTTCGCAACGTAAAGATGATAAACCCGACGATGATCCAGAGATCACGGATGACGATCTCGCGGCAGACCCGGTAAAAGCAGTACGGACACTGGTCAAGAAGGCGGTGAAACCGCTAGAAGAAAAATTAGACCAGGCGCATCGGAGCTTGACTAAGAGCGAATTCGAGGCGCGGCATCCGGACTATGAACAAACCGCTCAGTCTACTAAGTTCCAGGAATGGATAGATCAGTCGAAGTATCGGCAAAGTATGTTCAAGCGCGCCGCTGATTTTGATCTAGAGGCTGCAGAAGAGTTATTCTCTTTATGGGAGGATACTATTGGGCAACCGGCCGATGCTGACGCAGACGAACAGG
>BTQE01000189.1:0-4167 GCA_036985715.1 Rhodothermia bacterium
CCTCTTTGTGGGCGTCACCCCGCAACCAGGCATTGCGCAGCGTCTCGATGCGCCCCCGGCACTCGCGACTCCCGGCAATACACCGACCGCATACGAGAACCCGGACCTGGTCATGAAATATCAGTCGACAATCACACCCGGGGACCTGGCTGCTCATCTTTATTTCTTCGCATCTGACTTTTTTGAAGGGAGAGAAACCACTGCCCGTGGGCAAAAACTAGCAGCCCAATACCTCGCCTCCCAGTATCGCAAGATGGGTGTATCGCCACGCGGCACAGTGGAAACCACGAACCCCATGGACCCGGCGGCTTACTTCCAATCGTTTGACGTTTATGGGAATCGGATTACTTCCGCGAACCTGACCGTCACCGTCAATGGTGAAACCGTAGCTTCTTCAACGAATTCGGATGTTGAAACGGATAATAAGTCGTATTTGATGTTTGGATCGAGGCCCAATGTGACCGGCGGTGTAGTGTTCGGCGGTTATGGAATTAGAGATGATGATCTCGGCTATAACGATTTCAAAGCGATGGAAACCGCTGGAATTTCAGCAGAAGACTCATGGCTTATGTTACTCGCCGACGAGCCCCTGGCATCGGCAGAGAAAAGCCTCCTGAAGACAAAGGACGGGGCGCCCTCGGCCTGGACAACCAGCAGATTCAAAAAAATCTCAGCTTCAGCTGGCGCCACCAAACCTGGCGGTATCCTACTGGTTGTAGACAGCAGCCCTCGCTTTGAAGGCTCTGTTGCGAAGAACGCTGCTCGCGCTGCGAAGAGCCGAAGCCAGGGTGTCGGTGGACTCTCCCTTGAGCCATCTTCTGGCGGCGGCCGGCGGCGCTCATTTCCTCCAGTGTTTGCCATATCGAGTTCATTCGCCAATAAAATTCTAGAGTCGACCGGCAAATCCGTTCAGTCGCTTCAATCTGAAATCAACGCATCCCTCCAACCGCAGGTGTTGGCGTTGGACGGCGTCGAATTAACTGGTACGATTGAGCGAAACTCATTCGAGACAAAGACTGAAAATGTCGTTGCGTTCATTGAAGGATCGGATCCGGCGTTGAAGGATGAGTTCATCATTATTTCGTCGCACTATGATCACATAGGGATGACCGACGCGGGCGACGAAGATGGAATCAATAACGGCGCCGACGATGATGGTTCGGGAACGGTAACCGTTTTGGAAATTGCAGAGGCCTTTGTGAAGGCGAAGACTGATGGCGTCGGACCCCGACGATCCATCCTATTTCTGAATGTAGCGGGGGAAGAGAAGGGACTGCTGGGCTCTGCATATTATGCCGATAAAGAACCGATCATCCCGCTCGAGAAGACCGTTACAAACCTGAACATCGACATGATCGGTCGCATTGACCCCACACATCCTGGTGAAGGACCGGACTATGTGTATATCATTGGTTCCAATCTGATTTCTCAGGAATTGCACGACATCAACCAGCGCATCAATAAGCTGGTCGGGATCGATCTTGATCTGAATGAGCGCTTCAACTCAAAGGATGACCCCAATCAGTTTTATCGCCGATCAGACCATTGGAATTTCGGCAAACACAACATCCCCTTCATTTTCTTTTTCACGGGAACGCACGAAGATTATCACGGCGTTGATGATGAACCAGATAAGATTGAATACGACCGAATGGCTCGAATCGGGCAACTCATTTTTGCAACCGCGTGGCAGATAGCCAATCAGGACGAGCGCCCTGCGGTTTCTGGAACAGGGTTTAAATAGAGATGTCATTTCGGGCAAGGAAGCCGACCCGTTGTTCAACCCGTACGCGTTTACAGGACGTTGACAGCCTCGACACGGGTAATTTGAGGAACGGTCCTCTTTATGGCCTGCTCAATTCCGGCGCGAAGAGTCATGGTACTCATGGGGCACGTGCCACACGCACCCAGGAGTTCCAATTCAACAACCATGTCGTCTGTGATTTCTCTCAGACGAACCGATCCGCCATCGGCCATTAGATAAGGCCGAAGAGAGTCGAGGGCTTTCTCGACGCTCAGGATCAGCATCGGATCCTGGCCTGGACGGCTAGATTGTTGTTCAGAGAGATGATCAGACATCCTTCACGTTGTAAAACTGGTCGTACTTTGAGTCTTTCGTATCAATCACTTTGAAACGCCGAGAGCAATAAAAAGATCATGGCTGTTCATGAATGCTGAAGATTCGCTCTGCGCATCATCGCAGCGTACAATTACTCCGCTTCGGGTCTATCTCGTAGCAAGTTCAATTTTCTCTGTATCCGGTTTGGTGATGTTTCGGATAGCGACCTGATGTGCTACAACGCGCGCCATTTCCTGAAACGATGGGTAGCCATCACCCGACGCCGCCAGCGGTTGCCCAACGTCGCATGAAATCCGCAGAGCTTCATCAAGGGGCAGCTCGGCCAGAACGGGAATATCAAGTTTTTCTGCGAGCTCTCGGGCCCCTCCCTCACCAAAGAGGAAATATTTTCGGTCGGGAAGATCAGGCGGCGTGAAATAAGCCATATTCTCAACGAGGCCCAAGACAGGGACACCGACCTGTTCAAACATGGCCACACCCTTCCTGGCATCCGCCAACGCGACTTTCTGCGGTGTTGAAACGACAATTGCACCGGTTAAAGCGACCGTTTGTACGATCGTCAACTGAATATCACCGGTCCCCGGTGGTAAATCCAGGATTAAAAAATCGAGATCACCCCAGTCAGTCTCTCCTAGAAACTGTTTGGTGGCACTCGAGACCAGCGGTCCGCGCCATATGACCGCTTTATCTTGATCCACCAGGAAACCTATGGACAGAACTTTCACCCCGAATTTTTCAAGCGGTATGATCTGCTGGGACTCGTTGATCTTTGGCCGAGCTTCCTCCAGGCCGAACATGGTCGGGATCGAAGGTCCGTAGATATCGGCGTCGACCAGACCCACATCATATCCTTCTCGCGCCAGGGCGATCGCTAGATTCACGGAAACGGTGCTTTTTCCGACGCCTCCTTTTCCCGAGGCCACTGCGATGGTGTTGAGGACACATTTCCCAGGCGTCTTTTTCCCTGCCTGGTCAGCTACGAGCCCGTCACCGAGCTCGATCATCTCGTTGTCCATCTCGATATGAATTGACACCTTTTCGCCGACAATGTCTCGGATAGCGGAAAGGCTTAGCTCTTCCACCTGAGAAGCAAAAGGACTGGACGGGTCCTTCAGAACAATCGTGTACTGGATGTCTTTTTCTGAAATCTGAAGATTTCGAATCAGGCCCAGCCGAACGACGTCTTTTCCGCTTTCTGGCTCAACGATTTTCGAAAGCGACTCAATAATTTGATCTAGATCAGATTGCACGTAACCGTAAAGACAGATGTATGATTTGGTCGGGATTAACGTCGTAATAGGAGAATGGGGTTCCCGTTCCTGCAGAGAGAGTCAAAGATTTACCAAAATATCGTATTTCCAAAGTCGTTCGTTCGGGCCCGCTATTTATTTCTTGAAGGCTCCTGGTCGCTTGGACAGAGAGCGCGTACGGACCACCAGTCTGCTTCTGTACGCTCTTCGATCGGTGAACAACCGTTTTCGCTCAACGACTCCAAGATGAGCGGTTTATCTGCGAGCTGTAGGCCCGAGAGTATAACTGCGGCGCCCGGCGCCGCTAGCCGAATGTATACCGGTAAATCCATTCTCAGTACCGTCCGGTTGATATTTGCCAGTATCAGTGTGAACCCTTTTTCTTCAACCGATGCTCCCGTTCCTTCGCGTATTTCGACAAAATCTGCTACCTGATTATGTATCACATTTGCAGAGGCGTTTCTGATAGACCATGGATCAAAATCGACACCCAGGACAGATTGTGCTCCCAATTTTGCGGCAGCAATCGCCAGAATTCCCGTGCCTGTACCCACATCCAGGACCCGAGCAAGCTTTTTCCTGCAAGCACCCAGATGCTGTAAAGCAAGCCGGGTACGCTCATGATGACCTGTACCAAAACTCATCTGTGGATCGATGACTAACTCGATCGACTCCTTCTCGCCACTAAACGCCGCGGACCAAGAGGGCTTTATATAAAATGGACGTACCGAAAGCGGTCGTATACTATTTTCCCACTCCAAATTCCAGTTTTGCTCCGGGATAACGGTTTCCTGCCAGTGACCTGAGAGCCCGTGTCGTCGAAGGATTCCCCGAACG
>BTQE01000190.1:0-4132 GCA_036985715.1 Rhodothermia bacterium
TGGCGTGGATCACTCGAAATCGTGTGGATAATAAGGGTCGCGACAGTCGGATCGTCATTCAATTTATGAGTCATCTACGTCGGGCTTTTGATCAACCTCAAGGATTATTCCAGTTGGGCCGGGAATTGTGACATTCGCCAATCCAGGAGGCGCTCTTCTGTAGTGCAGTAGTAGTGGATATAATTCACAAAATAACATATGAGTGAGGCTATCCGTCTTGGACGCCCTCTTTTGTTCACTGCCGGGTGATGAAGTCTCACGGGTCGTCCGTGAGAGGCCAACGGGAATTTACATGCGACGAATGTGGTTCCTCTATGAGTGGCTGACGGGCGAGGAGCTGGATCTCCCGGATGCTGCGAAAGTGCGCACGGTCTCCGCCGTCGATCCGGAGAAACAAGTCGCGATTGAAGATAGACAGCTTTCCTTACGCCATAGGATCGTCAACAGTCTGCCCGGTACTCGAAACTTCTGCCCTCTGGTGTGGCTGACTGAATCGATATCAGGCTTTCTAAACAAACAACTGGATGAGCGTGTTCGCGACGTGATCGGTCAAGCGCATCCCGACGTTCTCGCGAACGCTGCAGCATTCCTGATCTTGGGCGATAGTCAGGCCTCATTCCGCACAGAAGGGGAACGTCCACCTGAAGTGGGCTTTTTCTGAAGCGGCCGTGTTGTTTTTGCGAGAAAGCGAGCGGGCCAAGAAGTACGTAGCCCGTCTTGAATCGAAATACGGCAAGAAGAAGGCCCTCTCGATTCTTACGGCCAAACTAGGACGAGCCGTTTACTTCGTGCTCCGCCGTCGAGACGTGTTCGAAGAGGAACGCTTCTTTGCCGCGGCATGACGTGGGCGGGCGCCGGTGAGCCGGACGTATAACTGGAGCTGGCGTGGGTTGACTCTGATAACTGCAGATCCGATTACGATGGGACCACGAGCCCGAAAGGCGACACTCAAATCGCCGGGACTGCACGAGAGCATGGACGATAGGTCCACCCCGATTCCTTGCGCTTGAATAGACACCGGTGCCGTGCCCACCTTTTTAATGAACTTGATGCCTCGAGGTGCGAGCATCAATGCTGCTGACTTACCGGCGAAACCCGCCAGATAACGGGGCCACGCGCGCATGTGGAACCAATCTTTTGAATGGACGCCGGTGAGAACGGGAAAAATTCCAGGGCGCATCGCACCTATTGCGGTGTCGCTGCTCAAAACAAGCCGTGCAGACCAACAAAAACGTGTATGGTGCAGCCGCTGGTTGTAACTGGAAAAAGAACATTCCCGCAGTGGAAGTGGCGATGAACGGCCGACAAATCAAGTAAGAGGCGGGCTAGACGCCCGCCATGAGATGCTACGTCCGCTTGACTTTGGGGCCATAAGCGTGTTATCCGATGTCAGAAAAGGTCCGAGTGACTTCCCGTTCGAATCAGAATGAGCTCTTCGTCAGAAATCTCATATAAAAGTACCCAGTCGGGTTCAATATGCAGATCGCGAGCCCCTTTCCATTGTCCCGGTAGCTCATGATCACGCAGTGCTACTGGCAATTCACGATCATGCAAAAGAAGCTCGATCACGACCTTGAGTTTATCGAGGTCTTTGCCCCGACGTTTCATGAGGCGTACTTCCTTCCTGAATTTGGAGGATCGCCTAAGTCTCCTCATCTAAATTCCCAGGTCCTCGTAAAGATCGGCCGCGGTATCAAATGTCTTGCCTTTGCCAGAGCGTGCTTCCAAGATTGCAGCCCTGGTCTCCGCATTGGGTAGTTCTACAGCAAAAGGAATTCCTTTTCGAAGATACACTTGCTTGTAGAATAGAGAGATGGCCTGAGACGCGGTGATCCCAAGTTTACTGAAGATTGCCTCTGCATTCTTCTTGTCGCTCGTGTTTATGCGAGCAGATATGCTGCTAGTCTTGCTCATGTTCTTGCTGTAATACATTGAATATGTGACGTATTACAATTTGTGTCGATCATTTGTTTCCGCATCAAAGTCGGATAACGGCTGGCGGATTTGCGGCGAGCATCTCGCCCACCATGGGATGCTACGTCCGTTTGACTTTGGTGGCCATAAGCGTGTTAGGCTGCGGAAGTTATCGGCGACTATGCCAAAACTTGGGGTGCCGCCGCTGGTGGCTAACCGCAAAAATGAAAATACGATCAGTCTCAACTCTATAGATAACAGAAAAGGGGAATCGTTGTAGGACGAGTTTGCGATTTCTGTCACCGGTTGGCGTGCCAATTTTCGGGGATTCAGAGATCAGAGTACAGCCTCGATCGAATTCATCCAGAAAAGCAGTCGCAAGGGTTGAGCCTTGCCCAGAGTAGTACACAACCGCGGATCGCAGGTCTTCCGAGGCCGAAGACGAGACTTCGACGTGCATCATAGATCAAATTCTTTACGGATAGCGTCCAATACCTCCTCCAGTGGGGCCATTGTCTCCTCCCCATTCAGCAATGCTTTGTATCTACGATTTGCTTCCTCAGCCCAGGCCTGTTCGATTTCATCCTCCTCGTCGAGGCTTGAGATGAGCCTCTCCGCTAGTCGGACTCGAATACTCCGCGGAAGTTTGAGGATTTCAGCCTCTAGTCTTGCAGTGGTCATGATCATAAAAGAGATATCCGCACGACTATTGTAACAAGAAACAGAAGAATTTGCTCCCACCTTCTGTAAAGCAGCCTAACGTGATCAACATCAAGAGAAGCAATATGAATGCCGAGGCCCGAGGCGGCCCCATCAGCCAGCGGGGCGGAGGCGAGGTAGATTACGATGAGCCACCGAAGCCGGAGCTCGCGTAGCCGACCCGCAGAACCATACTATTCGCTGGTTATGAAGACTTCTCTTACTTTGGTTTGGGGCACTTGCTCGTGAGCCCATCGATATGTTCGTTCAGACCCGATTGAATTTGGCCCCACATCGGATCTAATACGAAATCAATTCCTTCACGTCTCGCCAATTTTGCGGCTGGTATGAAGTCTGCGTCGCCAGAAACGAGGACGATTTTTTCAACCATTCTTTTTAACGCGAGCGAGGTGATATCTATTCCAATTTTAATATCTACTCCCTTTTGGCGCATCGAGTATGTTAAATCATTGTCGGATACGTCTTTAATGGATCGCTTCCCATTTAGTATATCCTTGGTAACGCGGGGTCGCAGAATCCATCCGTCGCCGTCAGACAAATGTCCAAGGCGGAGAGCCACCTTCCTCAAATTTTTCAGACACCCGTGAAATTCAAGCCGGAACGTAGCCTCCGGAGTTTTTGCGAAATCAATACTTTTGAGCGAAACGGGTAAGTGGACTTTCTTGAGAAGCGGGGCGCAATCGTAAAATAGAATCCGATATAGAGTCTCGTTTCTCTTCTTGTCAAGGTGCTGTAAGGCCATTTCGTGCATGTCTTTAGCGACTTTTGCAGCGGGCCTCTTTTTTCCGTAGCACCAGGGATAACGCTTGAGAAAAAATCCTCCGTCAATTAGGATGGCTACTTTTGGCATAAAAAAGAAGCCCCTAGGCTCGGCGCCTTCCCGATCAACGGTTGAAGACACGTACTGCTAGGGGCCTAATAGTATCGTATGACTGCATAATGTATCGACACAGTCACTGCTTTATTATAACGATAAAAATCGATTCAGTTTCAAGCTATAAAGAAGAGAAGTCTTCATAACGGCTGGCGGATTTGCGGCGAGCAACGCAAGGTGGGGGATGTGATTCGTCTTGTCAAACCAAAGCGGGCTTAGCGAGCCAGCAACATGCTCTCGTCACTCCGCGGCAAATCAAAATAATTGGGGAGTGGGTCTCAATTAGATAGGCGCTCCTGAAACAGGATCTCTCTGACGCCCTGGCACAATGATCTAAAACCAGTACTTGAGTCCGAGTTCACCACTCCCCACCTATGTTTACGATAAACAAGATTCAAACGCAAGATCATAACTGACGTCGGGGTAACGGTTTGGCAATCTGTGGTGAGGTCTCGCGACCTCAACAGAAAATATAGTAGCCCGAAGTCGACTTCGGTCGTCCGAGCCCACGGAATTGCCTTGTTATGAGTCGTGCTTTCGACTCCTCTATATGTCGGGAATTATCTCTGATATTATCAACGTAACTCATGATAGAAAGAGGAAAGACGCCGATGGAGTAAACGC
>BTQE01000191.1:0-4115 GCA_036985715.1 Rhodothermia bacterium
AAGCGGAACGCATTTGGCTTTTTCGAGCTTTTCGAGCAACGGATCATCTGGAGGAGAAAGGTGAGCCTCAAGGGCCGCTACTTCGTCGCGAAAACTGTCAAGATCAGTTACTTCAAGTAGGGCCTTGAAGTAAGCAGACCTGTCAGATGGCCGTGCGGTGAAGAGATAATTTAGCGTATGCTGCGCCAGAACCGGGGCGCGAAGTGGTGGCTGCGCTAGAACTATTCCGAGCGATAGGAGATCACTTTCTGTTGCCGGAACATCATCGATAGTTAGTGTTGTCTGACAATCGCTTTGTTTTGCGTAGTCCTGATCTAGCGTTCTCTTGATTGTACGGAGTTTTCCATCCTGGCATTCGACAACTGCGGAGACGTAAACTTCCACATCTGGATCAAGATGAGCGTGGCGCAAAGCGCCGGCAAATTCATCTTGGCGGCTTGCGAGCAATTCTCGCTTTACTGTCTGGCCTGTCAGCAGGAACTCTATGGCCTCGGCGAAGTTTGTTTTGCCCTTGCTGTTCGGCCCCCAATATACTGCGATCGGAGCGTCGATCTCTGAAAGCTGTCGCTCAGAGCCGAACGATCGGAACCCCTGAACCTCAATCGTCTTGAAACACGGGCGTAGCATGTTTCCCTCGTAAGTTCTCAAGGCGTTGATCGATTATTTCAGTAAGCACGGAGGACGAGTCGTCACTATCACGGTACGCGCGAACCAGTTCTAGCGCGAAGCTGTTGTCGGGCAAATGCTGTTCGAGTAGCGCGAGATTGTCTACTATCTCAGCCTGATCACTGGATTCCTGTTCGCGCATCTTTTGGTTCTCTGTCTCCATTTCGTCAGGCCTCGTTCTCGATAAGCGTGCCGGTCTCTTCCTTGCTATGGCCGGTCGACTGACCTGGGGGTTACTGTTCTTCCGCTTTATTCTGATGCGTGTGCCCCAGTTAGCTTCAGCCACCGATGATTACATCCTGCCTGGCATCAGATTCCCGAACCATCGCCCGATGAGCGATGGGAAGAAATTCACGCATTCTTTGTTGAAGCCGTGCCAACACATCGTCTGAGATTCTGTCATCAACCTTTATATCAGCCCAGTTGAAGTCCCAGGGGCGTTCTCGCGCCTCCAGCTGGAGTGATTTTCTGCATACGGCCTCGGCAACGACTTCAGCTAGAAGAACCCGATAGAGTGGACTGTCTTCGCCGGGAAATTTGCCGTCTGCTGTTGACCGGCCAAGATACCGAGCAAGAGATTCGTGACGCCCGGCCACCCTCAGCTCGTTCGGTTTGCCTTCGTGATCGGCCCAGATGGCACGGAACCTACCGTAATCTTCGTCTCGAAGCTTGATGTTGACCTTCGGCCCTCCAGGTTCCTGTTTCTTCTCTACAACTCGAACCTCAGCTCTTGCCTCGTTCTCATCTACCCAGGCTCGAACTGTTGCCTTTGCCTTTAAACGTCTCCCGATGAGTCGGCACTCTGCCAACGCATAATTGGTGCCTTCCACAGGCACTAGGCGGCACTTACTGGGTACTCCGACGGTTGTATCATCGGTAGAAGCAACCTTTATCTCCAATTCATCGGTAGCGACGTTGGGGATTTGGGCAAAGATCTTTATATTTTTCTGCGATCCGAAGTAAACATTGTACTCGTCACGTTCGAACTCCAGAGGCTGAGAAAACTCTCGGTTCTCAATCTTTGGCTTGACAACTTGAACCAAAGCATCGGCAGTCGGGAGATCGCCGCACTTTGCGGATACCACGACGTTTTCAGCCTCTGCGTCTCCAATCACGTCAAACGTACAAATAAGACGGTCCTCTTTCGAACGATGTGAGCGAAGGGCGAGCGGACGCGAAGGGACTGTAAGGCAGCTGTTGTCGGAACTGACCACCACTTGTGCATCTGTGCTCTCGAGCGCAGCCTTGTTAACGTACAGGGTAAGTGTTCGTTTCTTCCCCACGTCCACATTGAGATACGTTGGGTATAGCAGTACGCCGTTCTTCACGAATGAATCCTCGTCGACTGCTTCATCGACTCCCAGAGATTCAAGCTCATCCACCTGCTGTCTAAGGAAGCGGGATGCAGCTTTTGCCAACCGATCAAGCCTTTCCCTCGTCTCGCGATTTCCGAAATCTGTCCGTTCTTTCCTCTCCCGCTTTCGATCCTCTTCTAAGAGCTTGCGCACCCGGGCAGCGGGTTCTTCAAAAAGCCTTTTTGTGAACGGGTGGTCCCTCTCCAACCCGTATCGGCGTCCAGGGTCAACCAGTAGGCGCGGATTTTCCTTAGTGACGTCTTCTCCGCTTGAGCGCCTCTGCTCATACTCCTCTAGTAATCGATCGATAGCATCGCACTGAATGCGGCCGAAGTATCTCCGGCTGTTGGGATCTTGTTCTATATCGCTTGTCAGGAGACTCCTCTCGTGAATAGCCCTTTTTCCAGCTACAAGGAATCCGTACGCACGGGTACGACTTGGGTTGTCCTCAAACGGCTCTGACGCCCGGTAAATGCTGATCTTGGCCTCGACGCCTTCATATCCCCGAACCGGGAAGACCTCGTCCTCGCAGAGGATATCGGCATCCGGCCGACGGCTGACCAACTTTTCTGGTTTCTCGTCAGTAGATCGTCCATTTCGTAGCAGTACCTCTGGATTGTTGCGCTCGTCAATAATGTCCTGCAATGCGAAGTGGGACCGAAGTACCTCAGATAGGGTACTGATTCGGTGCAAAGAAAATTCAGAACCAATGTCAAGCCTAACGACCGTCCCATTACCGTGTGGTAATCCGAGTTGCTTCCTGACTCGCGAATCTGCTTTCTCTCCATTTACCTCCGGTATAATTTCCATCGCCCGCTTCGTCAGCGTGCACCTGTAGTATTTGCCATCTTTTATCGACTCGAAGGTAACATCTCCGAACTTGGCACAGTCTTTGGCACCCCGGCCCATATAGCCGCGATCACCAGCGCTACTCTTGTACGCTCCGGGCGAGCGCAGAACTTCAATCATTCGATTAAGAGTCATCCCCTCCGCCTTATCTCGTACCACCACGTAGGAAGGTTGTTGACCCCGCTGCTCGACTCGCTCTATGAGTATTTGACCATGATCCTTGGCTCGCCGTTTCTGTCGGAACAGTCTCCCGTACGAATCGTCCGCATTGGTAATCAGCTCTACCAGAGCGTCGATCACATCCCCCATTGCACTATCCATTACGTGGTCGTGGAGCCGCTTATGGGGCATGACAGGAATGGGCTGCCGGATTTTGACTTTCATTTCATTTCTCACCTACGCTGCGATGGACATATATCAATTGTCACAGGCAATCACTGAACTGCTTCTCACATGCCATCAGGAAATCGATTAAGTCACGTTGCTGGACCAGCTCGGCCGTTGCGCGAAGCCGATCGAATTTGTGACCAATGAGGTCCCTGCTCGCGTCGGGGCTACAGTTCAACATGTCCGTGAAGTTATACCGCGACGCCTCTGCGAGTTGACCTCCTTTGAACCGCTTAAAGAGAGGGTCTCGCCGGAGCTGCTTCGAGAAGCCTTCTGCTTGCTTCTTCGGCATCTTGATCTTGACAATTGGACGCTGCAATCCTTTCAGTATCCGGTCTTCGTTACTAAGGAGCCATTGGACACCCTCCGGAGTAAGGCTCCAACCGTCTTGCGACGTATCCTTGTAGTATTGGCCGTCCACCAAACGGCCGCCATCGATACTTCGTAGCCGAATGAGAGCTACTCGGATCTTTTCCTTATCTGGCCATCCCTTTTCGCGGAACTCCGGAAGCTCCCATCCAAATATTTGCGGCGCAAATTCGTAAGCCCTAGCCGCCACATGCTCGCTGAATACCTTCTTGTGCGCACCCCCCAGCTGCCCTAAGGCAAGAATAACTATGTCATCCTGCTTCAACCGCCCGACGTCGGAATCTTTGGGTGTCATGGTTCTTGAACTTGTGCCCAGGCTATTTCTGCTGCTCCCGTCAAGTTCGACGCTGATACAAAATATCCTTCACGTCCACGCCGCTCCACAACTCCCGCTTCAGTGAGTAGCGCCAGAGTTGCGTACACCTGGTAGGAGGGTAAGGCTGAACCAATTTTCTGGGCCCGTTCGCAAATTTCCTGCGCAGCGAAGGG
>BTQE01000192.1:0-4094 GCA_036985715.1 Rhodothermia bacterium
CTGGCCCCTTTTGGTTCTTGATGACGGTTCCTGTATCAGCTTACCGGTGGCGATAGATATTTATGAAGACCCCGGAGCAGATATAGAACTAGCTACGGTCGGTACTGAACACTTCCTAAACATTGGCGAATGGAGAGCCTCCCTTCTTAACAGTGTAAGAACGGGAAAGCTCCTCTGGAGATCAAAACGAGGTAATTATGGAAGATTTCGTCGTAGGGTGATGTCAAAAGAGACGGTTGTGCGTTTTGATTTTACGTATGCCCGAAAGATTGTCCAGGTTCTCAGCGAGAGTTCGAGTCTCGCCCTTCCATTGGGTCTTACCGATAAGAGCGCAGAAGCCTATTTCGCTCAGGCGGTGCTTAATAGGCTTCTCGGTCAGACGAACGTTCAGGCCAGCGCCATAACAGGAGCAATAGGCGAAAGATTGAAAGATTTGCGGAGAGATAGCCCATTGCTTTTAGACTGGAAATTTGAAATGCCTGCGGGCTCAAGCATACACAATAAACTTTCGTTCGCTTTCTCAAGCCGCCTGTTTGAACGGGTTGTTTTACCCGAAGACGCATCAAGAGAGGTTGCGGCCTACTTGGAACGGACTGATGTTCCGCCACAGACTGTTCCTGTAAAATACGTATACAATCTTGCCGCAATGGCGGACGTAGTTCAGGTTCGCGGGTGGCAGCCATTCCAATATGTTCGTTGTCCAGATTTAGCCTGGGCTATACACGGTGGGCACAAAGACAAATCTCGCCCCGGGGTAATTCCTCCTGAATGCGTCGAAGTAAAGGAGGTGGTTCGTTTTTTAAAATCCAACCAAGATGCCACCACCCATATCGAGGCCTCTCCGCTGGCCGTTGTTTCGGCTCTGTGGTATCTCAACATTGTTGTTCGAAACAGGGTTCAGATAACAAAACGCCCCCCAACCCTGTCGTGGGCATGTATCCGTGTTCAGGAAGATGAAACTGATATGTCGTTTTGGCATCTTTTCTGGTGGATTCTAGGAGCACCACGTAGTGATTTCGAGGCCTTTTATAAAGACGTTAACATCGATCACGCTGTGGCCCGCATTGCAGAAGCATGTAACCGTTTTGAGCCTAATTTTCTGAGGCAAAGTCATCGGGCGCCCGATGTATTGGTGATTCTTGGAGGTAAACACTTAGAGACGAAAGCAAATGTCGCTACAATTCCGAGTTCACAGCATTTCTCAGTAGCCCTCATTCTCGAGCGGCTTCAAAATATCTTGCGGAGCAATGATAATGACTGGATTAACGAACACTTAGGCCGGACGCGGATTTTGATAATAGACGACGAGGGAACCGAGCCTACGCCAATTCCTCCGACGATCAATAATATTCGAGATAAGAGTCACCCCGTACGGAGGCTTTCGGTATTCCGCACGGGATTTACGCTAAGTATGGCAGAACTGATTCTCTGCGACGAGCACGAGGGTTCTGAGCTCCTTGAGGAGCTATTAAAACCACTCGTTGAGGACGATCTGCTTCGAGAAGTGTCTGGCTCCTATTTTCTACCATCAGGTGTTAAACAGCAAATAGCTCTTTGGGAAAACCTTGAGGAACCTGATTGGGAAATTCAGGCTGCAAATCATTTTCTCGCTGGCCGTGCGTTGGCGCCCTACGTCTCACCCGTGGGTTTACCATCTCTTGACGCTGATATTGCGTTCTTTCCTGAGCATATATACGAAGCTTACACACATTTTCAATTGGCAATGACTTTGTCGTGGCATACCAATCGTAATAAATGGAGAATGGCCCGCGCTGACAAAATGCATTTATTAGTTCATTTATCTATTCCTTGCTGGGACTCGGTAGACAAATTATCCCGGTTGAGGAACGCCACGCTTCAAGCATATGAAATGGCTCAGAGTCTTATAGCATGGGAGGCTCGCTCAAATGAGGGATTCGTTCACTCTAACCATTTGGCTACTGCGGCGCGAACGGCATGGAAATTATCGAAGGCCAACAGAGGTCGTGAGAAGAGCGATAGCCAGCGCCTCTGGAATGAGGCCATAGAGCTATTTGAGCAGTCTGTCGGCAACAGCAAACTAGTACCCGGCGAGGAATATATAGCTGAAATTTGCTATCTCTCTTATCACATCGAATTTCTGCTCGAATATTCAATAGACGAGGCTATCAAAACTGCAGAAAGGCTCTGTCAGTTGGTAGACGTAGAAAAACAAGGTGGCGGAACTCTCAGTGTCGAGGGGTCAAACGGGTCTGCGATCGAGAACGTAGCAGATAAAATTCCGGATCATCGTTTGGCACTTCGAATTTACAGAGCGGGTATGCTGGTATCTCCATCTTGGTCTGAATTATGGATTAAGGGACTTGGGGCGGCCGTTCTTTGTGGCGATGATGAACTGGCCGGAATCGTTTACGAAACACTTTCCGGAGAAGACACTGTTGGAAATATGCTAATTCGCAGTTTCCCGTTCCTTTTGGAAAAGAGCAAGAGGGGCGGTACTCCAGCCCATGTTCGAGATCGATTTAACCGTGGTCTCAAAGGATGCGCAGATTTGACTAACTCTAGTCGCCTATCCGTGGCAATAACGCGAAATAATTGACCCCGGTAACGGGTTTGGCGAATTACGCCTTTTCATTCGTCCCACCGTTTATAATCAAGCCGCCCTTCTACTACGCGGGCCTATCCTGCATCCAGCGATCAATTTTGGCTTCGACAACGGCTCGAGGTCGAGTGTATTGTGCTCTCGACGCTTTTCGAATCTGGGCTGGACGACGTCGCCGATAGTACGACGGCGGTTTGTCCATGAACGACCGAAACGGAAGGCTCCCATCCGGTATTTTTATATAAGCCTGAAATGGTTCGAGCGCGGTGAACGCCTCCGGTGGAACTTCCCGATCGAATTCAAGATCGAGCATGTCTGCGTCCCTCCCTCCTACTCGGTGCGCAACGATCGAACCACACGACAACAAAGATGTCTGCAGTTTATCCGAGTGGTTAGCGAGTGTCTGGGTTGCGAGTGTAAGTCCGCACCCGAACTTCCTGATCTGTGAGATCATGGATTCTATGACGGCGCTGGAAAATCCCGACAGCTCATCAATGTAAATAAAAAATGGCTCCCTCTCCTTTTCGGGTATTGTGCTTCGCTCAAGAGCTGAAAGTTCGATACTCCCGAGAAGAAATGAGCCAAGTAAGTCGGCATAGCTTTTCCCGATAAGGGCTTGGTTGAGGTTCGCTATGAGAATCTGGTTATCTCTCATTATTCGCCGGATGTTGATGGTCGATTTCGGAATGCCGATAATATTTCGCATGAGAGGATTCGATGTGATTTTCTCCAGCCGGTTTAAAATTGGCGTGGACACCTCCAACAGAAAGCGAGTATTGTATTTCGCAAATTGGTTTTCGAAGTATGCTCTCGTGATCGGGTTTTCAACCCGAGAGACCACCTTCCTTCTATATGATTCGTCCGTCAAAAGACGGCCAACTCCGAGAAGTGTAGTGTCTTCTGGAAAATCCAGTAATGCTAAAATGCAATGACGCAATGTCAGCTCCAAGCGTGGACCCCATGAGTCGCCCCAGTGCCCGTGTAATATTGAAATGATTCCATCGGCGACGACGGCCTTCATGTCTGGGTCTTCCGGTGGGTCGAGCAGATTGATACTCGCCGGATTCTCTCGGTGAGATGGTTCGAACAACACGACATCTCGAACTCGGTCTCTTGGAATATGAAAAAGAATGTCCTCGGCCAAATCGCCGTGAGGATCAAGAAGCGCACAGCCCCTCCCCGACCAGATGTCGGATAAGATGAGTGTTTTAATAAGAGAGGATTTTCCGGTACCGGATTTTCCAATTAAAAAAAGGTGCTTCATTCTCTGGTCAAGCGAAAAAGCAAAAGCGGAACCCCTCCCGCCTGAAAAGGCTCGTTGTCCTATGTATGTATTCATGTCGTGGCAGTCCTCCCCCCCACCGGCACTCTTGGTATAAGGTTCGGTGGGGCTAAAAAGACTGGCTTTGGATCACGATTATATCTGCCCGATTTAATTCGTGTCCATGAGCTAATTGTATCACGCAAGACTTTGCGTGATTTACCGCGAACTGGATAAGGAGCGTTCTTGCGC
>BTQE01000193.1:0-4081 GCA_036985715.1 Rhodothermia bacterium
AGTCGTTTCGGCTTAAGGAATACCCCTACATGTAAGGGTTGCACCCACGTTAATCCGTCGCTGCTTACAGCAACTCTTCGAATTCCTCCCTCGTCAAATCACAATCGCGGAGGATTTTTGTAAGGAGCGTTGGTCTGATGACTTCCCCGCTGTGTACCGGTACGACGGTGGTTCTACCATCTGCGTGTCGCAGGATATGATGTGCACCCTTAGTCCGCGCAACGGAGAAGCCAGCCTGGAGGGGGCCAGCAAACCGAATGGGTTTCAAGCCCAGATCCGATTTCATTAGGCCCGGTTTCAGTGGCGGTTCTGGTCGATTTCACCGGATCAGCCCGGGCCTGGGCCGTTGATTTGGTTCAGCCTGAAGACCTGACTCCTATAATCCGCTATCTCGATTTGTATGGTGGTGAATTAGCTGTCGGCGAGATCGGCACTGACAGTAAAACGCCCCTAAAAAGGCTAAGGTTGGCCCCGCCGCGGCCTGCCCCAATTTTGGAGGAACCAAACGGGGCACCAAACCCATTTTCGAGACGAAAGGCGCTCCGCCAGTACCGCAAAAGACTGCCTGAGCTTCAAGCAGAATACGAGGCGATTGAGAAGGCACGGCGGGATACGAACAGAGTGAAAATCGCTCGATTCGAAGCAGATGTAAAATCCTTCCTTGCAGGCGATCCAAATCTTCCCGTGACGGATTTATGGTCCGCGATTTCCAGGGCAACTGGCTTCTTGGTAGAGGACCCGCTCTACTGGACGACTACCTCCGGCAAAGTGCCATCTCGCCATATTGTAATCAGCTCGGATGGACGTCACAATGTCCTCACATCCTCCTTCGCGAAAATCCACAAGAGCATATCCATCGCGGTGGTATCAGGCACGGCAGGACTTGGTGATTTTAGCAGATACGGCAAGAGGGTCCGGCATTTTGAGAGTTCTGAAGCCGCCATTTCATACACACTCGCAAACGCCATGAGGGGCCAGAACTAATGTACTCAGATAGATACGACGATATTCACGAGCTCCAAAAAGCAGCGCGTGAGAGAGGTCGTCACAAGGAAGAACGTAAAAAAGCCGAGATGTCCAGTAAGACTCTCGAATCCGCCGAAGCAACAGCCGAGGGGGCTGTTTTGGCTCAAGCAAAACAAGTCCGGAAATGTTCGAGCATCTATGTGTCCTTCAGGAAGAAACTGAAAGACGCGGCTGGGAAACTGTCAGACATGATTGAAGCCAATCCAAAACTGGACGACAGCGACCCGATTCAAATGTCTCGGCGTCTTTCTGTCGTCGTCTTTGGTTGGGGCGGCGCCTACGGGTTCGATGTTCTGCTCATTGGGGCCTTTTCCAGCTATTGGCTGTCGATGCAATCTGTGAATGTTGTTATTCACTATTTGTCAAAAGCCGTATTACCGTTCCTGATTCTCGGATTAGAAATCGCGCTTCTCTCAATGCTCGTCAGCGCCATCCTTCATCGTAAGATGATTCAAAGGGTGTTGATTGGAATGCTCTGTGTATTCATCGTAATTGTGTTCGGCTGGTTCGCCGCAGCAATGGTGATGGCCTACGAAGAGGTTTCCTCTATTTCCGAAATGGATTCCACCCAAATCGGAATTCTCCTTCTAGCCGTCCTGTCGGCTGTGTTACCGCACATTGTTATTCTTGGCGGTGGACTGGCAGGATACGAGGGTAAAGCAATGCTCTTCGTGTCTTTTTACCGCCACAGAGTGCGGAAGTATGGCCGGAAGGTTCGGAAGCACCTGGATAACATTCTGGAAGAGTTCAATGAGCTCACAAGATGTCTGGATGCCCACAAGAAAAAATATCCGGACAAGGTCTGGAACCTGACCAGGATGTTTTCGGCCGAGACGCGCGACGTCATAAACCAAGCGTTGGATTACGAGGCTATTCCAGTTCCAATGAAAAATTCGACCAACAGCACAGTCGGTCGAACCCAAACGGAACCAAATTCAGACGAGCAGGAGGTGGGATAATGGCACAGCTCGTCGAAACGGTTATGACTTTCGTCATCACTGCGTCCATCTTCGTGTGTGGGTTCCAAATGCTCGCGTACGCGGTTGGAATCTCCCGAACACACCCGATGACGTTTATCGGAAAAGTAATCGGTGGGCTCCTAATGGGGGTCGTCCGGCTTCCTCTCTATCTCCTTTCCGGCATCGCCGGTACACTCTTCCAACGCCGTCGTCGCCGACGTCTGCGATAGACCGATAGAAAAATGAACTTATATCTACTAGCCGCCCTCGTTATCGTGGGTGCAACGGCAATTGTTGCCGTTATAAAATCACAACTGGCCACATACGACATAATCGATGGGGCGCGGTGGCTCACCGGTATCGGGAAATGGCGACTACTCCGCCGCCGCCCCTCAGGCGTGTTAGCCGATGGCAGGCGAAGACTAAGTGTCCGCCGGTCTGAAATGGGCACTATTGTATCGGCTCCCTCGGGGGCCGGTAAGTCAAGTTCCGTTATTATTCCGAATGTGCTCGCCCTAAAAAATGGGTCTGCAATCGTGACAGACCTCGCGGGAGAAATCTTTGATCAGACGGCCGGCAAGAAGGCTGAGGATGGATTTCAAATCGCAGTTTTTAACCTGTCAGATCCAAGTAGGAGTCTTTCATTTAATCCGCTCCAGCATTCAGCTGGTAGCCACACGGAGATAAATAAGATTTCTGAAACGCTCGTAACGAGCGCTTTCCCGGAGGAAGGATCGAATAAATTTTGGAACGACGCAGCTCGTAGCGCCATCGCGATAATAATAAAATGCGTGATGAACACGGATCCAAAATTTGCAAATCTTGGAAACGTGTATCGTCTCTGTAACAGCTTCGGGCCAGATGGAAGTGGTCTTGATGACTTCGTATTAAAACACGCAGACAAGACGGTTTTCACAGAATTTCTCGGCCTGCGCTCTAATTCTGAACGAACGTTTGCGAGCCTAATATCGACCGCTCGAACGGCCCTATCGGCCTTCTCGGACCCAAACCTATGCCGGATAACGAGTACAGACACTCTCGGCATATCCACTCTTCGAGAGCGTCCAACAATTTTGTATTTGATTGTCCGCGAGAATGAACTTCCATATTTCGCCTTCATGCTCTCGCTGTTGTATCAGGCCATCTTTGACATGGCCATGCTTTTGCCGAAGATGGGAGAGCCGTACTTACCGCTTCTTCTTCTACTGGACGAGGTCGGGCATCTCCGAATTCCGGGCTTCGCCATGTACACATCCACGCTAAGAAAGCGTTCGTGCCAGATTGTGGCCGCGCTCCAAAGTGAATTTCAGCTGGAGAGCCAGTATGGCCGGCAGGGCGCACAGGAAATTTTGGCGGGGTCACTATCGACAAAGATTTACTTACCCGGACTTCCGTACTCGACCTGCAGTGAACTTGAAAGGGTTCTCGGCCGGCAAACACTTGAAGACCGGAAAACCGGCCAACGATTTAGCCAACCTTTGGCAACCGCTGATGAAATTCGAACAATGCGAGACGGTACCGGCATCATGGTCTCGGGCAATTCTGAACCGGTGAAATTACGGATGACTGCCTTTTTCGAGCGACGCGATTTCGGGCGCTATTCGAAGATTCCGCCGCCAGAAATACCCGTTTCAGAAAACAGCGAACTGGATTATATCGACCTGCAGAGGGACGAGACTTCAACTGGTCGGCTGCCCGAAGTCCCGGTTAACGCCCAGAGCACGTCTGGAAATGGGGTGACGGTGTAATGAGGGACGCGATTCTCATACATGAGCTTTCACTGAGTGAACTTCGGGAGCTATTTCGGAGCATCGTTCAGCAGGAGAATGAAGAGCTCCGAAAAGAGGTGGCTCTGTTAAGAGATGAGCTTCGTCACGGCCGCAGGGTGATTACACACAGGCAGGCCGTACATTATTTTGATTCAAGAGTTACGCCCGAAACGATTCTCGAATATATTTGGTGGCGCGGCCTACCCGCGAGCAAGAAAGGACGCCAATGGCACATACAGCTGGAAGATTTGTATGACTGGATGCTCGGGAAAATTGGTTTTGAATCAAGGAAGTCGACTCGCATCAAGAAGATTATGCCACCAAGAC
>BTQE01000194.1:0-4051 GCA_036985715.1 Rhodothermia bacterium
AACTACTTGAAAGCTCCGCCCGAGGAGAAGCAGGCTGCGATGACGACGCTTTTCGAAGAATACGGGATGGCTGGAGGACGCATTGGCTTCGATGACCTGAGTGATGATGATGAGGCCGAAATCAGAGCCAAGATATCCGAAATCGACGAGAAATGGCCTGGACCCAGTGTATCCGACTTCGTCGATCACATCGACTATGCGGTCGAAAAAATCGGTGTCGAGCACGTAGGCATCAGCTCAGACTTTGATGGCGGCGGAGGTATTGTCGGTTGGAATGATGCGTCGGAATCGTTCAACGTCACCCTTGAATTGGTAAGGCGGGGCTATGCGGAAGATCAAATCGAGATGCTTTGGGGTGGAAATACCCTGAGGATTTTGCGAGAGGCCGAAAATGTTGCTGCTGAAATGCAGTCGGAACAAGTAACCTCGCTTTAGGACGGGTTCCTCGTATCGATGTTGATACGTGGTGCCTTCCCACCGAGCGAGTAGACTTCACGAAGCAATAGGCGAAAGAAGCACCGTGCGCCGGAGTTTGTCAAAAAAATCGTCATGCGATCCGTTCTTGCTATACTGATCGGTGCTTTTCTTTCGCTCTCCATTGCCTGCGATAGCGGACCGAAGGATATCATCGATATGGACGATGACCCGGTGGAACGAGATAATAATCGAGACAAAGATCTCGACAAAATCACGCTGCCTCCGGGATTTCGGATCGATCTCTATGCGAACAACGTTCCGAATGCGCGGTCTTTGGCTCGATCTGAAAATGGAGTGGTGTTCGTAGGTACGCGAGTAGGAACGGTCTACGCAGTTGTCGACAGCAATGATGATTGTGTTGCGGATACGACGATCGTAATCGACGAAGATCTTCGCCGTCCCAACGGTGTCGCCATTCGCAACGGCGATCTATACGTAGCCGAAAACAGTCGAATACTGCGCTACGATCAGATTGAGATCAGTTTAAGCCAACCCCCCACGCCGGTTGTGGTCTATGATGGGTTACCGACGGATGCCCTTCACGGTTGGAAATTCATCGCATTTGGTCCCGACGACAAGCTGTATGTCCCGATCGGAGCACCCTGTAATATTTGTGATAAAGGCCAGCCCTATGCCGCCCTGTGGAGAATGAACACGGACGGCTCGAATTTCGAACTGTATGCTTCGGGAATTCGCAACACCGTAGGATTCGGCTGGCATCCGGTCACCGAAGAACTCTGGTTCACAGATAACCAGCGAGATTATCTGGGTGATGATGTACCGAGTGACGAATTGAATTACGCCCCGGTACCCGGACTCCATTTCGGCTATCCCTATTTCCACGCAGGTGATGTACCCGATCCCGTATTTGGTCAGGGTCGGAACGCGAGCGACTACCGGGCACCGGCTGTGAGGCTCGGGCCTCACGTAGCTCCGCTGGGTTTGGAATTTTATGATGGCGATATGTTTCCCGCCGAGTACCGGCACCAGATATTCATTGCCGAACATGGGTCGTGGAATCGAAGCCAGAAGATTGGTTACCGGATCACACTCGTCCGTTTGAATGGATCATCCGAGGTCATCAGCTACGAAACGTTCGCAGACGGGTGGCTTCAGGGTCAGAGCAATTGGGGTCGCCCTGTTGATCTGGAGCACTTACCTGACGGCTCCCTTCTTGTATCAGATGACCAGAAAGGCGTGATATATCGAATCAGCTATACAGGAAGCTGATCACCGTTACCGGACCAGTTGCATTGGCCGGGTCTGGACAAATCCGTCGGATTCAATCCGGTAAAAATAGAGGCCACTCGAAAGATGCGACGCATCGAATACGCGTGTGTGCAATCCGGGCTGAAGCGGTCCGTCCACCAGACGGGTAATCAGACGCCCGAGTACATCATAAACGGAAAGGCGTGTATTAGCCGGTCTGTTCAGTTCAAACGAGATGGTCGTCTCTGAAGAGAATGGATTGGGGTAATTCTGCGCCAGGGATAACGTCGCGGGAATCTGAGGCTCAGACTTCGTATCCGTCGCCACGGACAGAGGGATCCAGCTCGCGAATAAGGAATACCTGCCTCCCGTTCCGATCGCCGGGTCGATGTGACTCACGAGCAGTGTAAGTGACGGGAATCTGCCATCGAATCTGATGGCATCCTCCTGAGGCGTAAAGTCGAAAAATTCCAGCGCGCCGTTTTCACGTTCAACGATCGCTCTTGCCACCATATTGGAGCGCTGAAAATCGACCACATTCTGCGGAAATTCACCGGCTCCGAAGATGTCGAATTGGAGAAAGAAGTCGGAAACGTTGATCCATTTTAAGTAGTGCACCGAGCCGCCACGCACAAGTTCTCCATCCAGCACGGTAATGTATTCCGGACCCTCTAGTCCGTTTACCGTTTTCTCGCCGTCGTACAGTCTTGTTGGCATCGCCAGGTCGAGCGGCCGTCCAGGAATGGGGTGTCCGTATCTGGGGTTGATACTTCGATCATTGATGTAATTGGCTGTGTGAAAGTCGGGCAGTAGCTCTTTGAGCGACGAGTTTTCGACGACCAGAATACTGTCGATGCCGTCCGGGCCTTTCATTTCGGCTTGAAGCATTCGACCTATTGCTCCGGGGCCAAACTGATCTCCCAGATACCCGAAAAAGAGGCTGCCGCGTTGATAGTCGTACAACTTCGGGTCTTGACCTCCGAGCTGATCCGTTCTCCAGTTGAACAACGGACGCGTGTACTCAAAACGATTCGGCGCGGGTTGTTCGCTGTACAGGACACCGAGGTAAGAGATGAGGCGCCATCTTGGGTACCCGTTCATGACGACCGCGTACTCAGCCAAGCCCTCTGAAATGAACGTGTAGTTCAAGTCGAAACCCGCTGCGAGATTCAGTAAATGAGTGTACTCGTGGGCTGCAATCGGCGCCAACGATCCAATACTAACGCGGGAATCCAGATAGAGAACGTCCGCTTGATTTCCAACCGAATCAGGGGCGAGTGGATCGATGTCGGATGCGCTGACGAATCCACGAACGAGAGAATTAGGGCCTCCGATATCATAAAAGAGGATATCAGTGTTATTGTCGCCGTCGTAGTTGGGCGGGTCGCCGAAATATGTTTCGTTGTTGAACAGAATTCCCTGGCTCGAATCGACCGATCCAGCCGGCGTCGATTCCAGAAGGGCTGTTCGGATCGTATTCACGCGGTTTGAGTCCATCTGTAAGATTTCGTCCAGGTCCACCCAAATCAAGAAAGCGTCAGGCTCCTTGTCGACCAGACGAAAAGTCTTCTCAATCCATGCGTCGTTTCCTGTACCCAACTGATCGATAATCCGAAATGTGCTTTCATCACCAATATCCGGAGGACTCGAAAATTTTCGTGCCCGCTTCAGCGTTCCGTTCTTTCGGGCTGCTCGATACCGGCTATAAGCAGCTCTTGCGGCGGGTGTTGTGAGATCCGTGCCACAAAAGTCGTAGTTCTGCGGGGAATGGCCGCCCACTCGTAAAATGCCGAAAGACTGTCCAGACTCAACGACATCGGGATCACTCGAAAGGACAGACCGCGACCGTTCGGATACATCACGGGGCGATTGGGCACCGGAAAGAACGGTGATGACGAACAAACTCGTCAAAAGGGAATGTATGTTGTATCTAAATCGCATAGAGTTCAGAGTACACCGGAAAAGCGGATCAATGCCGCGGATTCACGTCAAGCTGAAACAATGATTCGCAGTTTTACAGTATCGACCCTTTCTGTTACAATTTTGATCGCAGTATTCGTAGCGATCTCCGGGTGTTCCGTTTCAAGAGTGCCTGAATCTCTTCTTACGGTCGAGGGTGTGGTGACGATTCGCGGCAACGAACCTTTTTCGGCTACCGTTCTGCAAACAAAAAATCGGAATTACTACATCCTTAAGCTCGCTCCGGAGTTGCGGCGTAGCCTGATCACACCGGCTCGCTTTCGTGTACGAGGTCATTTGTACCTGGACTACTGGAACGGACGGGAGTTCGCCCACATTGACGTCACCGAACTGCTCCCCCTTGATCCGCAGCAACGATCCGCAGCAATGATCGGCAGCAACGATC
>BTQE01000195.1:0-4047 GCA_036985715.1 Rhodothermia bacterium
CAATCGATGACGTTGATTCTGGTACCGCGGCTCCCGTCACATACTCGGGCACAACTCTATTAATAGACTTCAGCATATCGTACCGGCCTCCCTTTTCCGCTGAGATCAAAAGATCGGATACGACGATCTCGAGATCGTTCACGAGTGTGTCGTCAATCTTCGTAACAAGAATCTTTTCGTGCCGCGTTGGACGAGGGTTTTCGGAGTGGAGAAAAAGCTCTTCTGACAATTTCTCACCCTTGCGCAATTCCGTAATCTCAATTTCAATGTCCACTCCTGGCTCCAGACCGGAGAGGCGAATCAGGTCTTCTGCAAGGTCAATTATTTTGATGGGTTCGCCCATGTCCAGTACGTACACCTCGCCGCACTCGGCAAGGGCACTTGCCTGCAAAACCAACTGAGCAGCTTCCGGTATTGACATGAAGAATCTTTCGACGTCTGGGTCGGTGACCGTGACCGGACCTCCAGCCTTGATCTGCTCCTGAAAACGCGGGACGACACTTCCTCGGCTTCCGAGTACGTTCCCAAATCGTACGGACACGTACGGTAGATTCTTCCTTGTCGCAGTCTGCCGAACAAGCAGTTCAGCAACGCGCTTCGTCGCACCCATGACGCTCGTCGGATTGACAGCCTTATCGCTCGAAAGCATCACAAACCGAGAAACGTCGAAACGACTGCACATGTCCAGGACGTTGATGGTCCCCTGCACATTATTGATTACAGCCTCACTAATATTCTCTTCAAGGAGAGGCACATGCTTGTGAGCAGCGGCATGAAATACAATTTCCGGGAGACACGTTTCAAAGACTTGATTCAGTCGACCTTTGTCTCGGATGTCTCCAATCAAACCAACAAGGTCACAGGCGGACTGTAACCTGGCTTTTCGGCTCTGAAGCTCCACTAACATCTCAAAAACAGCGTTTTCACTGTGGTCAAACAGAATCAGGCTGGCCGGATTGTACATCAAGATCTGTCGACAGAGCTCGCCGCCAATGGAACCGCCGCCTCCGGTAACGAGCACGCGAGCTCCCGATACTGTTTCGGAAATAGCTGTTTCTTCAACTTGGACCGGCTCGCGTCTGAGCAGATCCTCTATACGGACGGACCGGAGCTGACGGACATTTACTCTACCGGACAACAGTTCGGAGACTCCCGGTACCATTCGCGTTTTAAGCCCGGCCTTTGAGCAGATCTCAAGGATACGCCGGATGTCCTTTCCTGTAACTGTCGTAATGGCGATCACCGCGCGTTTGAGACGATACTTCTGGGCAAGAACGGGAATTTCGTCGCACGATCCTTCAACGGTTATTCCGCGAATGTGGAGTCCCTGCTTTTCCGGATCATCATCAACAAATACTACGGGCTTCAGGCCGAGACGATAGTTGCCTTGCATTTCCGAGGCGATTGCAACACTCGCCTCTCCCGCTCCCACCATCAATACGGGCTCGCAACCGCGGGGATCGCGTGCGCGCTGACGGATCCTGTCGGCCAGTCGTACAGAAAAACGCGAGCCGCCCACGGCGACAAAGGCCAGCAGGCCTTCGATCAGAGGAACTGATCTGGGAAAACCCCTGGATACCATACCGCTCTCTCTGAAAAGGAAAAATAATCCGTATTGCACGATCAGCACTGTTCCGAAAACCAGAGCAATTCGTGCCAGCTCATCAACGCTGGCGTACTGCCAGTAACGCTTATAGAGATTCGAGAAATAGAAAAAGACGAGCTTAACCAGAAGAAACGAAAGCGTAATTACCAAGAGGGAACTGAAATAGCCCTCGAACTCGCTCGAAGAGGAGATGCGAAGAAAAAGTGCTGCAGCCGGCGTCAGGAGTAGAATAAAAATATCGAGCGCAAGAAAATGTCGATTCCGAACGTTGGGCGACGTTTTTACAATGAATGAAAGGGAAAGAAATCCCATCTTTCGAACTGGTAGAGGAGTAATGTTCGAGCAAGATCCCAACGCGGTGATCCTGCTTGTACGGATATGACAATTACTGCTTCAGCGAGTTAAGATGCTATACGTAGTTCGGTGTGTTTTTTGTCAATGCTGCAACAGTTATTATCGATTACCTCGGTCGAATGGATTGAGGGTTTTACATTCAGAATCAGCAGACCGGTTTCTCCGATAATTCTACGATCAGTCGCCCCACCAGAATTCTCTCGATAATGAAGCATGGTGTTGTCTATACATTATTGATTATCGCCGGCCTCGTAGCCGTACCTGTTTCCAGCAGCGCCCAGGTTCTTCCGGCTGAAATCCAGAGAGAGCTGGCGAGAAACAATCTTACGGAGTCGGAAGCTCGGAGTCTCGCGGATCGACTCGGCATCAACCTGGACGATCCTGTTCAGGCCGCACAGCGCGCGCGTGAGTTGGGCGTATCGGAAGCCGTTATCCAGCGCATGCTCAGAGCCGTTGCTCAAGCAGAATCTCTAACAGCCGCGCCGCTGCAAGACGTATCTGGCGACTCGGTTTTAGTGGACATGCCGATCGATTCCATTCTGAGCGGCCAGGCCGCGCGTGCCCGTGTGCTTAGAGACAGCATCGATACCGCTCAGCCTACACTGTTTTCTGAATCCGTCGGCGAACAGGAATTACCATTTTTCGGCTACGATCTGTTCCAGAATGTGCCGGAAGCATTCGAACCGAGCCCCATCGGTCCCGTTGACGACGGGTATCTCGTGGGCCCTGGCGACGAGCTGAGGCTGACTGTGTGGGGCGCGGCGGAGTTCCAGTACACGCTCCCGGTCGATGTCGAAGGGCGTGTGTTCGTCGAACGGGTCGGACAGATTACGGTCGCCGGGAAACGGCTGGACGTGCTTCGTGAAGACGTAAAACGAACCCTGTCAAGGAGTTACGCGGGCCTGGTGTCCGATCCGCCTAGCGTATTCATGGATCTAACGGTGGCTCGACTGAGACCCATCAAGGTTTTCGTACTGGGCGAAGTAGGCCAGCCCGGTGGTTACACCGTATCCAGCTCTTCAACACTCTTTAATGTGCTCTACAGCATTGGCGGCCCTCTGCGAAGAGGGAGCCTGCGCAAAATCGATGTCATCCGGAACGGGCAGACTGTTTCGACGCTCGATCTCTACGACTATCTGCTTCGGGGCTACGCCGAGAACCCCATACGACTCCGCAGCAACGATTTCGCGTTTGTGCGACCTCGCGGGAAAACCGTAGCAATCGCGGGAGAAGTAGTGCGACCCGCCGTATATGAATTGCGGGATGGAGAGAAGTTCAGCGCGCTTCTGGACTATGCCGGTGGTCTCACGACGACGGCCTATACCAAGCGCTACCAGATCGAGAGAATCGTTCCGTTCGACGAGCGCACCGATCCATCGATTGCCCGAGAGGTGCTCGATCTGAGCCTGTCCGATGTACTCAACGGACTCGAAGACGTTGCGCTCAGGAACGGCGACGTCATCTCGATATTTGGGATCTCGGATCGAATCGATAATTCAGTGACCGTAGCGGGTGCGGTCTTTCAACCGGGGCGTTACGAGCTCACGCCTGCGCTGCGCACGGTCAGAGATTTAATACTGTCCGCCGACGGCCTGATGGAGGAAGCCTTCGTCGGAACGGCTTCGCTCGTACGCGTGCGCGACGACTTTACGGACCAGCAGATTACGCTGGATCTCAGCGGCGTGCTGGCCGATGAGCCCACGCAGAACATAGCGCTCGTAAGGCGGGACTCCCTGACCATCTTCTTCAGATCCGATGTTCAGCGCGTCGGAGAGGTAGCGATTTCCGGCCATGTTCGAAACGAACGGGCGTTGCCATGGCGGGACAATCTCCAGGTAAGCGATCTCCTGTTTGCGGGCGGCGGGCTGTACGACTCTTTGTTCGTGAAAACCGTATTTCTGGACCGAGCGGATCTGTTTCGAGTAAACGAAGACGGAATCACAACCCGCGTGGTGCCTTTTAATCTGGAGCAGGCACTGGCCGGTCAGGGAGCCGCGAAAGATCTGCTTCAACCAGGTGACGAAATCCGTATCTATCCGAGAGACGTCGAAAGGCTCACCGGAGATACCGTCTTCATCACAGGCGCA
>BTQE01000196.1:0-4018 GCA_036985715.1 Rhodothermia bacterium
GAGCACTTAAACTCTCGCGCCGCTCCGTTTTCACAGTCCTTTCGATCGCTATACACGGTCTCATAACTTCCCAGGTCACGGTACACCGTCGCCACTTGACTCCACTCGTCATCGCTTCTCTCAAAAATTGCAGCGATCCCCTCTCCATAATCATGGCCGGGCATTCCAATAATCGCAATATCCCCGGAGACAGCAATTGAGCTTCCGAAGCGACTTCCCTCACTCGACTCAGCACCTGTGAGTTCAAATACTTCCTTAAAATCATTTGAAAAGTCTACGACAACACCAGTACGAAGATTTTCCAACGGTGCCGATGCCCACAGCCGTCTTCCGTCGAAAGCGAGTGCAGAGCCGAGACCACGCCTTTCACCTTCCGTCACCTCCGGTACAGCCCGACTGAAAAAGAACCAGGATGTACGTCGACGAACGAGGACTTCGAGCCGACCTGTAAACTGATTCGCCATGGGGACTCCAACGGCGATTCGATTAAGGTCAAGGGCTACACTCGAGCCAAATCGATCCTGCGCTAATTCTTCTCGGTCCCGGATCACGTCGGTCTGTGACCACTCCGATGCGCCGTCGGCGCGCTCATAAACGTACACGGCTCCGCGGTTTTCGTCAGTGCCCGGCGCTCCGACAACGAATCTATTTTCCCGAATAGCCAGAGCGGCTCCAAATTCTTGACCTTCTGCTGATGAATTTCCGTTCAGTTCCTGAACCTCTGTCCACGAGGATCCTGAGTATTGAAACACATAAACGGATCCCGAATTTTCATTCTTTGCAGATGCGGTTACCATTCCCCATCCATCCGCAACGGCTACAGAGGAGCCAAACCGGTCGCCTGCCTCCGTCTCGTGTGCCTGAAGCGTCGCTGTTTCTTTCCATGTGCCGTCATTCCCCTTCTCAAAAACATATACGATGCCGGCATTATCAGCGAACTCAGTCGCTCCAATAAAGAGGTGGTCTCCACTTCCAGAAATGGACGATCCAAACCGGTCCCCGACGCTGGAATTAGAGCTGACCAGCGTTTGTGATTCCGCCCATGAACCGTCTTCTTCCTTTCTGTAAACGTGGACCATTCCAGGCGTAGAAAACCCACTGGCTTCTGCTATCAGGATGTCTGCACCGACGATCGCGACCGCACCGCCGTAAGCGGAACGAAGTTTTGCCAATTCTACGGAAGGCTCTGCTGAAAACGCTCCAGCATGCACGAGGACGAAACCCAGAATGAGGACGGACAATAAACGCTTCATTTCCAATCGAAAACCAGAAGGTGGGATGGGGTTGTGAGTCGCCATCAGAAGATGGCTTCTTCACAAAAGGACTCTAAATATAACGGGTTCGGATATCGGTTACCGGCCTTTGTTGGGTACATCGTGGTTGCCTCATCTCGAAGTGTCCGGTATTCGGGCGCAGAATCATCTATGATTCTCCAACTTTCATGATACCTTTGTACTTGCCCAGTGTGTACACTGTGTTGCGCAAAAGAAATTTTCCCATGTCAGATACTGAGCACTCGGAGCCGGAAGACGTGGATATCTCTTTGTTTGAGATCCCTCCTGCGGCCGCGTATTTCGAAACCATACAGCAGCTTCAAAAAGTAAATGCGAAGCTCGACGTTCTGATCGGCCACCAGTGCGAGATCCTGGCTGCACTAAACAGCACAGACGTCGACTCAAACCTTGATCAGGCGCGCTCGGAAGTAGCGCGCCTCTATGAAGCGCATCTCCTTCGGTATTTCGGCGAGACTGATATCGATAAAGAAGCGCTCAAAAGATCGATTCATCACGCTGACCGGCGTTCTGCAGAAGCCGATCTTGAAGACGATAGGCCTTCAGCCAATAATTCTGCAGACCAAAAACCTGCAAAAGGCGACTCGGCGAGCTAAGAGCAGAGCGAATAGACGGGCACGAACAGGGGTACGGGCTCGTTTTTACCTGTCTACCCGTCATAGAAGTCCCGATCTTTGTGTAAAGCCCGAGCGGAATCCCTCAAACCGACATTTCCCTCGGCATTCAGCTCAAAACATCCCCCACCCGGGCCAAAGACGACGCGTTTTCGTGTCCTTGCTCATCCTTTACCTGGGGAGATAAAACCTCGATTTCGAGTTGCGTTATCTCCATTCATGAGCGCGGGAGACACGTATGGGAAGACGAGCTACGAAACTTAGACTAACATTCTATCTCGCTGGTCTTGTTCTCTGTTCCGGTTTAGGAACCCGGTCACAAGCCCAGACCAGACCGAATTATCCGATCATTTTTGACGATTTTGACTACCGCAACGAAGAGGAGCTGTTTGCTGCCAATCCCTGGACGAATCTCGATGGGTTCGTTCATTTGAGGGAACAGGCGTGGTATAAGGGAAACTGGGATCAGTTGGAGTTCGCCAAAACAGCTCGCTTCAGTTTTGCCACGGAAGGAAGCGTTCGGTTGCAGACCGACGAAGGACACTTTTACAGATGGGAGTCTGTATATCTCCCGCCGGTTCTGGTATCCGGATTTGTCAATCGAACAGGAACCTGGGCAGCGCGCCTTCGGCTCGATGATATCTCGTTGGGCACGGTGACAAACTCGCCTTTGACTCTTTCTTTTTGGACACACTCAACGAACGTGATTTGTACAAAGGATCCCAGGCGTGGTGAATGTGGGCGTCCGGAATCCAGGTGGTCGGAATTCAATCACGAATGGAATAATTCGTTCGACGACAATTATCCACAATATCTATCCAACGGTGGGGTAATTGACGGTGAAGACAGGAATACAAGCGCATTTCGGATGCACGATCCCGTACAAAGGCTGAACACTGATCTTTCCTGTCGCTTGTTTCGAAGCGATGTCGGGGAGAGTATCGAGGATCCAAGTGCCTGCATGGAGTGGTTTGTAAGCAACGATCATTCGGACCGATATGCAGACTGACTTATAAGCTACGACAATGAAACTCTGGTTTTTGAAGCCGCCGCCTGGCGGGAGGTGGACACCAGCGAGATTGGAGACGACTATGTCATAGAGGGGATCAGAATGAGAGAAGAAATACCGATCGGACGTCGGGTTCAGTCCATGGCAACGAGGTTCACACTTCTGGGTCGCACAAGAGAGATATGTGAGTCCCTGAACCTCTTCGCCCTTTCGTGTTGGAAGCAAGATCGATCGATTGGATTCAGTATCGACTGGTTCTTTTATTCACCATCGACTCAAATCGATTTGATGGATGTCGTCGACAATGTGAACTGGCTTCGATCGAAGAATCGAAATCGTGTCAATACCACCGGGCAAATCCTGACCGCACCGCCACAGGCATCTCAGCTTGCCGTCGAACTCGAACATCCCCTCACAAATTCAGCTCGTGAATGGACGATTGTTCCGGTACAGCGGGCGACGAAATACTACACTATCAAAGTGGTCTGGCGTTACCAGTCTCGAATCACTCCGGACGTTCCTTGGACGACCTGGAGCCGGCCCGATGTTGGAGGGTTCACGTTTTCGCCTCCCCTCAAATACGAAGCCCGCTATCAAGTGCAGGTGTCGGCCCTCGTTTCGGATTGGTATGACGAGTCCAATCAAATCCGGGTCTCGGAATGCATAACGGATTTCGGAGAACGAGTGGGAGAATGCGACTTGGTTTCGGATTCAGACGTACTGGCCGAAAACTACCCCGAGCCCTTCAACAACGGGACGAGTATCCGATTTGAGCTCCCGGAGAGCAGTCTGGTTAAGTTGACGATCTACGACGTACTCGGGCGATATGTAGCGACATTGGCTGATGACTACCGCCAGAACGGAACGTACACGGTGCATTGGGACGCCTCATCCGCCGCTAGCGGTGTTTATTTCTACACTTTGGAAACAAAGGACTCGCGCTTGGTCAAGCAGATGGTTTTGCTAAAATAATGTCAGATGACTAGAGGAGGCATCAGCGGAACTTGACTAACCCGACGTTGCGATTACGAGTTAGTGGGCGTTTCTTGGACCTCCTCCCACCAACTCGAACCCACCAAGATGCAATTCACTTTCCGCACTGC
>BTQE01000197.1:0-4016 GCA_036985715.1 Rhodothermia bacterium
AGGAGTCGATGAGTCGGTTATCAAACGCTACGTTGAACATCAAGGAGAACAGGATTCAGATCAACTGCGAATGCAGTTGTAGCCCAAAAGAACCCCGGGTTTACCCGGGGGTATCTATTCCAAACACCTCTGGCATTGTCGTATTCCAAAGCCAACGTAATAAAGCCGGAATTATTAAGGGAAATAATAGCACTACCCCTGCGTACCCATATCGCCGTTCCGTTTTACGTGGCACTTGACCGGCTCATATGGTAGGGGACAGAACAAACTATCCAGCACAATCAGGGATGTTATCCAGACGACTACAGAGAAGAAATACCTTGATTATGAGACGATAAAGGGAACCGTTTCCGTTGTCGACGTGCTCACCAAGCACTACCACTGGGGACGGTTCCTTGAAACGGTCGTGGAAGGCTGGACCTATACGAGTGCGTACCCCATTCGCGAAACTAAAAGATATCTGGTATGTCTCTCGCTCCATGAAGCACACGAACTATTTCTATTTCATCAGCATCACCGCGATAGAAAATGACATAGTTACCATGAGGAAAGCTTTTAAGATTTTCCTTAAGCTCTTCTCGTCTGCGCCCCATTTCTGGGTTTTCTGCAAGGACTGAAAAAATCCTTTCAAACTCGTCCGACATTTTGTCGGCCTGCGCAATGCTGTCGTTTGCTATGTAGTCCCAAATCTCAAACAGATCACTTTTTGCGCTTTCTGATATTTTTGTAGACATAGAGTGCTCTAGGTGATAGAGCGCCCAGACCTGCGCTTCCTAGCGTCCCTTTTAAACTCGTCAACATCCCATTCTGTCGGTGGCCCGCTGTCTAATCCCTCCTGTATGGCCTCCCTCAACGCCTGAAGCTTTATTTTTCGCAGTTGCTCTCTCTCGTCTACGAGCCGTAGACCATCACGAACAACCTCACTTGCTGAGTTATAGCGGCCAGACTTTACCAACTTTTTGACCATCCCTTCCAGCTTTGAAGTAAGTGATACATTCATAGGTTTAGCTGTTGTACTCATATACAGGCAGTATAGCAAATTGACAATTATTGTCAATGATTGACAACACACTCTTTAATAAAGCTAGTGTTCCAGCTTCCAAAAGAAGAGTTCGGATCTCCAAGGTCGCAATTTGTAACCTTAGAGGAACGAGGCCCGTGGTACTCTGGAAGAAGCGGCCAACCTTGCGAACCATGCGGACATGAGAACAACCCGCATCTACGACAAGCGAGACCGGGTTATCCGGCGAACTTCAGTCTTTGAACGCTACCCGCAACCCAATACGAATCAGCTTTGCTGTCGCAACACGGTCATATCCCCTATCTCGCAGAGAGGCCTCGATTCTATCGAGTTCAAGCTCATCGGATTCGCTGAACGCTAGCGTTCTGCGCTTCTCTCCGACCGCTTTTGTCCCACCCACACGTGCGACAGGCTCTGTCTCCGGCTTTGTCTGCCCCATCAGAACCGTCAAGTCATTCTGCTTCGCCATTACCCTATTTCTTCCGCGAACTGTGTTAATTCCTCGATTGATTTCCTTTTCAGAGCGCCCCACCCTTCAACGAGTGCGTATGAATACGCCACCCGATTTCCGAGATGGTTCTTGAGCGGTTCGAGACCTATTGCTTTAGCGATACTCCCCTTCCCCTTAAAGGCGCGGGTTCGGGTATTTACCGTATTGAAAAGCAATCGTGTCTTTGGGAGCGCATGAATCAGTTCGGCCGTTTCCGCCGAACTGCGGATATCTGTCGGTGAAAGCGAGAGTGGAATTATAATCAGATCGGATAGGCTCTCTATCGCCTGCATGTCCCTACTGGCGATTCCTCCGGGCGTATCTATGAGTACATAGTCGTATTCCCCGCCTTCCTAATAGAGCGAAATGGTCGGGATTTCTCTCTGGGGAACGCTTTTTCCTGGATTCAAAGCACTACCAATATCGCTTCGATCCGTCTTTGCTGGATACGGCCGAGTACCGACTCTTGGGCTCCTCTTTGATAACGAATCGCAGGATCATGGCCATCACCACACCTGCGACAAACCCTCCGACATGGGCTCCATACGCGACCCCACCGCCCGTCTCTCCGGCCGCCGTCAGCGCGCCCCATCCACTCAAAACTTGAAACACGATCCAGAGTCCAATCGCTACGACAGCCGGCACTGTGATTACCCAGAAAAAGAACAACGCATAAACTTTGTTTCTGGGAAATAGAACCATGTAGGCCCCCAAGACGCCCGAGATGGCACCCGAGGCGCCCAGGCTCGGTATCATGCTATCGGGATTAAGCATGATTTGCGTGAGGGTAGCTGCAATGCCGCTGGCCAGATAGAACCCCAGAAAGACTCTCCAGCCGAAGCGATTCTCGACGTTGTCTCCAAATATCCAAAGGAAAAGGAGATTCCCAAACAGGTGGCCGAAGCCTCCGTGCATGAACATCGCCGTAATGATCGTGAAATAAATAATCGGGGGTCCCGGAGCTTGTGGAATCTGAACGGAACGTCCGGAAATCTCTGTGATGACGGGGTTCCGTAAATCTACCCCGGTTGTGATCTCATAAGGCACGACACTCCAACCATAGGTAAAATCGGTATTGGACCCGGCTCCCTGTAGCAGGAAAAAGAATGCCAGGATGATCACGATCAAGGCCGTTGTGACATACGCGGGCCCCGTGAGCTCTCGATTATCATCTCCGATGGGAAGTAGCATGCGCGTTTTAAAGGACGAATAGGATTGGACCGGCAATCCATGAACTCCAACGCGCTCTGGTAGGTCCGGTGACCGCTGGCCGGCTCGAAATCTCCGGGTCCATTGAACTACAAATATTCATCTCGCCGAGACGTGTATTCTTCCTATATTTTACTCGTCCAACAAGGGCACTCAACGTGCACATCAGGGCCTCTTGGAAGCGCAAATCGATCACATCCGTAATCAGACTGAATACGTTGACCCATGGGGAGCTCGTCTCGAATCGCACTCATTGTTTTTTTTCTATCGCTGACTTTTCCGAAGCTGCATGCCATAGCACAGTCGAATAACCCAAAAATCGGAATCGGTTTTGACGCAGTCTTGCAATCCGAGGACGGTCTCGGCCTGGGTTTCAGGGCGCGACTGAGTAAACCACTGACCTGGGATCTGTCTCTCGCGGTTGACCTGGGCATTACAGGATTTATCCTCGAAGGCCAAGATGACGCGAGCTACGTCGTTGACCCGCAGCTTTCGTTGATCGTTACGTTTCCCAACCTGGATCGAACCACCTATTTATTAGGCGGCTTTGGAGTCTACGCCCCGTTTGGTCCGAGCGATCATTCAGCCGGAGGCCCAACAATTCACCTCGGAGTCGGACGTGCTACTCCTCTCCGGGAATCGACGCTCTACTACGAAATCGACCCGTCTATCATCATTCAGAGCGAAGAAATAGCCCTCTCGATTCCATTTCGCATTGGTATTATTCTATAGTACCCGATGCTTGGTTAAAGAGAGTGCCAGCCATCAAATTTACCTGAATCGAAAGTGGCGGGTCTCTATTTCCATATCCCCTATTGCACGCAGCGATGCGTCTACTGTGACTTCTATTTCGTCACAACGCGTAAGGTACATACGCCTTTTGTTCAATCGATTCGAAAGGAAATCGAGGCCTATGCCACTGAATATGCCGGCTACGAACCGATAGGCACTCTCTATTTCGGTGGAGGGACTCCTTCCCTTCTTATGCCCGAAGAGCTGGAGGATATTCTGTCGACTGTTCACGAACACTTTGATACATCGCAGCTCGAGGAAGTCACATTTGAAGTCAATCCAGAAGACGCTTCGCTCGAATATCTTCGCGATTTAAAGCGGCTTGGCGTGGACCGGTTGAGTATTGGCATCCAGTCGTTTTTCGACGACGACCTAACCTTTCTGGGCCGGTGTCATGATTCGGAGACTGCACAGAATGCCATCAAGAATTCAGAAAAAGCGGGGTTTGAGAATAGATCTATCGACCTGATTTTCGGTCTACCTGATCAAGTTGAAAACCAATGG
>BTQE01000198.1:0-4013 GCA_036985715.1 Rhodothermia bacterium
GGTAATCTTCGTCAATGAAATAGTATCGGAACGGGTATTCCGGCTCAAGAACTGTCCACTTTTCCTCCAGGAACGCGAGAGTTTCTGCAGTCTGATCCGCGCTTATTCGGACCGGGATATAACGCCACCATTCCCTCATACCTATGACCAACGGACTTATTGACTGGTGAATGGACTCGAAGTTGGCATCAGCAAATACACCGATGATTTCACCCGTTCGATTCGATTCGTCCTCGTTTCCAGCCACCTGTGAGATTCTTGATCCTACAGCGTTTTCGGTTTCAAGACCCAGCTCGCGTACAACTTCTTCGTTCACCAGGAACCCCTCTCTGTCAGATGTCATCTCTCTCGAGAAATCCCTGCCATGAATTATTTCCAGGCCGAGAGTGGACACATATTCGTACGACGCCTCTACTAAGGCTGCCAGGAATATGTCCTCCGTTCGATCCGTCTCGCCCAGAAATGCTGTGTTCTGGTGGATGTGTCCGGGACCCGGCAATCCGTTTGATCCTGCCGCATTTACTACACCCGTATATTGTATGATTTCATTTCTGAACGATTCAAATCCCTGCCTGCCCTCCTCTGACTCGAGTGGTAAGACTACAACCTGTTCCATATCGAATCCCACATCCCGATTCTGAATGAAGCGCAGTTGCTTCATCACGACACCTGTTCCAATCAGGAGGGCAATGGAAATTGCGAACTGAATTACCACGAGCGTACTTCGCAAGCGCCAGCCTTCAGCGGTAGAGGAAAACGAACCGTTCAGGACTGTCACAGGCTTATACCCGGAGAGGACAAATGCAGGATAAATACCGGCCGCAAATCCGGTTACGACGGTCACACCGAACAGTGTTGCGAATAAAAGCGGCGATGCCGCCAGTGACGTACCTGCAGTGGCATTAAATACAGGCAGTGCTAATAATATCAGTCCGACAGCCAGGAGCATTGAAATACCTGCTATCGTGAATGACTCACCAAGAAACTGATAAATGAGTCGTTTTCGATCGGATCCCATCACCTTTCGTAATCCCACTTCCCGCGCTCGATTCGTCGCTCGAGCAGTAGAAAGATTCATGAAATTGATGCAAGCAATCAGCAGGACAAAAAGGGCGATCGCGCTCATGATATAGACATACTGAATGTCTCCCGTAGGACCGATTTGGTCGGTCGCTTTCGAGTGGAGATAGATGTCTCTGACGTTTTCGAGAAGAAACTCATAGCGAAGTCCGGCCTCGATCGCCTCTTCATACGACTGTCCCGTTAAGCGTTCGATATCTGGACCGACGTACTTAGTGACAATCGCCGGAAACTTGCTTTCGAGCGAAGACGGGTCGGTTCCAGGGGCCAGAAGTAAATACGTGGACCATGAATTGTTCAGCCAGATTGGACTATCTGCCGCAGAACTCGTGACAAACGATCCCAGGAAATCAGGTTTGAAATGGGATTGACTCGGAATGGGCTGCATGATTCCGGTGATCTCGTAGTCGGTGCCATTATCAACCCTCAGCACCTTTCCGATCGGATCTTCATCGCCAAAAAATTTATCGGCGATTTCTTCGGTTATGACAATCGTATTCGGTCGGTTTAGAACCGTCTTTGCATCGCCCACGGAAAGGGGAGCGGTAAACATGTTGAAATACGTAGAATCTGCCAGGAAGAACTCGTCCTCATAGAATTTCCGGTCTTCGTATTGAACCAGAATGGGTGAAAAATCATCGATCCGTATGGCGTCGATAATTTCAGGAAACTCTTCAATGAGGGTAGCCGCCATTGGCGCTGGCGTGTTCGTCGTCTCCAAAGGCTGACCCATCACGTCTGCACTCAGAATCACACGGTACAGGTTCTCTCCATTCTCGTTGTGACGATCGTAACTGAGTTCGTTTCGAACGAACAGGCTAATTAGTACGAAGGCTGCCAGACCCGTCGCGAGTCCAACGATGTTGATAAAAGAGTAACCCTTGTGTCTCTTGAGATTCCGAAGCGTGATCCGCAAATAATTCTTCAGCATGGTCGAAGGTCGTCCGTGTCCTTTCACGTAAAATCGTATACACTACACGGGAGAGTGACCCGTTTGGTTACATCGCTTCGGCAGGTCGGACTTTACCGTCTCCAAATGACCAGCTTGCACATATTACATCTCCCAATTCTTCCTACTATCGTCCGGAAACTGAGGGGGCAGTTTTGAAGCGTATCGTCTCGCCTAGAATCCTATTACTATGGACAAATTGAACATTTCTCGCATCTTTCTCGGAGGTCTTGTAGCGGGTCTGATTATTAATATTGGGGAGATGCTCCTCAATATCGTCTTTCTCGATGGTCAGTGGGAAGCGGCCATGGAAGCTATCGATGTACCCATGGCTGATAGTGTCGGAATGATGATATGGTTCTTCGCAAGCGGTTTTATTTTCGGAATTGCAGGCGTGGCACTTTATGCGGCGTTCAAGCCAACTTGTGGAGCAGGCCCCAAAACGGCGATTTGTGCCGGACTGACGGTTTGGTTTCTGACCTACTTTATGGGCTACGCGGGTATATTTTTCGCCGGAGTCTTCCCGATGAGCCTATTTTGGTGGTCCGAGATTTGGGGAATCGTGGAAATCACGCTAGGCGTTCTCGCTGGCGCTGCGCTCTATAAGGACAGGTGAGACCGGAATTCTTCTGTATCTCGGTGGGATGCGGGAGTCCTTGATTTCAATTTTACTGTTTTCTATTGTTTTTCCTGATATCCATGTGATATATTACTAATTCTGAGACCTCAATTGATCGCTACTTGCAGTTATCGACTGTTCTTCCCATAACAACGTCTGAACCATGACTGATCGCTGGACCGGCGTATTTCCCGCCGTAACCACCAAATTCAAAGACGATTTTTCGCTCGATTACGATGAGATGGAGCGTCACTTCAATTTTCAGATTGATTCGGGCGTTCGTGGTATGGTCGTAACGGGGACCCTTGGCGAAAACGGCTCGCTATCTGCCGACGAAAAACAGGAAGTGCTGAAGATCGCTGTCTCTGTCAGCAATGGTCGGGTTCCTGTGCTCGCGGGTGTCGCTGAAAACACTACGGCCGCTGCCTGCCGGGTCGTTGAAACCTCGAGCCAAAACGGCGCCAACGGAATAATGCTTCTACCGGCCATGCTATATGCCGCAGACCGACGAGAAACGCTGACGCACTTTCGAACCGTGGCGCGCGTATCTGATCTACCGATCATGATCTACAACAATCCAATCGCGTACAAGGTTGACGTAACGCCTGAAATGTTCGCTGAGCTGGCAAATGAACCCACGCTTGTTGCCCTTAAAGAATCATCGGACGACGTCAGGCGAATTACGGACATCTACAACGAGGTGGGTGACCGATACCAGGTCTTTACCGGCGTCGATAATCTAGCGCTGGAAAGCCTGCTCCTCGGAGCGGTTGGATGGGTTGCCGGTCTCGTGACGGCCTTCCCGAAAGAAACCGTCGCGATCTACGATCTGGTCCAGGCCGGCCGCGTGGAGGAGGCGCGGACGATCTATCGATGGTTTATGCCGCTCCTCCACCTTGATGTCTCAACGAAACTCGTTCAAAACATTAAACTCGCCGAATTCGTCGAAGGTGTCGGTACGGAAACCGTCCGCCCGCCACGGTTACCTTTGGATGGTGAAGAGCGTTCGCGCGTAATCGCTGTTGTTGAGAAAGCGATCGCCACCAGGCCCGACCTGGCCGTAGCTGAAATTTCCGCTGGCTGAATTCGCATCGATCTGAAGTAACAAAGTTTCAATTCAAATTGCATTCACACTTCAACAACTCCCCGATCTCCCAATGAATAACGGTCCCGTAGACACAAACCTTATCGGCGGTGCATGGATTACCGCGCCGGCAGTCATCCAGAATATTAACCCGTCCGATCTTTCTGACATCGTCGGTGAGTACGGACATTCTGAAGAACGGCAGGTCCAAGAGGCTGTTGCCGCTGCCAAGACGTCTTCCGAAAAATGGTCTGTTTCGACCCCTCAGGAGCGATTCAACG
>BTQE01000199.1:0-3938 GCA_036985715.1 Rhodothermia bacterium
GCATCAGCTTGACCGATTCGGATTTGATCTAGGAGCGATTCAGGATGTGCTCAAGCATGGCGATCGCTCCACGACCGAGGTCTATATCCAGAGGATGCGCGCTGGGAGATTCGACGAGGATTTAATCTCAGCTCTAGAGAGATTTGCCTGATTCGCCGGGTTGACAGGGAGAGATGGGGGAGCGACCACGCACCTTAGATATCCGTCCAAACCTAAGGGCACGAAAAATACGTAGAACTGCTACTATTTTTTACATCTTCGAGAGCCGATTACATGAAGTAGAATTGTGGGGGTTTACTCATTCGCTTCCATGATGGTTGATATGAAATAAAGCGCGGCTCCTGGAAAAAGCTCCGGAAAGTTGCATGTGAGAAACCCGGAAGCTGCGTGTTATTTCTTTGCGCTTATTGTCATTCCAGAAAACAGCGTGATGGCGGACGTAATGACGTGTAATCATGGCAGGCACAAAAGTAATTTCAGCTCTCAAGAAAGCTGGCTTCTTCGTCGCACGGACTAGAGGAGCACATCATTTTCTTCGGCATACCGATGGGAGGACCACCGTTGTGCCAGTCCACAGCGGGGAAGTCATCAGACCGACCCTGTTATCAAAAATCCTCCGTGATTGCGATATGACGAGAGAGGATTTCGAAGGGCTGTTATAAAATGTCCCGTGGCCAGTACAAATCGGGCAAGGCGCTTCTTAGTGATCACTGTGCTCTGACTTCATCCGGAACGGGTTCGGCTGTCATGTATGATTTGTAGAGAGTGAATACATATTTCCTATAAGGTGCTTGACACACTTTTACCCAGAATCTGTATAGTGTCATGTCACGCGTGTAATGTCGTAACATAGTTCGTATCTTATATTCATATTCAAACCGCGAGGATTGGCTATGAAAAGATACGTCGTAACGCTTATTGAAGAAGAACGAGAGATGCTGGAAGCCTTGGCCTCAAAAGGCTCACACCGTTCACAGAAGATTCTCAACGCGCTCGTACTTCTTGCCTGTGATCGAGGGCCGTTCCAGAGCGCTCGCTCAACCAACGAGGAGATTTCGCGCGTGCTAAACGTGAGCATGAGAAAAATCGATCGCGTGAAGAAGCGATTTGTCGAGGATGGACTCGATGTAACGCTCAATGGAACGAAGGGACAGCGTGTGTACCAGAAGAAGGCCGATGGCGATTTTGAGGCCCATCTGGTTGCTCTTTCCTGTAGTGAGCCTCCGGAAGGCTTTGCGAGGTGGTCGCTACGTCTATTGGCAGATCGCGTCGTCGAACTCGATTACATCGATAACGTCTCGCACGAAACAGTGCGTCGCGTTCTAAAAAAACGAAATCAAGCCCTGGCAGAAAAAGGGATGGGTAATTCCGCCGCTCTGCAGCAGCAACTTTGTCGCGCACATGGAAATGGTACTCGATGTCTACAAGCGCCCCTACGACGCGCACTACCCGGTTGTATGTATGGATGAAACGCCAAAGCAGTTGATCGCCGAGACAAGAACTCCCATTCGGGCAGCGCCAGGGCGAGTGGCCAGGTATGACTATGAATACAGGCGCTGCGGAGTGTCGAGTGTATTTCTTGCCAGTGAACCACTGGCGGGGAAACGCATCACGGCCGTCACCGAGAGAAGAACCAAGCGGGACTGGGCCCTCTTTGTCGAACAGATTGCCACGCGATACAGAGCGCCAAAAGAATAACGCTCGTCATGGACAACTTGAACACGCACGTGCCGGGCGCGCTATACGAGACGTTTCCACCGGAAAAGGCGAAGGCGCTATGGAACAGGTTTACGTTTGTCTATACTCCGAAGCATGGAAGCTGGCTAAATATGGCCGAAATCGAACTGAACGTTCTATCTGCGCAATGTCTGAATCGTAGAATTGAGGACATCGAAGTAGTCAGGCGAGAGGTCCAGGCATGGCAAGAGCATCGAGACAACAAGAGCGCCAAAGTCAATTGGCAATTCACGACCGATGATGCACGAATCAAGTTGAAACGCCTTTATCCGACACTAGAAGGTTGACAGGACACTAGGCGTATTTGAACAATAGGGTAAAACGACTACTCGGCCCACTCTGAAAATAGTCATTTCACCTTATTGACTATGCTGGCCCAGGATGATATCTATTTGATATAAGGTGATCCCACCTCCTGACAACGATGACTATTGAAACAACACCTCCCTTCATCATTTCAACATTCTGAAATGGAGCAAAGAAGTACAACGATAGTGATTCGTGGTTTCTGGGTATGGCTGATCGCCTTGGTAACTCTCATGAGTTGCGATTCAAATTCAGATCCTCCGTCTTTGGTCTGCACAAATGATCCTATACCAGGACCTCTTGTGCCGATGGAAGTCGGTAACTATTGGGACTACGATATCCTGGACCACAAAGGCGAAGTAACGGATTCTGCCCGCTTCGAGATACTGGAAGAAATTTTCTTGGACGAATTAGGTGGTGCTAACCGGCAGTTTGTTGCAAATTGGCATGACATCGGTTCGCCCGCTCAAGAGACAAGAGAGATTTGGACTGATGAAAATGACGGTACTCATTTCTCTGGTTTCATCATGGGCGTGGATACGGCAGCGGCAGATTTCCTTCGGTTCGGGTATCCGGCTACTCCAGGTGATGTATTCGTCGGATACGACTACACCCGAGACTCTGAAACGGGAATTCTCGTAAAGACTGACACATCTGAATACACGCTGGTGGCCGTAGATGAAATAATTCAGACTCCGGCCGGACGTTTCTCTACCTATGTCTACAAGGTATTGCGCGACCCTCCTGGCGGCGTTTTGTGGGGGACATGGCTGTATCTCCATTACGCTCCGGGGTTCGGTCTCGTAGCCCGAGTAGTCTGGCCAGGGCGGGCGGAACGCCAGGGTGAAATTGAATTACAATTCCTTCTGAGAGATTACTGTTTAAAACTACTACAGTAACCTTGCGTGTACCTGTGATTGGTACAGGAGGATGACAGAATGTGCTATCGCCGAATAATTCTATTTGCAATCAGCCTGTTTATATGCGGACCGGTATTGGGACAGAGCCTATCCCGGCTTTATGACCTCTCGGCAAGCGAAGATGGGCTTTTAAAGGAGCAGAGGCAAAGGCTTCTCGATATTAAAGACGAGCCCGCTTCCGGCACGGTCGCTCATTTTATGCTCAATAATCCAGTCTCAGTTTTAACGAAGCCGGAATTTGAACTTATCATTAGCGACGAGACGACCATAAATGCTAGAACTAGAGGAATCACCCGGAAGAGTCCAACAAGCCTCGTCTGGCAAGGCAACTTCGGAGACGATCCAACCATTGTGACATTAATTTTGACCAATGGCGATCTCTTGGGGCACTTCAGGGCAGAGGACATGGAATGGCGATTCCAGCCTTTGGGGGGAGGCGCAAATGCGATTGTATCGCACAATTATAGTTACTTAGAAGAGAATCCCGATCCTTCAGGTATTCGCGTTGATGGCTCTGGCGAAGCCTCAATATTTGGGAAGGCCCCATCTAACGAGTCATCAGCGATGTATGCCGCCATGCCGGTTATTGAGACGATTGACATACTGGTGGTTTATTCAGATGACGCGCAAGCGTTAGAAAACATGGCTTCGGCCGCTGCCGGCTATGTGTCGCAGCTACAAACTGCGATCAATAATGCCGGGCTTGGACATAAGATTCAAGTCGCTCTCGTGCACTCCATGGAGGTTACGATTACCGAACCGATAGCAGACACGACCGCACTTGATGATCTTGTTAACGGAAACAGTCCATTCGGCGGGGTAGCGTCCGCTCGTACTACCCATGGCGCTGATATCGTGGTGTTTGTCGCGGACCAATTAACAGGATCGAAGGGGCTTTCTGAGGATATATTTGCAACAAGTGCCAGCTTGGCATTCTCCGTTGTCGAGAGGGGGCCCGCGAACAGTGCTAAGACC
>BTQE01000200.1:0-3918 GCA_036985715.1 Rhodothermia bacterium
GGACATTCAATGGTTACTACCCGAATGTTGGCACATCGCGATGCCGAGAAAGAGCGGGAGGAGTCCATCTCATCACTGCAGCGGACGCGGATTGGACGCGAGCGGTTTTCCTTAGCGGTCCGTCCGCGCCGCTGAGCTAGGTCGTTAGGTCGCTCATACAGTGACGGTGGCCGATACAGCGCGTCAACTACTGCAGTCGGGATTTGCAACTAAAAGCCATGGATAAAAAGCCCCACAAAGCAACGCTAACTTTCGCCGGAAAACAATCGATGGAGTTTAAGGACCTCACAGATAGCGTTGTAAAGGTGCCAGACCAAGCTCGACAAGATTCACTGAACAAAGTAGGTAACGCAATTTCCGCGTATCTCAAATCCGCCAAAATGCAGTTACGCGACGCATATTCTCACGTAAAGGATCTTGCCCCAAATCACCTTCTGGACCAAACACCTGTGCTAATAGCAATGGCGACAGATGGAATCATCGTACGTTTTGATCGAGAGCGCGGGGAACAACCTAAGGATCCCGACAAAAGACTACTTGCTCACGCGTGGTTCGAAGACAGTCTCGTTCGGCTGGCGCCTCTCGTGTCTCAGAACGTGGTCTTCTGTTACGACACCGAGGACTTTGAGTCGGAAATACTGACCAGGGGACCGATTGTATCGCTCACCGCCCAGGCCCCCTCTTCCTCGACGTCGCAGCCACTCGCAGAATTTCGGATAGGCGTCGATTTGCCTCTTACAGCGCGAGCGTCGAAATCCCAGCCTAGCCGAAGACCACACGCACTATTAGAGATCCGGAATCATTTTGAGGTACATCTGCATGGCGAGTATCTACCCAGTGAAGAAGGAAAGAGCTTGTCTGGAAAATTCATAGCTCGTACCTCGATACAGTTGCCCGTGGGTTGGGAGTACTTGCAGCTGTACTCTCTCGAAGAGATTGGCAGCTGGGAGAACATCGACGCAGATTCCTGGGCGGAGCGAGATATACTCGCACATATCACGACTCAACAATTCAGGGAGCAGCAATTTGCCTCGCTGGACCCAAACGCTGTTACGCGAGAACGCTTTGGAGAATTGTTACGGAACTTCGAAGAGCTCCTAGATTCCTCGCCAGATCGAGAGGAAGAGCTTCATCAATTCTTGAAACTACATCCCGAGATGCTCTGCCCGACCCATATTCGAATGTGGTCGAAACTCTCCTTGGGGCCACGCGACACTGATTTCGTGTTCCGAGAGCCGAGCAACGAATACCTACTGGTTGAAATTGAAAAGTCGATCGACCCGCTTTTTACGAGAAAAGGAGAGATACACCACAAGCTCAAACATGCCCAAGGCCAAGTTCTCGATTGGCAACGTTACTTAGAAGACAATCTAGGATACGCTCAACACGAACTTGGACTTACGGGGATTTCAGCCAATCCTAAATTGTTGATTGTCATCGGCCGTTCGGAAATGCTCGACAAAGATAACCGGCGGATTCTTACGACGATACACAATCAGAGTCCGAAACTGAGAATAATGACTTACGACGACATTCTATTGAACGCGAGGGCGGTGATCGAAAACTTAGTAGGTCCGATTTGGGATACTCATGGTAAGACCCGTGTTTACCATATTCCAGATCGTTAGCATAGTGGGTCATTTTCGTGGCGCGACCTAACAAGGCGCTGCAGCTGACGGCCAACCCGCTACGCGGTTTGTCCGCAGCTGAGCTTGGTCGTTATGCGATAGTAAATAGTCTTGATATAACCGTTTAGTCACTTATATCGCAGTTATGCCGAACAAATGTAGGAGTCAATAATGAGTGACATCACTGTAGTCGGATTAGGGTTGATGGGCGCGGCACTCGCGCGTGCAATCCAACGTGCTGGCCACGAATTGACCGTCTGGAATCGATCACCTGAGAAAATGCAACCATTCATTGACGATGGGGTAGCAACGGCGCCCGATGCGGCATCTGCAATCATGGCGAGCGGAGTCGTCCTTATCTGCATCGACAATTATGCGGTTACGGATGCAATTGTTAAATCTGAAAAGATCGCTCCGCTTCTCGCCGGACGAACAGTTGTCCAGCTGAGCACCGGTACCCCACTGGAGGCGCGCGATGCCGGCGAGTGGATGAAAGCACATGATGTTTGGTACCTCGACGGCGCAATTCTCGCTGGGCCTAATGATATCGGTACTGAATCCGGTCAAATCCTCTTGTCTGGAGACGAGGAGGCATACACACAAGTTGGCACGCTACTTGATTGCCTTGGGGGCAACGTTCGCTATCTCGGTACCAATCCTCGGGCTGCAACAGTTCTTGACCTAGCCTGGTTATGTGAGTCGTATGGCCGGTTCTTGGCCGTCACGCACGCCGCGCGTCTGTGTGAATCCGAAGACGTCAGCGTAGGAGATTTTGCAAGTTTGTTCGAGAAAGATTCGGCTACCCAATGCCACGCCAATACCATTCATTCTGGGGATTTTGAAAATTGTACGGCGACACTCCAGGTTTGGAGAGCTGCCCTAAAACATATACAGACACAAGGTAAAGACGCAGGAATCAATACTGAATTTCCAGATTACGTGGATGGCCTTTTTGAAAAAGCGGTCGAGGCAGGCTATGGTGAGCAACATGTAATGGCGCTCGTCAAGGTCTTGCGTTGAAACTGGGAAGTCTCACACAGGCACACCGCATAACAAGCGCATGCAGTCGGACAAACCACTCGCTACGCTCGCGGTTTGCCGCTGATGCGGGGCGTTATGCGACAGTCAACGATCGTGCTAGAGCGAGCGTACCGTGAACGAGACTTATTACAGAGACCACTGGACCAAGATTGAGTCCGAGCGCTTTGAACGTTACAAACTAATGTTCGAGTGGTCTGACGCCTCGCGACCGCTGCTTGAGCCTGCGGGAATTCAGACAGGAGAGGTGGTTGTCGATGTGGGTTGCGGACCGGGATTTACTGTGCTCGAACTAGCAACCTGGGTAGGACCATCGGGCCATGTGCACGGCATTGAGGTGAACGCGGATTTTGTAGAACTCGGCCGCTCCGTCGCAAAGGACCGGGGGCTGGAAGAAACTGTCACTTTTCACCATGTGACGGACCAAGCACTACCACTTTTAGATGACTCAATTGATTGCATAGTGGCGAAAGACGTTCTCGTTTATGTCGATGACCCACTAGAGACCTACCAGGAATGCCATCGTGTTCTAAGGCAAGGGGGTAGAGTCCACGCGATAGAAGGCGACTGGGATTTCACACTCGCCGAGCCTGTACCTGAAGACGATTGGAAGGCGCTGATTCGAGCGGCCAGTGTCGCTTTTCGCACCCCGGCTATTGGTAGGCAACTGCACAAGGTCGCTCGGGAGGCAGGCTTCTCCGACGTTACTGTTTCCGTGGTTTGTCGCCCGGACACGACCGGCCGACTACTGCCGATGGTGCGAAACCTTTGCACATACGCACGCCAAGGCGGCGCATTAGAGGAACAGAAGATCGACGCAGTCCTTGAGAGGTGCGAGGATGCCGTGAGTAGCCAGGAACTGTTGGTCCTCGCACCACAGTTTCTGGTCACCGCTACTCGGTAGGATAAGCACAGAGAATCGTGAGCGTCCGAACTCAAATCCATGTGTCACCTAACAAGGCGTATATGGACTCCTCCCGCAAGTAGAGACGAAGGGTGACTCGTGACGGGCGGGAATCGTTGCAGTCGTATATCCGGCCTCTTTATGGCGCTTGTTATGTTGAGGCCGGGCCATCATGATTTTATCCGCGCACCGCGGGCCATTCGCTGACAACGGCTTTGACAAGCCGGCCCACTAGTGTCCGGTTAACTATCGAATAGATTCAGTTGGTTATCGATCATGGCCTGATTTTGGTCGAGCGTCGAGTCTGCAACTGCCTGTGTCAATTCGATTTTCTCGAAAACGGTTACC
>BTQE01000201.1:0-3910 GCA_036985715.1 Rhodothermia bacterium
ACTAAATGAACGATTGTGTCAATTAGCCCCTTTACGAGAAATATTGGGCCTCTCTATGTTGGATCACGCAGGTGTGGGTGTTACACATTTACAAACTCAGGTCCGAACGCGATTTAGGACGTTTAAGGCTATCTGTCCGCAGACGCACGTCAACACGTCCACTTGTTCAGGATCGCGCCGTTGGATCATGCGTACCACGTCCTAGACATCCGGCAATCCAAGTGAATCGAGCAGAAATCTATCATTCCGACCCGAAAATTCTCGGCGGTACTCCTGTATTTACCGGCACGCGGGTACCTGTTGACTCATTAGTCGTCCATCTTCGTAAGGGAATATCGCTAGAGGAGTTTTTGGATGATTTCCCGAGCGTCACTCGTGAACAAGCAGAGGCGTTTCTTGCCCTAGCTCTGAACGATGCTCTACACCTCACACCAGATGATGCTGAAGCAGCCTGATGCAGATCCTGCTTGACGAAAACATCCCCCGGAAATTGAAGTATCGGCTGGGACCGAATCACGAAGTCACGACAGTTCAGGAAAAAGGTTGGGCAGGCTTTCAGAACGGAGCCCTTCTCGATGCCGCCGAAGGGGAATTCGAAGTATTTATCACACTCGATCAAAACCTCGAGTACCAGCAGGACCTTGAGGGCCGCCCACTCAGCATCGTAATTATACGCTCTTCCTCCAGTGCTTACCTCGACCTATTGCCAATAGTACCGTCCCTATTGAGTGTTTTGGCAGCGCTCAAACCAGGAATGATTGAGCATGTGACTGGATAACACGAATAGTCACAACTAAGTCGTCGCGACGAGCGGCCCACACTCGGAAACTGGATACAATTGCCTCCATCAACGATGTACGAGATGATTAATCAGCTATCATCCGTGTAGGCCCACGGGGACTCGAACGAGCTATCGGATAAAGCCGTAACTAATAACGACTTACCTACGTTTATAGAACGCCGGGTGCCGCCCTGGGTACCGCTTTTATCGCTATTTCTGGAATAAAAGGTCCATTCTGGGTGCACATGCCTGCTGCCTGCCTTCCCTTTCATAAACGGCTGCAACAAGCTGCTGCAGCCACACGAAGTAGCTGGACTCCTCTCCTATCGTCAGCCGTAATTCATCCCGCACGTTCTCCGCCCCCACAATCTTGGCTGCTCGGCTCTTCGCGTGTTCTACGATTTCCGAACTAAGTATCATCGCCTGATGATTCATCTGATTGAACACTTTCAGGCAACCGGCGCATGTGCATCTCGATAAGGTCGAGTCGTTCTTCCACGGGAGCGATGACATCATGCATGGCTTCCTGGATGAGACCACGGAGCTCGCCCGTGCCGAGACTGCTTCCACCGCTTTCAGCACGGAGTTTTTCACGTTTTTGATCGAGACTCCACTTGACCATCAAAGCGATAAAGCCGAACAAGATCAGAACGATGAATACAACGGACATATCAGGGCCGTCTTCCATCTTAAGTTGTCTGCAGTCGGTACGTATTCCAGCACATGCTCTTCGGTTACAATAACAGGGTTAGTGTCCACCCGGCGACTGACCAAAAGAATCTAAGCGTACATGTCGGCCAATTCAACTATTGTGACACCAACGATCGTTGAGTCTACAGGCTGCTGATAAGGTTTAGCTATAGAGAATCACCTACGTTTCTTGCGACGCCTGAATAGATCCGTATGAGTTCCAGTTCTGACAAGCGTGAGCTTGTCGGAACAGACTTTACAAAGCAATATCCAGTCTGGTTCGACATGTAGATCTCTAACTCCCTGGCGCGATCCCTGTAACGAGTGATCATTGTAAACTTGGATCAAGATTGGCACCAGCTTCGAGAGCGAAAAACGTGTTCTTGTGATCGTGCTCAATTGCGTAGTCAGCTCGCATAATTGGGGTTAGGTGACTACCACGCTCTATACTTTCGTCTCCCGACCAATATAAAACCCCGGTAGAGAATCATCACCTACATTCATCCTATCGAGGCCTAATTGTGTCTTCGGCCTCTCGATCTCGTAGCCCTAGACCGTGACTTCGATCGGAATATCGACTCCCAAAAACAGGTAGTACGCTGATAGAAGCCAGATTTTCATTGAGTATGAAGTCGTCGAGGGTTGATTCAAAGCGAACAATTCCACGGCAATGCTCTTATTGAACACGAGCGAGTCACCTGGGAAGAAGACCAACCGATCTGGAAAACATGGAGAATCCTCGCCAGACTGGCAAAGCAATCCACCTCGTGACGATTGAAATATTCTGTATCCACGATATACCTCGGCACCGATTCGGTTTACTCGATAGAAGTAAACGGCGCGAGTTGTGTTCGTCGGATTGTGTATTGCGTATCGGATTCGAATCGTATCCGTCAGCGCATAAGACTGTCTATCGAGGGAAACAGAATTCGTAAGACCTATCCAGGGTGCCTCGTTCTCGTATGTCTTGTCTGAGAGTCGATCTAGCTCAGTCACTAATTTAAAGAGTTGCGCCGAGACAGAGTCAGGATCAGGTCTGCTGATTCCGCACCCTGCGAAAACGGTCTTCCTGTAAAGGGCGTTTGATATCGTGATCGTATATGCATTTCCGTCTGCGCAACCATTTCCATACTCCGGACCGAAACCGAGGAATCCAGAAAAGAGGGAAATCAGCTGATCGTACTCATCGGGCGACAGCTGTCGGGACAGTTCAGGAATGTTGAACTGAAGTCGCTTGATGAACAAGCCACCAGGTAATACACTTACGTTATCGTAACCACCCCAGCCATTGAACATCTCCATATCAATCCGCGGAAGCTCATACTTGAGTCCACCGGCTGGCATTTCCCAATTCTCCTCTGAATGCGGAGGAGATGAAGCACGAGGATCAACTTCGCGCACAAACATGTCGCATCCAACCTGGTTGATCAAGAACAACCATGTCAGGCCCATGCCGGTTGCTCGGTCGGCGATCATAGAGGGACGTGGCGTCAACATTTCAGATTGTCCCGTTTGGAGAGATTTTGATTGCTCTCCCGGTGCCGATGAAATTCACGATAATCCGATCAAACATATGGTGGCATTCCGAACGACTCAATGCAAATCGGGAGGCAGGCAGGTCCAATTACCCTGATTTCGAAGCGCATTCCAATTGGTCTCGATAATGCCATACACGTATTATCGTATTTAATTCGAGCCACGCTTCTGCCGATTCCGGTGCTGAGAGGCTGACCTGGTCCTCGGTCTGCTTTGACACATTCAATTCAAAGACTCTTTCGCATAATCAAAGTATTCCTGGTTTTGAATCTCTGGGTCGGGGGAATCTCGACGGTATCAACACCATTTGCTGGGATTTGATCATACTCTCGCCTTCGACCGGGAGAAATAGACACCGCCCGGTAGGTGTTCAGTTCTGAAGATGGAGTTGTGCTCGCCGGGTACCCGATACGATCGTACAAGTATGGCAACTCGTCGGCCGGGAATTTCGAACAGGCTCAAGCAAGGTTCTTTGACAGAGCCGACCGCTAAGGGCGATTCGTACGGGCTACGTACTAATTCATCGGATTAGTACGGACTACGTACTATCTCTGTCGTTTAGTACGGGTGCCTGACTAAATGAATCTCGCCTCCTGCTTTGCGTCAAGAATCATGATGCCGTTCAATCTTGGCGGAAGGATAGGTTCCAATCCTGGTGGGATAAATATCGCAGCGTTCATACGTCCCTGAGTTGTCGACCCAGTATTCACTAACGTCATTCCAAGACCCTCCGTACTCTCGTTTCCAAGAGACACGTTTTACGAGGTTCGCGTTAGGAAACTGACTAAGGGCCTGCCCACATATAACTCATGCATCTACGCTACCTTCTCTCGGGGCGACTTGCGCTTTGTGGGCGCAATCGTGTAGTTCCATTCGCCGTGAAAGTTAGCCTTCGTGATGTTG
>BTQE01000202.1:0-3811 GCA_036985715.1 Rhodothermia bacterium
TCTTCGCTGATCTCTGCCTCATATAGACTTTCTCGAATGGTTGTCAGAGGCAGCTGCCGATAATTCCGAGCGGGCTGTGCGCCTCCTAGTGCACCAGCAAGCATCTCCGATAACTTGTTAAAACAACTCGTCAGGTCAGCGTGATCGTATTCCGGAAATTCGCGTGGATGAAATGAGGCATCTGATGTATATGCGGATAATTCTCCGGCCAGGGAAAGCAGCGTCAGATATAAATCCTCCGGATGACAACCGGGGCCGGAGAGCTGACTCTTCATCACCGGAATGTGCCTATTTACGGTAGCCAGTAAACCAATCGCCGTAATATCCGATGGAGTTAATTGCCGCTGACTGGTCGTCGAAAGACGTCGCTCGTCGAGCGAACCACTTTTTGCGAGGGAGAGCTCCAGCGCTTTTGAGGCGAGTGAGCGAAGTTGCTTGGAGGCGCTAAGAACGAGGCCGGTAGGGATGAAATGGTCGTCAAGAGCAAAGTATCCGCCTGGACTTCTGACCACCGACGCTATTTGAATTGTTGAAAAGCCTTCAAGTTGTTCGCTCCCGAAACGCAGTTGAAAATTGGGACGGCCCACCTCAATAGTACGTTCGTCGCGTCCGGTATTTTCGTCGGTAATCGCAAGAACATCTGACTGAAAACGCGTGAGCTGCGCGCTCTGATTTTCAGACGTCTGAAGGTTTGAACCGTTTCGGAGAACAGGAATGCACAGGTAGACATTAAGCTTTTCAGCACTCGGGTCAAATTCATCTGAGACACTCCGTGGAGGTGGAAGTGAACCATCATTTGGAAGATCGAAGACGTACCCATCCGATAGCACACCCTCACATTCCACAAGCCCAAAATCTCCGTTGCTGAGACGATCTTCGTCTATTACGAGCGAAATTAGTCCCCAATGATTACGAGTAAGCGCCTGGATTCTGGACTGAAGCCGATGTGCCTGGTAGCGATCCCACTGTTGAAAGTGATGGGGGTCCAGCGTCATCCCTTCCTGCCATAGAATCTTACTATGATCGTTTGCCATACTGACTACCCGTCTTGGCTACACGTATTGAAACCGCACTGACGAATCAATGCGTCTGCAGAATAATGATAGATATCATTTACCAGTTTGATGTTCATCTCTTGTTAGACGATCGGGTGCAGGTTCGAATCATCTACCGAATTTCTGCACGAAGACTCGTAGGTCCAAATATCAGCTCAATTGTTTTCCCTTTTACATCAGCAATAGAATAACTCACTCGCCATCCCTGTGGGGGATCTGGGTCTCTATAGGCTGCCGCAAGCCCCAAAAAGTTGGCACCTTTCACGAGATCAATTGGAATCGTCGTTTGCTCACCAGGACGCAGAAAAAGACTTTGTTTGAAGTTGCCGGCAAGATCTGTCGTAAAAGCAGCGTTATCATCTTTCCAAAAATCTACTGCCGACAGGCCATCGAAGGCCTCTCTATTTGTGAGCTGAACGAAAACCACCTTGGCACCGCTGTCATTGTTAATATGGTCGGTCGCGGTCATCGACAGCTCTATGGGACCTCTGCACGATAAAGAGAATAGACCGACAATGACTACGATTGCAGTTCGTCTGAGAGTAATCGTCATAACGTAAACCCGAAAATCTGATACATTTTACGAATTGAGTCACTAAGGCGTCTGTTACATCAACAGCTAATTGCTAATCACTTTCCTGGCTTGCCGACATACGCTCAAGATAAGATCGAATGAATGCAGGTCTGTACGTGCGTCTCTCCAAAACGGAGATATCCTCCCGCGCAAGTTCAGCATGTTTATCGAGTAGAACGGACCAGGCGCGGTACAGCGTTAGAAACGGGAGATACTTGTAGATGATATTTTCTTCCATGATGGACTCCTGCACTTTGCGTGGGTCCATGTGTTCGATCATCAATTTCGTTCCATCACTCGTCGCCTCTCTGTACCCGTCCAGAATAGCCATTTGATGGGCCAGGGTCTCGTCGAGGGCTCCTTCCAATAGGGAGAGCCTTCGTACGAATTCCTCCTCAGAACAACGATCACTGAACAGAAAGTCAGCCAATCCACGCGTATCTGATTCGTAGATCCCTTTACTATCCTTGGTGGGAATAAACGTATGCCCGATGAACTCCAATTTAAACTGCCAGGGCACTTTCACCTGGCGTGATATATAGTCGATGACAGTATCCAGGAACCGGTCGATCCGAGAACCGTCGCGGACGCGAACGTTCAATCGCTCGACAGACCTCTTTCGAATTGATTCGGGCCCTATGTCGACTGGAACCGCAAGTGGTTCACTAGCGGGTGGCGTCGCCATGGGCGACTCCAATGGTGGCTCTACCGGTGGCTGTTCCGGCGTCTCGTATTCTCGCTCAGAAGAATCTTCTTGTAGCGCCTTATCCCGAACACCCGCTTCTTTCGCGATCTGAGTAAACACCGAGCTTTCTTCCAACTGGGGTAGGACATCTACCAATGCTTCGCTCAGTGCCGCGTTCTTGCGAACGTCCGGTAGCTTGTCATATTCAGCCTGAATCGCAATCAAAGCGTGCAAGAGACCCTGAACGTGGGTGAGAAACGGATTAGCTACCCAGTCAAACCTTGTTTCACCGAAGTCTTTGACTTCCGTTTCGGTTCGGAGAAACTGGACCTCATAATTTGCGACGTGGAACGTATCCCCGTCTGTGAGAGGGTACTGCTTTCCGGGAACGAGTCGCTCGTCTCCCAGCATCGTAAAATTCCGACTACCCAGATCGGAAAGATTGTATACATCGCTGTCAAGCTCCAGTCGAGCATGCAGTCGACTGACCATCATGTCGTCATCGAAAAGTGTTAAGTCGGCCGAAGAGTCGCGCCCTATCGTAATCAGTTCCTGTTCTTCAAACGCATGCTCGGTAGGCTGCTGTTCTTCGTCAACTCGTCGGACCAGTAGTTTGATTGACATTGAATCACATGCTAGAGTAATGTCGTTTCAGATTGTAACCCAGACTGGAAGAGGTGCAGAATGAGTCGCCGCACAATAAAACATCTTAGGCATCCAGAAATAACGCCCGGTAGCCCACCATGTCAAGTGTTGTCATCGAATCGATTACTTATTTCTAACAGGTTTTTCGACGCGGTGACCGGGGCTCGCTCAGGACACGTTCCAATGACAGTTTGAACCAGGGGGTAAACTCAACGGGCTTTTCACCCAGCCACCGCCGCAACTCTGTGGGTTCGATCCACCGCCAGTCGGCGACTTCATCCTTGTCTGGGAACACTTCGCCCTTATACTCGCCCAGAAACACGTGATCATATTCACTCTCGACAAGCCCATTTTCGAATTCGGCCTCGTAGAGAAACGAGAAGGCCCAATCCAGCTCACAGTCGAATCCCATCTCTTCCCGCAGTCGACGATGAGCGGCGTCGATGGTTAACTCGCCGGGCCTCGGATGGCTGCAACAAGCATTCGTGTATAGTCCACCCGAGTGATACTTGGCAAAGGCTCGGCGCTGGATGAGCATGCGTCCGTCGGAATCAAAAATGAAAACGGAAAACGCACGGTGTAAGAGTCCTTCCTGGTGAGCCCGCAGTTTTTCTGCTGAACCCAACTCTCTATCGTCCGAATCGACTAGAATGACTTCTTCCAATATGAAGGCCGGTTTCTCCCGTTAATGCTTCATCCTTTCCAATTCACGGCCCGTGCGAAGCCAGAACCTCTGTGGTGTCAGCAACCACCTCGACAATCGACGGCGTTGATTCTGGTTCCGCGGCTCCCGCCACATACTCGGGCACAACTCTATTAATAGACTTCAGCATATCGTACCGGCCTCCCTTT
>BTQE01000203.1:0-3719 GCA_036985715.1 Rhodothermia bacterium
GGTCAGGCCCACTGGGGAACTGATTTGTGACTTGCTCATCGACCTGTGGTCTAACATCTTATCTTCACCGGTCGAGCATTGTAACACCCAGAACCCATACCGCCACGATTTCCGTAACGTCTTGAAACGCCCAAATGCCATCGGTTTGCTCGTGGTAACTTATGTTTTTTTGCTGTCCGGTTGTCAGAGCGAGAAAATTGACAATTCAATGATAGTGGGTCCGGCGGACCCAGTCAGCTTCTCGCAAGACATCTTGCCACTTTTAGCGAGCTCGTGTAGTGGTTCAGGATGTCATATCGGACAGACAACAAGTGGCGCGAACCTGTCGACCTATTCGCAGGTGACATTGAGCCAGGGGTTGCAGTACGGCCGCGCGGTTGTAACGGCATCAGATGCGTCCACGAGCCCACTGGTCGATAAGATCAAAGCCCAACAGCCTCAATTTGGATCACGGATGCCCCTTGGTCGGAGCCCGCTCTCCAGCGCGGATATTGCAATGATTGAGGCCTGGATAGACGATGGAGCAGAAAACAATTAGTCAACGGCTTGATTTTCACGATATGGCAACTCTTTTTTCAAGTTTCGGATTTCGGGTCGTATTACTCGGTGCGATTTTTCTTGCGATCGTTCAGGACTCCACAGCCCAGGCATTTATGACGCGGACCGGTCACGCCGAATTTAAATCCCGTGTCCCTTTCTTTTCATTCACGGGTGTGTCTGATGACCTTGTGGGCGTCATAAACCTCGCGGATTCGACCGTAGATTTTTATCTCGACCTGACGACGCTAAAAACTGGAATCGGTAAGCGGGACAAGGACATGCGGCTAACGCTCGAGACGAAAGAATATCCATTCGCAGAGTTTTATGGAAAAATAGTATCCCTGTTTTATCGTGATTCTGAGAAATCTCAGGTAATCCAGGTAAACGGTACGTTTACCATCCACGGCGTTTCCAGGGAGATCACGGTCACGGCGTCCTTGCAAAGGCAGGGAGAAGATCTATACGCATCGGCATCCTGGAAATTGAACCTGAATGACTACAACATCAAACCACCTCGATTATTGATGGTAAAAGTGGATGAAATTCAGGAACTGGGCGTTACGGGTCGTTTGAATCCCGTATCAAACTGAAGAGCTTTATGTGGTTCTTAAAAATTAGCAGCCGGGTTTCATGGGTTGCAGCTATTCTAATATGCGCGGCATCCAGTGTAGCTGCACAAATCCCCCGCGAGCGTGCAAACCCGGGTGGTCCGGTCGATGAAGTCTTTTGGGCTCCAAATATTATTACGATGGGATCGGTGGCAAATTTGCCTAAAGGCAACGTGAATCTGACCATAATGCACGTGTTTGGTATAGCGACAGATGGCATAAAGGACCTGTTTGGACTCGACGACCTGGCCAATATTCGGATCGGATTGGACTACGGCCTCTCGGATCGCGTCTCGATCGGTTTCGCCAGATCGCGATTTGACAAACTGTTTGACTTTCGATTTAAGGGCAATTTCCTCCGGCAAACAAAAGATGGCCGGGTTCCGCTGGAGCTCGCCATAAAGGGAGACATGGGCATTCGGACTGATGAAAACGGATTCGACCTCCAAGACCGGCCCAACTATCTGGGAGCAGTCTTACTTGCTCGAAAATTTTCTGACACGGTTAGCCTGCAGCTCACTCCCATGTTTTCACACTTTAACACGGTGTTTATCGAAAGTGTCGGAAGCAGCGAGATCATCGAAGAAGAAAACGATCATTTTGCGCTGGGTATCGGCGGCAGAGTCGTGATGGGAACTCGGGTTGCCATTCTCTTCGAATACATCTCGGTTATTGGTTCTCGATCGGACGGAACCCGCGATGAAATGGGCGTCGCGTTAAATGTCGAAACCGGAGGTCATGTATTTCAGCTCTTCCTGAAGACATCACAATGGCTCACCGAGCAGCACGCTATCGCACGAAATCGGGACCAGTTCCTGAAGGGTGATTTTCGCTTCGGATTCAACGTAAATCGGGTCTTTTCGCTGGTGAGCAACTGATCCACCGGGCGGACAACCTACCCCTCCTCTACAGGCGCCTCCTCCTTTTTCAGGCGGTTGATGCCCTTTACCACAAAGAAGATGGCCCAGGCGATAATCAGGAAGTCGAGGATGGTCTGAATGAAGGTTCCATAATTGACCGTAACCGCCTCAACCTCTGCCGTTGCTTCCGCGAGCGTGGCGCTAAATCAGAAAAATTCACACCGCCAAGGACCATTCCGATCGGTGGCATAATGATATCCGCGACGAGCGAGGTGACTACAGTCCCGAACGCAGCACCAATAACGATACCGACAGCCATGTCAACGGCGTTTCCTTTAATAGCGAACTCCTTGAATTCACTCGTCATGCTCATAATTCGCGTCTTCCGAGATACGGGTTTATTCCATTCAAGTGGGGAACCAAGAACGGGCATTCAGGGGGGTGTCACGTCAGATGCCGGATGTCCTTGTCTACGTTGAAGATAACACCCTTTCTTGAACAATGCGTCCTTTCTCCTCTTCCTCCTACCCACTACACGATCACGATCTTCAAGAAAATACTATTCGTATTTGCGGTTCAGAATCTGTCCTGTCAGTCGCAACCGAGATCAATTCTTGAAACCGGATCGTTTGCAGGGAAGCAATTGCCGGAGGGGAGCGATTCGGGTACGTACCGCTGCAGGTCTGGATCGTAGAGTGACTCCGTGAGAAAAAGCACCAGGTTGTCGATCTCTGTTTCGGTCAACTCGAGGGGTTTGAATGTTCGCTTGATACGCCCTTCCGGGAGGGTGCGGGCCGGAACGGCTTCATTGTAATACTCAACGACCTCACGAATCGACCTGAACGTCCCACCGTGTCCGTAAAACGGGGAATCCTTGAGATTATACAATTGTGGAATCTTGAACATGAAATATTGGTCGGGGTCGTTAAGAAATCCTCCTCTGCCCAGTGTTTCAGGTATATCACCGTAAACCTCAGGACCCTGCATGTCGGACACTCCCAGTGCATAGAAATTCACCGAATTAAGTGGCCCGCCCGTATGGCACATTCGCTCGCACCCGGTGTCTCCGAAAAAGACGAGGGCTCCACGCTTTTCGTCTGGCGACATTGCGCTACTTTCTCCCTTTAACCAGCGCTGGAAGGGAGCCTGATTGGCAAAAACCGTTCGTTCATATGCAGCTATTGCAAGCCCCGCTTTCTCAACCGAAATGGATTCGTCCGGAAAAGCGCTTTTCCAGAGCTCCGCATAAACCGGATCGAAAGCCAGGATAGACGATTTAATATTTCCCATCCTGTGAGCAACCAATCCTCGGATGGCCTGTGTTTCCAGACCGTCGTATCCAAGGCGGTTCATCTCGGCATCGGTACCAGAAAGCCAGTTTGCTTCTGTACCTTCGTTCAGTCCATGTGCGCCGAAAGCCCCGTCCCACTTCGTAATGCGCTGATAGGCTGTGTTGAGAATCGTGGGAGACCGGATTGACTGCACATCCAGATCCTCCACTTCGTAAGAATCGCTTTTCGTGCGCTCTTCTCCTTTCTTACCCCAACCGGAACCACCGTCGCCGATGGCCTGCTGACGTCCTGCCTGAAATCCGGCCGCTGCATGATGGCATGTCGCACACGCGTACGTACCCGTTCCGATTCCGAGTCGGGGATTTGTGGCAAGCGCAGTTTCGTGGAACAGCAGTTTACCCAGCTCGACTTTATCTCGG
>BTQE01000204.1:0-3660 GCA_036985715.1 Rhodothermia bacterium
GGGCTCGCATCGGCGCAAAGCCCTGTTCTCGACCGCATCCTCAAAAGCCGGGAGCTCAGAGTCGCCACATCCGGGAACCAGCCACCGTTCAATGCGATAAGCAAAGACGGCCAGCTCATGGGCCTCGAGATCGACCTCATACGAGCCATCGCCGAAGCGATGAACGTGAACTTGAATCTCGCCTCGATGCCCTTTGCCGATCTCCTGCCGGCTCTCAGAGAAGGCAAAGTGGACATGGTGCTGTCGGGGCTCTCGATCACGCCAGAGCGGATCAAGGAGTTCGCCTTCGTCGGCCCCTACTTACTTTCGGGCAAGTCCGTTCTCACCGACAGCGCAACGCTGATCGGCATGAAGAAACCGAGAGATCTCGACAAGCCCGAGCTCACCCTCGTCGCTCTCGAGGGCTCGACCAGCGTGGACTACGTGAAGCGTGTCGCCCCGCAAGCGAAGCTGGTGACGACACCGAACTACGACGAAGCGATCAAGATGCTTCTCAACCACGAAGTGAACGCGATGATCGCCGACATGCCCGTCTGCATTCTCACGGTGCTGCAGAATCCGCGCGCCGATCTCGCGACGCCATCGCGGCCGTTCAACATCGAGCCCATCGGTATCGCCGTTCCCGCGAACGACGAGCGATTCAGGAACCTGATCGAGATTTACATCAACGCGTTCGAGTCGACCGGCGTTCTCGAGGCGTTACGGAAGGAATGGCTCGAAGGCGGCGACTGGGTGCTCGCGCTTCCGTAGGTATGTGACGCGACCTCGCGTAGTTCGCGATCGACCATAGCCTCTACGCCGAGATCGGTTACTTTCAAGCACCGTAGCCGAGCGGTAGTGCTCTCCGCTCGTGGTACGCGTAGTCGAGGAAGTCTCGGATCGCTTTCGCAGCATCCGAGATCGTTTACTTGGCCGGGTTGCAATTCAGACCATTAATCGCAATGGTTGCGGCACGAACACCCGTTGCGAAATCCGCATTGACCCGAGATTAGAGAATGCCACTAAAGCGTCGCGAAAAGACTCGAGCGCGATGGCTCGAGACCCTGGCCTCACATAGGCGGGACTTCGATGCACCAGCGTCCGAAGATTTCTGGTCACCGTCGCTTGATACCGCATCACGCGACGAGCTCACCAACATTCAGAATACTAAACTCGCCGTCCTGACACCCTTTCTGTATGAAAACAGTGGATTTTATCGCCGTCGTTTTGATCGGTTGGGAATGACACCGGAGGACATTCGTACGATAGACGATTTGCCGAAATGGCCCGTTATCGATAAGGCCGAGATGATGGAGGATGCTATCCAATATCCGCCCTATGGCACGTATGCCACGATGTCTGAGGAGCTCTGGCGCGAGCGTGGCTGGATGCAGTTTTCATCATCGGGAAGCACAGGCATAGCCCGGATTTTTCGATATTCGCACATTGATCGGGGCTATTGGGAGTGGGCGAATGCGCGGGCTCTTTACTCGATGGGGATCCGCCGGGGTGACACTGTCTTTCCTATGGGCGGATTTGGCCCACATGTCTGGCAATGGGGCGTTACTTACTCCCTTGCACGGATGGGTATTGCCATGATTCCCGGAGGTGGCATGGATGCGCGCGCGCGAGCAACTGTCATCGAACGCTTTAAGCCATCGGTTGTCGCCTGTACACCCTCGTATGCCCTTCATCTAGGACAAGTCATGAAGGATATGGGCGGTGATCCAAACAAGAGCTCCATACAGACCCTATTTACCGCCGGCGAACCTGCCCTGGGTATTGAAAAAACCCGTGAGCGTCTGGAAAATCTGTGGGGCTGTCGCCTGGTCGAATTCTACGGATGTACCGAGGTATCTCCACATTGTGGTGGTTACACGTGTCCTGCGTCTGCGCAACGAGATAGGCCCGTCTCGATACATCTCATGGAGGACGTTCAGATCTGGGAATTGGTTGATGATAGTGAACACCAACCAGTGCAAGGAGGGGAATCCGGGCTCACTGTATGTACGTCACTCAATTCAGAAAGCTCTCCGCAACTCAGGTTTCTTGTGGGTGACTATACGCGATTCGACCATTCCGTATGTGACTGCGGACGCACACATGTTCGCGCCATCGGCGCTTGTACCGGACGGGCGGACGACATCATCAACATCCGTGGAATCAAGTTGCTGCCAAGTCATATCGAACAGGCGGTACGCGCCATTGCCGGTACCGGAGATGAATTCGAAATCGTTCTCTCCACCAAATCAGACGGGCTTGACGTGATGACGATACGGGTCGAACACCCGGAGTTGAATATTGCTCACATCGCGACTTCTGTCGCAAAAGAAGTGCGGAGTCGATGCGAGATCCGTGTCGATGTCGAAGTACTAGCACCTGGCACATTGCCCAAAACGGAATTCAAGGCAAAACGAGTCCGAGATGAACGAAGATAACAATGGAAACAGGTTTTGATGAATCATGACTGACGGGTGACGAGTGACGAGCCATGACAAAGACACTTGACACCGGACCACCGTTTCGGGCCGAACACATTGGCAGCTTACTTCGCCCGACGGACCTTACCCGGGGCTTTCGAAAACACCAAGCGGGTGAGATAACGGACGACGAGTTTCGTCTCGTCCAGGACGACGCGATTCGAGACGTTATCCGATTGCAGGAATCTATCGGTCTCGAGGTCGTGACCGACGGAGAATTTCGTAGAGCTTCTTACTGGGCACATTGGGTCGAATCAGTGAACGGGCTGGATTTTGCCCCGGCACTGTTCAAGTTTCATGATGATCGTGGTAACGAACAGGATTTTATTGCAGCCGATTGCGTCGGTAAACTGGAAAAAGCAGCGCCGATTTCAACAGAAGCGTTCAAATTTCTTGATGGGGCTACCAACAAAACAATCAAAGTCACCATGCCTTCACCTTCTACCCTGCATTTTTGGCGTCTTGGCAAAACAATAGAAGGCTCTGGTTACGTTTCGGATGAGGACTACATGACCGATCTCCTTGCCATCTACCGACAGGAGATGTCAGATCTTGCTTCGTTAGGTTGTTCTTATGTTCAGTTCGATGAAGTCCCGCTCATCATGCTTGCCAACGACGAAATTCGTAATCTGGTTCATGCCTCGGGAAGTGACCCACGCCGGCTGATCGAACTTTATGTTCAATCAATAAACCAGATCGTGAATCAACGCCCTGAAAACATGACCATCGGAATGCACATCTGTCGGGGTAATTTCAAAGGAAAATGGCTCACGGAAGGTGGTTATGGCGAAATGGCGGAGCAGGTATTCGAGCATGTCGACGTTGATGTATTTTGCCTAGAATTTGATTCAGAGCGGGCCGGCGGTTTCGAACCATTGCGGTTTGTTCCGGAAGGCAAGAAGGTGGTGCTTGGACTTGTCAGCTCTAAAGTGTCTGATCCTGAAGATCCTGATGTTCTGAAGGCCCGGATTGATGAGGCAGCGGAGTATGTGCCACTAGAAAATCTCAGCATCAGTCCTCAATGTGGTTTTGCGAGCACTGTCTCTGGCAATCCCGTCACTCTAGAGAATGAAATAAGTAAACTTCAACTCGTGGTCAATGTGGCAGAGGAAGTATGGGGCGAGAAACGAAACTGAAAAAATCAGATCCAATTCTTTTTTGGTTTTGATATCGTTCGTTCGGGCGTAGTAGCGCGGATGTC
>BTQE01000205.1:0-3594 GCA_036985715.1 Rhodothermia bacterium
TGGTCTCTATTGAAGGGGTAGAGGTAGGCGAATGAAGCGAGCTTCATTCGCCTCTCAAAAGAAAAGTCCAAATCACTTACGTGATTCGGGCTTTCAATCCTTGTGCGGAGGGGGTGGGATTCGAACCCACGATACGCGTAAACGTATGCCGGTTTTCAAGACCGGTGCATTCAACCAGGCTCTGCCACCCCTCCATCTAATACGTCTCGCATATTGCGAGACTCTGGATTAAGCGAGGATGATACGGAACTGTTCCGTTACCTGTCCTTCATTCCCCATAAAATTCGCTGGACGAATCCGCGCTGGCGCCGTTCGCGGGAATCGGCACTTTTCCGGCAAGGCGATTGTTCGTATCTAATCGCGGTCACAGGAATTTCCGTACGAGTAATTCAATCTGGTGATGAGTTGGTTAAGAGTAAAAATCTGTTGCATCTCGTCGCTTGATGAAGCACGTCTTGCCATCGAAGCAGGCGCCGACGCGCTCGGGCTCGTCTCCGAGATGCCCAGTGGACCGGGTGTTATTGACGAGCACGTTATCGCGGAAATAGTAGCGAGTGTGCCAACAACCGTTGACACGTTTCTCCTGACGAGTAAAACGGATCCGGTCGATATTCAGATCCAGGTCGAACAATCTGGGGCGAATACGATCCAGCTCGTAGACTGGCTCGGTATCGAATCGCTTCAAGAATTGCGGGATCGCTGTCCGAACACCCGACTCGTCCAGGTGATTCATATCGAATCGGCTGCGCAGATCCAGATGGCGCTTGATATTGAATCTGATGTGGATGCTTTGCTGCTCGATTCTGGTAAGCCCTATGCCTCGCGTCGAGAATTGGGTGGAACGGGGCGGATTCATGATTGGAGCATCAGTGAACAGATCTGTCAAGCGGTATCCGTACCTGTGTTTCTTGCGGGCGGCCTTAACGAAACAAACATCCGTGAAGCCATCCGATCGGTAAATCCATACGGTGTCGATCTTTGCAGTAGTGTGAGAACAAACGGATCTTTGGACGTTCGTAAAATTGCAGTCTTCTTCGAAACCGTCTCGCCATTCAGAGCAGATCGACCTTTAGAACCATGAATGAGTCGTTGTCTCGGCATATCGCATGGACCAGCGACCACCCCATTGGACTAACCGTTGAACGCGCCGACGGCCCTTTCCTCTATCTGGACGATGGGCGCAGGATCATCGATCTCATCAGCGGGATTGCCGTTTCCTCGATAGGTCATCGTCACCCCAGGGTGATCGAGGCCATCGAGACCCAGATCCAGAGATACCTGCACGTGATGGTCTACGGCGAGTTTGTTCAGGATCCTCAGGTTCGACTTGCTGCGCGGCTCGCCGCCACTCTTCCCGAGGAACTAGAGGTCATCTACTTTACGATGACGGGCACCGAGGCAAACGAAGGGGCGCTCAAACTCGCAAAAAAGTTTACCGGTCGTTCGAAGCTCATCGCATTTGAAAATTCCTATCACGGAGATACGCACGGCTCGCTCTCGGTTACGGGTCGCTCCGTCTATCGTCAGCCCTTCGAGCCGCTGCTCCCGAACGTTGAGTTTCTGCCCTTCAATAACCCTGAAGCTCTAGCCGCAATCGATGATCAGACGGCATGTGTAATCACCGAACCGATCCAGGGAGAGGGGGGCATTCGGGTACCGGATCGAGAATGGCTGAAGGCGCTCAGAAAACAGTGCGATCAATCCGGGGCTCTTCTCATTTTCGATGAGATACAAACGGGTTTTGGTCGAACCGGGTCTCTCTTTGCTTTTCAGCATTTCGACGTCATCCCCGACATTCTCACGCTGGCGAAAGCGATGGGAGGAGGGATGCCTCTCGGCGCATTTGTGAGTCGCTCTGAAGTCATGGACGCCTTTCGCCGGGACCCGCCCTTCAGTCACGTGACGACATTTGGCGGTCATCCCGTTTCCTGCGCCGCTGCTGACGCAGCGCTGAACGTCATCCAGGAGGAGGGCCTCGCCGAGCGAGCTCTTCAGATCGAAGAGAGACTTCGAAAACGACTCGTCCATCCCGCCATCGCTGAAATCCGAGGGATGGGGTGCCTGCTGGGAATGGATCTGCAGGATGCAGCCTTTACTGAGCGCGTCGTTTCCCGTTGTCTGGATGGCGGCGTGTTACTGTGCTGGACGCTTCATTCTGATTCGCTGGTGCGGATCGCACCCCCACTAAATATTCCTTTTCCGGTCCTGGAAGAGGCCACCGACGTGATCGTCGAGGCCCTGGATTTTGCCACCACGTGATCGACGTCAGCCCTGCGGCAGGTACTTTTCCGGAACCGACGCATTGGGGGATTCTCCCTGCCAGAAGATATTCACCACCCACCAACGACTTCCGTTATTTACGAGCTGAATGCTGTTGATGCCCCGGGTGAATGGTTCGGGATCGGCTTGGGGGAGATACGGTGCATTCTGGGCATCCTGCGCGAAGGTTGGGAGGGTAAAGATTTGTAGGGCAAAAACGGAGAAAAGAACGAACGACAGGATTCGATTCGTCATTGGGGTAGAGTGGCGTTGTGCGGGATTCGTACTGAGCTGAAAGGATCGACGCGGTCTACGTGGCGAACTCCGGACGAGTTGCTTGCCTCAATCGATGTCAGCGCCGCCTAATACAGATCGTACCTGGCAAGACGACCCTCGAGCGCTCCGCTAACCAGCGGTTTCTTCCAGGTCGTTTTCAATCCCACGCTCTTCAGGAGCTCTCTCTTCCCGGCATACAGAAAACACGTCGATCCCTTGCATTTCTGTTTAAGGAAGTCACCGAATCGCCTATAGAACGTTGCAATATCATTCGGATTTCCAATTCGCAGGCCATAAGGCGGATTCGCGACGATCACCTGATTGGGGATTCCCTCCAGTCGAAAAATATCCTTTTGAAATACGCGGACCGCATCGCCACCGGGAAGCCGCAGTAGATTCTTCTTCGATGCGGCGATCGCATTCGAATCGATATCGGATCCAACCAGCTCAATCGAGCCTGGAATGGGACGAATCTGTCCATCAGACTCCTTTTTGATCTTCTCCCAAACGGTAGAGTCGTAGTCCGGCATCTGCTGAAAACCAAACGAGCTAAACAGATAAGCAGCAGGGATTCGACGGACCGACATCAGGGCCTCAGCCAGAAGCGTACCGGAGCCACACATGGGATCATGCAGGGACGCTCCTCCATCCCACTCTGAATACCGAATAATAGCTGCAGCTACGGTCTCCTGCATGGGCGCTTCAATCGTATCGGTTCGGTAACCGCGACGGTGAAGTGAACCGCCACCCACATCCAGGTGGATGAAAGCATTGTTGCTTTCAATGTGAAGGTGGAAGAGAACGTCCGGGGTGTGCCGATCGACCCCGGGCCGATCTCCGAACTGTTCACGAAAGAAATCCACGATCGCATCTTTCAAACGAAGTGCAGCAAATTTGGAATGTCGAATCCGACTATGAGAAACAGTCGCCGAAATGGCGAAGGTTTGATCCGTCGTCAGAAAGTCACTCCAGGCGATCGAAGAAGCCGTTTTGTATAAATACCGATCGCTGTGGCAGTCGAAACGAATGATCGGAGCCAGGACACGAGAGCAGAGTCGG
>BTQE01000206.1:0-3594 GCA_036985715.1 Rhodothermia bacterium
CTACGGAGCCAGTAACTGACCCAGCAGAGGCTTTCCATCGCTTGAGCATCAAGCTTCGCTGTGCGGGAAAGCATCGACCGCCGTTCTATCGGAGCGAAATACTCTGCAGCCTCCGGTAGATCGCGATGCTCTCCTCTGGCAAATGGTTCTCTGCTGAATCGTGGTAGTGTCGCAGATCCGATGCGAAGAAGCGATTGTTTCGATCGATCGCTCGCAGGCCGAGAGCCGTCACGATCGTGTTGATTTTCTCGTGCAACACATCCTCGTGCCAGTCGAAACAGATCACTGGAAAAGGCTGCCGTTCGTACTCGTCTAATAGCAATCGGTTGTAGTGATTCCAAAGTCTCATCGCCCTTTCCAAAGGCGTGCCGTTGCGGAGGTGCAGTGAGTGCGCGACGGCGATCGGGCTTCTGAAGATACCGACGAAGCGAATGTCATTCGTCACGCGCTTCCATCCGCTCAAGATCAATAAGGTTCGCGGGTCCTTGAAGCCCCAAGGTCCGTCGCCGGCATACTTCGAAAGCAGTGCCCGGGCTCGATCGAAGTGATAGCTCGCCCATGTCACGACTTCAGGAGGGTTTTCCCAGGAGCCGCCGTTTGACGCCAGCAGATCTTCGTGAAGGGTAAATACCTCGGGGTTTTCCCGGTTGCCGCGTTGATTATATGGGTTCCAATCGAAATGGGTGCCCAGAAAAAGCCCGGACTTTTGCAACGACCCGATTAGGTAGCTCGTTCCGCTGCGATGCATACCGAGAACACATACGACCGTTCCGCGTAACGTATGACCGATGTCGGCACGACGTTCGTCCTCCGCAAGACTAGGCATTCGAGCGGCAGCTTCTACCGGGTCGGAGAACGACTGCAGGTCAGGCGCGCGTGATCCAGGTGTGTCTGTTTTCGTCATTTGAGTGCTTGTGTATCACCTATTCTCAATCGGACGAGTCGTCGCTGCTGGAAGCGCTGCATGTTCACTCGACACACGTCTATCTGACGTATATCTAAACCGAACGCTGTCAGCGACCGGCATCTCCGCTGGACCGTTCGCCAAGCGAAATCGCTCCTTCGCCTTACCCACGTCCTCCTCCAACTTCAGCAAATCTTCCGCATCCACACTCACGTGACGTCACTTCTGCCGGTCTCCAAAAAGCGCCCACCATAGGGTTACCCGGGCGGCCCCGCATAAGGTATGGGCGGATCCGCGCCTGCAGCCGTGGGTTCATTCATGTGCTTACCATTTTCCGTTATCTGTCTTTTACGATTCTCGAAACTCATTTTCACGTATTCATACAATTCTATATCGAGTTGGTTGTGCTCGTAGATCGAGTTTCTGAGATTTTCGTCCACGTCGGACGAATCACCGACGTTGTGGAACACCGTTTCACCAAGATTCAATCCAAAACTATCCTCGAGAATTCGAACAGATTCATCAAATCGCTCCGTCAAACCGAGAAAATCAAGTTTGTCCACGTTTTCTTTCGCCCGATCAAGATGGGTCTGTCCAACATCGAGCCGACGGTAAACGTGAGAAAACTCGCGCAGGCTTTTGGCGCCCATTACCTGCGTCTGGTGGTTGGAGAGTCGCCCGTCGTCTTTCGGCCAGCTATGGTAAACATCGGCGAGGCTCGATGACGGTGGGTAACCTCGTCGGTTCTGTTTTATTTGTGAGAGAACGCGTTCGACGGGATCTCGGAAGAGAGCTAATCGAAAGGGTGCTGGCTTTATCAATTCAGACGCTATAAACGGGAAATGTGGTCCATAGTACCGGATTCTAGCAAGCCGTTCTGGAGAAAGATTTCGGAAGTAGTCGACATTTAGTTTGGCGCGAAATCTGTTCGAATCATCCTTTTTGTTTGGGTAGCACTCCTCGATGGCAAACGATCGTCTCATCATGATGTTGAAGGACCAGCCGCCCACCTTCATTATGTGGACAAAAAAGTAGCGCTCAGTTCTATCCCCGGAACTTGACATCGACGATTCGACCTCCATATTACTCGCCCACGCAGTTTGAATATTTTATGGTATTTTGCCTTCCAGTTGCATAAATCACTGGCTCCAACGCGCGTAGGCGCTGGCATACAAGGGATTTTGAAGCAATTTTGCGATGATTGGTTAAGCTCACCCCCTAGTGAGGTCAACCAGCATCGTGATTTCGAGGGCTCTGACCCCATGCGAGCGCCTTGAGCGGGAGGACAAGCCACTGAAAGTGAAGGTGTAGGCGTAGTGGTCTCCTCGGTGGTGCTCTATGTCGGCCTCGGATTGGTGAGATGCTAATGCTTCTTGAAGGCGAGTTGATGGCGTGCGAGGATCGGACGATGTCCCACATAGTGCACGGAACACTGGGGGGCCCGGTAGTCTCGGCCTCTGATCTCCCGATATTGTTTGCGGTACCCGGCGACTCGCTCTTCGCGTAGCTCCGGTGGGATATTGGTCGTTATTCCGCCATGTATCTGGTGAAAGGTTGCCTCGCCCAGGATCGTGACGAGTACCACGCGGTCCTGCTCGCTCGCTTCTCGCAGCAAATCCAGATTGAGGAATCCGCCTCCTGGATAATCGAAGCGCTCGTTCGCGCCACCAATCGCATCGAACACTTCCCGGCGCATGAAGAGACAATTGCTCTCGAAAAAGCCGGACAGCCAGTGGTTCCCGGGACCGATGAACACACCGATCTCGAAAAGTCTGTAGCCGTCCTTCGGCCAGTCAATCTCGGTGAAGAGCGCATCCTCAGCTCGCGAATCGTATCCCTCTCCGATGGTTTCCCCCTGCTGACCGGGTCCGACGAACCAATGCCGTGGTGCCACTACCGGGTTGTCGTATGTCTCGAATGCCAACATCGCCTGGTGGAGAACCCCGGGAGTTGGCACGTGTGCGCCGTCGATCATGATAGCCAAAATTCGTCCGCGAGCCTTGCTTGCACCGAGATTGATAGCGCGGGCCGGCGATCTCGGGGCGTTTTTGAGATAGATATAAGAGAACCTTTTTCCGTGGGACCGGACGAATTCCTCCCCTAGCGGCTCGTTCGATCCATTGTCGACCACGATGACCTCGTAGTCGAGGTCATCGATGTTCCGTTGGTAGTCGCGGGAGAGTGAATAGAGGGTTCGTTCAGCCTCGCGGCGCATGTCGTAAACCACCACGACGATGGACAATACTGGCGCCGCCTCAACAGTACGTGCGTCCACACCGGCGCAAGCGGGGTCGGCCTCCATCGCACCGGCGCGGCGGCGGAACTCGTCGAGCTTGTACCCCATTGCCTGTTGGCGAATATGTGCTTTCGCACGAATCTCTTCCAGCAACGCGATGATCTTCATCAAGCCCTCGGTACTGGTAAGCTCATCCAGAACCTCACCTAGAGGTGGGCACGCCGCTTTACTCGCCCTGGTCGAGAGGATACCCAGACCGGAGTAGGCGGGGATGCGAACGAAGTCGAAATCGATCGGGGATTCTTCCAAGAAGTCCTCGATTGCGGTCAAGACACCATTGCGGGCCCCGCCCTCGTGGGTGGCGTTGTCGAGCTGTCGATTCACCCCGCCGTTCTCTGACAGCTCACTTTGACCCCACGGAATGCCCTTCCCGATCGGACGAGCGTCGGGTAGG
>BTQE01000207.1:0-3533 GCA_036985715.1 Rhodothermia bacterium
CAGGAGCCGGAGGATATTCCGGACAGTTCAAGCATGCGTTCGGTGACAGGTGCTGCGCCCTTTCGCAACAGCTCATCACGCCGACGCCAGCCGTCGGCAGCCGATGTCCAGTTATTACGTTCGCGTTCTTTTAATTCGGATTTGTCAGGGTTTGCCATATTTCGGCTGCCTTTGAATGGATTTTGTTATACATGTTCAGCGAGCTTCCAGACTTTTTCTACAGTGGCCAGTTTGAAGCCTAACGGCTGGGGGATTTGCGATGAGCGTTCGCCCACGAGGGGATTTCGCGTCGCTTGACATTGGTGGCAATAAGTGTGTTATGCTGCTCCGCTCAATGAAACTAAGAAGTCAGTTGTTCCCACCTGATAGAAGTCTCTCGACCTCATCGCGTAGTGCAGGAAGTTTGCTCACGATCACATCCCAGACCGTCTCGTAGTCGACGCCGAAATAGCCGTGGATCAAACGATCACGCATTCCGGCGATTGCTCTCCACTCAATATCAGGGTTGGCTGAGCGGATATCCTCGGGAAGATTTTTTGTAGCTTCACCGATGATCTACAGACTTCTAACGAAGGCACGTTTCTTCGTTTTGTCCGAAAGAAACGCCTCTTTCGTTAGTTCTTTTTCACTCTCGAGCAGATACCTTATCTCATCGAGAATATGGCGCAGGTAACTAGACGGGGAGGGAGACATACTCGGTTTCCTTAAGAATCTGCGGACCGATGTGAGGGCTAAGCGACTCTTTCGTGACTACTTCAACGTGGCGTTGAAATAAATCCTCTAAACGAAAGCTGAGGTGCATGAAGCTGTCGAAGCTCTTGTGTCCTGGCTCAAACTCGACTAGAATATCGACATCACTTAGTTCGTGAGACTCATCTCGAACAAACGATCCGAATAACCCAATCTTTTCAACACCCAGGCGGCGCAGCTCCGGGGCGAGGCGCTGCAGACGTTTCAAGATTTCCGCTTTAGTGTGCACTGTTGATTCCATACTATCAATAAACGAACGACGACTGACATTTGCTCCGGGCAGCAAAACAAGTATTCTACGGACCGCCCACCACCAAATTTTCAACACGCGAACGGATCCTGAGTCGGTACAAGTGTAACAGCCACAACGGCTTGATATTGGTGGCCATAAACGTGTTTGGAACCGCAGACCGCCAAACTCATGTCACAAGTAAGGTTCGCACATGAATCTACGATGGCTTCCTGGCAACTACACACCACACGCGATGCTCTACGACCATGGGATCGGGGTATTTTCTACTCAGGAGACGACTCACAGCATCGTCGAAGCGCAGCACCTCGGATGGAGAGAGGCCGCCAGAGCCCACCCCGTTGCAGGTCCGCATTCTACCACGCCAACGAGCATGCGAAAACTCCTCATCATGGTCGTAACAAAAAGCCTCGACGAGTCTAAATCCGCCGCGGATTACGTCTTCAATTAGCTCAGGAAAAATTCCAGTCGATCCAGCCATGGTCCATGACGGATTAAACTCCAGAATCAATTCCTCAGTCTCCCGTGCCACAGCAGCATGATCTGCCAGGTAAGAATAGTATGCAATCGCAAGTACGCCACCCGGACGAAGAAGACGCTGGACTTCCACAATCGCCGCGCCACTATCGAACCAATGCCAACACTGACCGGCAGTCACCAGGTCAAATGAGTTCGCATCCAGGCCGGTATTCTCCGCGCCGGTAACAAAAAAGTGTACTTTGTCCTCCAGGTTCCGCTCTTTCGAAACGCGTTTTGCGGTCGCTATGAGTTCCGCAGATATATCGATGCCCACGACAGAGCTATCACGCGCGCCAAGTTCCAGTGCCATCGTCCCGGGGCCAGTGGCAAGATCGAGCGACCGAGACTTTCCAATTCGAGTAATTGCGTCGATTCGCTGATAGAAGGACGCTGGAAATCCTGGTCGATATGCCGCATAGTCCTCGCTGTGTCTTCCGAAATCTATATTGCTCATGAGTCGCTAGAGCATATTAGATGGCGACGTTCCATCACACCGTCCACTGTTTTCCCCGTCTTGTTCGCGCTTCGAACCGCGTGTTGAGCCGCACCAGGGTTCAGTCCGGACACATACGTAAAACTCTGGGTTACCCTCGGGCACCCCACGCACGCGACCTTCACCCCTTGACGACTGCCCGACTTCCTGAGCTCCGATTACGTGTCAATCTCCGCCCTCATCGGGAGGCGGCGGGTCCGCATTCCAGATCACTCGGTGCATCAGCCAGGACCCGTCCGGCTGTTTCCGCAGTATCACGAGGGCCTTCCCCGTGTCTGTGATCGCGTCAGCCGCGCCTGCCAGAACAGTAGTCAACGAATAGCTGTTCCAAGCATAGGCAAAGTCCCCGCTACCATCGATCTCAGCGATGTTCATTGTGAAGTCCGAAACCCGATCCAATTGCGCCCGTGCTGCCTGAATGGCCACGCGACCTCGGATAGGCGCCCCGTTCGGCGGCAACTCCACCGCATCTTCAGCATAAAGGGCAGCGTCCGCAGCCCAGTCACTTCCCAGAGCGTTCTGTCTGTGTACCGCGAAGACGGTCCGGATCGCGGCCACATCTTCCTCGGACAATCGTCCAACTTCCTGAACGGGTGGCTGGCAGGCTGTGATCGCCAACGCGATCACCACGTAGCCTGGCAGCGCATTGCGTGCGTACATCATGGCCTCCTCTGCCTGGTATGTATGCCAGCCCAGATTCGCTGAGCGACCTGACGGTCTTGAGCTGTGCGACCGGGTCTCCACCTGAATCATACAACTGCGTTACCAATTTCCGCCACATCGCTGGTCCGCTACAGCGAATGGTTATCAGGCCTGTCATGCATTTTATTTTCGGCTCTTATCTTACATCGCTCTCAACAATAATGGGATTCTGATGACGCCCGGATACAATATCACCGGCAACCTAAAAAGAAACGTATTCAGGATCATTTGGTGAAGTCGTAACTCTCCATTCCTGTTCTTCGGCATCGAAATCGGCGATGTCTTCCAGAGGTAGTTTGAGGAATTTCCCCTTTCCTTCCACCGCGACACTTCCGTCCTTCTGGAGGATCTCGCCGGAGCCTTCGTAATACCGGTTCGCGATATGATCAATGCGGCCGATCACACGAATTTCTTCATTAAGGGGAACCGGCTGCCGGTAGCGGGTGCTGAAATCGATCGTCACACCCCAAAGATCCCGATCCTTCATAAGAATGGCTCGACCGATCGTCTCATCCAGGACCGCCGTCACAATCCCGCCGTGGAGGCGTCCGGGATAGCTCTGGTGTTCTTCAGAGGGTCGAAAGATGGCCAGCAGTTCCTCATTCTCCAGCTCATAGAACGAAGCTTTCAGACCGAAGGGATTCTTCAGCCCACAAACCAGACACATCTTCGAATTTTCTTGCTTTGCGGTGACACGTTGGCGCATGGGCATCTTCTCTAAATGGTAATACTACAAGCTAATGATAGAGCATGTGGGACGCATATTAACAGCAGGGAGAGCGTTGAAATCGTAGTGCGCTCTTGTAGGCCGGATAACGG
>BTQE01000208.1:0-3488 GCA_036985715.1 Rhodothermia bacterium
CTGGGAGGCGCGTCGCAACGCAACCAGTGCCAAAGTGGATTGGAGATTTACGACCGAAGACGCGCGAATCAAATTGAAACGACTTTATCCAACAATATCAACTTGACGTAACACTAGGTAGTTCCCATCCATAAAGTTACAAATCGTTGCATCCCATGATGATATGGGCATTTTAGGCTCGTATTTGTGCTTGATTATTCGTATTTTCCGGTGTGGTTTTGTACTCACTCCGGCAAGTAAAAAGGTACACAAATGCGCCGAATTGTCCCCGAACCCGATCTGTTCCGCAGCAGGCAACTTCGCCATAAGCAGGCCCGTGAACTCGCAGCGATCGATCGCATACTCCTGGCCAATCCATCGGCTGCAGAAGCGGTATGGAAGGATCTGCAGGGGCCTTTCGCAAAGACGGGACGCCCTGGTTTGTCAGCCGATCAGGTTCTGCGCGCGGCCATCATCAAGCAGATGACCGGCTACAGTTATTCTGATCTTGCCTTCCACGTGGCCGACTCTGATTCGTACCGGCGTTTTTGCGGCTTCGCCTCTGCCGAGGAAGCCCCGAGGAAATCGGCGCTCGCTCATAGCATCAAGCGGATCACGGCTGCGACGTGGGAAGAGATCAACCGGATCCTTCTGGGGTATGCAAAGGATCAGGGCATTGAAGGCGGCGAGCGGGTCCGGATTGATCCCACCGTTACCGAGAGCAACATCCACGCGCCGACCGACAACAAACTGTTGTTCGACTGTGTGCGGGTGCTCGGCCGTCTGTTGAAGTGCGCCCGCAAGTCGTTCGGCGTAGCGTACGCGAGCCGTATCAAGCGGGCAAAGCGGCGCCACATCGAGGTAATGAATGCTCCGAACCGGGGGCGGATGATTGCGCCCTACAAGGATTTATTGAAGGTCACCAAAGAGACGATCCGCTACGCAGAACAGGCCGTAAAGCATCTGAGGGCAGAAAAAGGACGCGAGGCGCACGGCTTGGCCGAAGAGCTGGAACGCTATATCGAACTTGCCTGGCGCGTGGTCTCGCAGACCGAGCGCCGCGTCCTTCGCGGCGAATCGGTTCCGGCGGCGGACAAGATTGTCTCGATCTTCGAGCCTCACACGGACATCATCCGCAAGGACCGTAGGGACACCTATTACGGGCACAAGGTGACGCTCTCGGGCGGGCGGAGCGGAATGATTCTCGACTGGGTAGTCGAGCGCGGTAACCCGGCCGACTCGACACTCTTGACGCGGATGCTCGATCGCCTGCAGGCGATCTACGGGAGCTACCCCCGACAGGTATCCGTTGATGGCGGCTTTGCGAGCAAGGAGAACCTGCGTCTGGCCAAGGAGAAGCCGGGCGTGGTCGACGTGGCCTTTGCCAAAAAGCGTGGACTCGCGGTCGAGGAGATGGCCACGAGCAGGAGAGTCTACCGAAAGCTGCGCGACTTCCGGGCCGGTATCGAGGGCATCATATCTTTTCTCAAGCGTGTCTTCGGACTGGGGCGCTGCACGTGGCGAAGCCTACCGTCTTTTTCCAGCTACGTGGGCGCCTCGATCGTGGCGGCCAACCTGCTCATACTCGCTCGTCACCTGATGTAGCTGGCCGAGAGAGGCCTCTTTCACTCGACCCTTCCAGAATCCAGGCCGACGTGTGTTCGGGCGCTACGCGCGAAGGCCTTCTGCGAATATTCTACCCTTCCCCGGCGTATTTTCTGTTCGAACCGAAGTCCTCAGAAGGGTCTTACGGCCGGATAAACTGGCTCTACGCCCCTGTGGAGGCAATTTCCGGATGAGAACTATCTAGGCTTTCGTAGCACCCAGATACCAATAGACCGGAGACGAAGATAAATGGTGTTACCTTGACAGAGAAAGGCACGGCCATTTCCCGTCGGCGCCAGTAACGCTGGATTCGATGCAAAAAAGTACGTGTCCGATGAATCATCTGCCACCTGGTTAGGCGATAGTCTAATCAGGATTGCGACAGTTCTGCTATTGTCACACTCTCTGGCGAGTGGGTGGATGAACATACGATCTGTCACTTGAATAATCGATAATGTGAAACGATTTGGAATACAGAGCGTTGTCGTCACATCTTTAGCCTTCTACCCCATCCAATACCCACGAATCTTTCAAGTGTCGGCGGTGTCACGCATACAATCCTATAAGTGCACGTGACGTAATGCGCTAGTTATCCCTCACCCCGCTTTCCTCCACGCCGACACAATCGGTGGCTCATAATCTATCGTCGCTCGTTCATCGGCCCAGTAGATCGTATCCATCTCGCGAGCCACATCCGTCGAGAGGAACCGCGGATCGACAACGATATTTACGCGGCCGAGATCTAATCGATCGGAATCCCAGCATGTTTGAATGGTCACATCTGGATGGGTCACTTCAAGCTTGTGATGTAGACACGCCGTGTACACGAGATCAAAACGGTCTTGATCCAGATCGAACGCCAGACCTCGAAGTTCTTTCGCCAATTCAGCCCCTCTCCTTCCATGTTCAGGATCAATGCTCTCGTTAATCACGTTTCCATAATCCGGCAAGGCGTCGAAAGATGAAGACCCTTTACCGTTGATCTGACCCCCTGAAAGTGGACACCCGATAAGTTAGGATTTCGTTACAATTGAGGTCTCTCAAATCCCTTGGAGGGACCCATGAAGAGAAGACGATTTACCGAAGAGCAGATAGCCTACGCATTGCGCCAGTCTGAATCCGGAAAGACGGCTGCAGAGATTTGCCGCGAGCTCGGTGTCAGTCAGAACACGTTCTACCGCTGGCGCCGCAAGTATGAAGGGATAGGGATCGCAGAGCTTCGCCGTCTCAAACAACTCGAGAAGGAAAACAAACGGCTCAAGGTGCTCGTCGCAGATCTAACGCTCGACAAGCACATGCTCAAAGAGGTGATTGAAAAAAAGCTCTAAAGCCAGCACAGAATCGTGAACTCGTTGACTTTTTTATGATTGGGTTTGAGATCAGCACCCAACGGGCGTGTGAGCTGGCCGCACTTGCTCGTTCAACGTGGTACAAAAAGCCGTGTTCGAAAGACTGGACGCTCTTGAGGATACGTTTCAGGGACCTGGCCAAAAGACATCTACGCTACGGATACCGACGCCTCCACATCATGCTCAAGCGCGAAGGTTGGAAGGTAAACCACAAGACGGTACAGAAGATTTATCTGGAAGAGGGCCTCAGTTTACGCACAAAGACAAGAGCAGCTGTGCTGCGCGTCGCGAGAGCGGCTCCTACGGCAGTGAACGAGTTCTGGTCAATGGACTTTGTTCACGATGAGCTCTCGAACGGGCGGCGATTCCGCTGTCTTACGATAGTCGATAACTTTAGCCGAGAATGCCCCGTCATCGAGGTCGATGTATCGCTAAGGAGTCATGCATTAATAACCTGAACAATATTGATTGATTATTCTTCACGTGGCCGAGGCTTCAACCGGTAGTTCCACTCGCCATGAAACGAATCGCGCTCGATGGCGAGCGAGGCCATCT
>BTQE01000209.1:0-3432 GCA_036985715.1 Rhodothermia bacterium
CGCAATGCTGTGTTCTGGCTCGTGCAACCCAACGATCGCAAACAGAATGGAGGTCACGACGACGCCAAACGACGCTCCGGTCAGGCCCCGCCCGGTGATCAACGCAAACTGGATTGCTGTAAGAATCAGAATTAGAGGCGTGACTGCGAGGTGGGTCTTACGCTGAGTGGTCGGTCCTGTTGGCGGAAGTCATTCGATAGATTTCGTTCCAGAGTGGAATCATCGAAGACTTCGCAAACTCCTGTTCTCCGATACTCGCAGTGTCAGATTGGTATGCGAGGTCGTGGAGCTCCGCATATTCTAAAAGCAATTCATCCAGCCGCGCCTTGGCCCTGTCAACTAACCTTGCCACCGCCTCAGCCTCCGGCATCATCATGGGTATACCTCCCTCGTCACATTAAAAACCGCCGTCAAGCCCGGCCGCTTGCCTCAGCCGCTAGTTGCTCAAAAAACAGCTTGAGCACCTCTTCCCGGCCATCCGCCAGGCGCTTGGCCGGCTCGGTGTGCAGCCGCTCTCGAACATTGCGTAGCTTGAACAGGTATTCGTGATAAGCCCTGTGGGGCTCGCCTTCTCGTGAATGCAGGAACCGCTCCGAACCCAATGAAAATATCTTATCGCTACGATTTGACAGCCATCCGACTGTAGAGACGATGCAGAAAACTCCCTGCAAAGTCCAATGCATCCAGTGCACGCCACCATGACCGCGATGATCTCTGGGTCGTCAAAAGATGGGGGTGCAGAACTTCCAACATTGTGCGGTTATAACAGAATCCTGGCGGAAGTTACTTCGCTCTCATTTCGAACCATTCGGGAAGACGGTCTCCCTGTCACCCTGAGAGATCGAGCTCCCGAGGTTCAGTCCAAAACCTTCAGCACGTAGGAGAGGATTGCCTCGTCTACAGTCACCGCTCCAACTTGTTCCGTTCCACTCTGGTACGGAATATCGACATTAGCGCGGGTGGTCACAATCAAATAGTCGACCTTACTCGAATCGAGCGCGTTCGCCGGATCTGTGACTAGAACCAGGTCTTCTCTCGCTACGTGCCAGGCGAGATACCCCCATCCCTCGATATAGACCTTTGCATCAGGTGGAGCAATCTCATTAACAAGTTCGATGGCTTCCCTGTACGATGTCACCCAATAGTCGAGCTCGTAGTTCCGGTAGGCCCTGTTGACGCCTCCAACTAGCTCGTTGTAATACACGTACTCGTAGGGATGTAGTCGAACAATACTGATCACTCCCGGCAGGAGGATAATTGCGATTGCGAGCGCGGCAATTGCTTTGGATTTGAGATGACGCAATAGTTTGTCGATCACCAATGCTGCGAGGAGGAACAACGGCGGGAGGATGAAGAGATAATGTCGCGCATTGTCATAGAAGTATGTAACACTTGCCATTGCGATGATTAGCGGGATTAGCACCCAGAGAATCACGAGGAATTTCTCTTGCCAGTCTTTCGATCTGCGGAGAATCTGGTGAACCGCTAGAATAAGACCTGCTATCCCCAAGAGAAGCGCGGGGATCGTGAGCTGGGCTCCTAAGATATACGGAATGTAGTATCGCGGTAGCTCAGCGCTCCAATGGACAGCCCCACGGAACAGGATGGGAGCGGCGATCCCGACCTCGCTCATCCCCGTGATGGTCTCCCAATACCGCCGGAGAGGAGCACCCCATAAGTATGGCCAGGTGGCATAGGCCACAAATCCAGTAGTCGCCCAGTAAAACACTAGGGGAACAATCGACCCTCTCTTTGCTTTTGCAGCAGCGGCTAGGCTAATAAGAAATCCCGCGAGCGGCCCGACGGGGCGAATTGAAGCCGCAAGGCCAAGAGTCACACCTGCGGCTATAGTTGACTGAAGCAACCATACTGGCCGGATTTTTCCGAGTACAGGTGCGACCAACAGAACGCCCATGAGCAACGCCGGCGCGAAGCTGATAATCGCAGCTGATCGTTCGACCGAAGCATAGTAAGCCTCCACCTTATTCAGGTACAGCTCGACGGGGATTTCCGATCCTTTTTCAGCAATTGAGAGGAATAATTTGTTGATCGGCGCCCATGCCTGCTGGGCATGCGCCAGACGGATCAGCTCGAGCAAACCAGGCCGGATCCAGCGCTGCAATGACAGCAGCTCAAAAGATAGCATGACCGCAAGCAAAACTAGCAGGACCATGAGACCTTTTCTACGCCGGCTGATTTTTCTAAAGTGAGACGCGGTAGCAGTTCTCAGCTCAGACCATGCACCGCGAGATCGATCGCGGCTGGTCCCAACCCACGGACCTTGCGGGTCGATTTTGTCGACCATGAACAAGCCCAAAGCGATGCTCGCGAGGAAGAAGGCCAGGAACGGAGTGTCTTTTGGATTGATGAATGCGTGTCCGAATATCAGGGGCTGCGTTCCGAAGAGCAGTGTCGCAACTAATGCCGCGATTGGAGACGTCCATCGATGCGCGATGTAATAAAGTGAGGCGAGTGCGATCGGTAGTGATAAGAAGTAGACAAAGTGGCCGACATCATAGGTTACCCAGGCTGGGACGATGGCCTCCACCACCTCCGTCACGACCTCTCGCACGGACGCATAGAACGGTCCGTGGTAAGGGAAAACTTCAAACCTGTCCGACGGAGCGGCAAAGGTGAGGTACGCCACGACCGCTTGGCTTCCGAGATTTGCGTTATGTGGCTCGTCCACAGAGGGACCGTAATCATCGGCCAGCATGATTCCGACCACCAGGGTGGCCGTCACTACGGCAATGATCCAGATGGTTGGGTTTCGAGACCAACTCGTTTGAACAAGGCGTTTAGACATTAAATGCTGCGGGTCATCAGTCCGCTTCTCGCGATCACTGTCATCCAGTCCAGCTTATTCGATCCAGCACCCAAAACGCTTCCGGACCAGTCAGCAACAATGCTGAAGATCATCGTTTACGGCCGCGCTTCTAATTAGAAAAGAACTCCACAATCGTTTCATACAAATCTGGATTGATATCGTCCATTCGCGAACCGGCCCCGGTAAACGCAAGAAGAAACCCAATGAGTGCTGAGGCGATCGCAAAGGCGAGGATTAAGCCCTTGATGAAACCCCTGCGGGCTGGCTGGTCATAAGTAGATCGATATAGATGCCACGCCCCAGCCACGGCGACTAGAGTGAGCAAGGGAATGACATCGAGCATAAATCGATCGGCGACCCAAAAATACAAGAGTGGAGGAATTGCTGCGACGATGCTCGCCGCGAGCAATATCGCGATGACCCGGTTTAAATTGCGGTACCGATTCGGAGGCGCCTCGCCATCAGGCATAACCGTTGCTTTCGGATTCAGCAGCACCTGTCCACTCAGCAGCACGACAAGTGCATAACCTGCAAAGACAATGATCGGTGTCGCGAAAAGCAGGCCGGTAACATTCTGCACTTGATAGGTAGCAGGAATCGTCAGG
>BTQE01000210.1:0-3301 GCA_036985715.1 Rhodothermia bacterium
CAGAAGCAGCTTTGTCAAGCCGCAGCACGGTGGCTGATCGCAGCCGCCGCCTTTTCGTTGATGCGAGAGATCAACAGCTTGCCCAACGTGTGGATATTGCGGCCAAGTACCGCCAAGGCTACGTAACGTTCGAAGCCGTCTTCGCGATTGTCGCGGCAACGGGCTAAACCGTTACCCGACTGCAATGCACCAATTGCGGACTCAACGCCGGGATGACGTTGCTTGGAAGTGTGAAACTGGACGGACTCCATCGCGGCTTGTTCAGCGGACTGTTTACTGCCAGGTTTCGGCAGGCAAATGCCAGACACTATCTTGGCAAGCTCTTCTTGGTTTTCCGGAGAATGAAAGCCTCGGTCGAACGACAGCGCCTTGATGCGGTCCTTGAGGCGTTGCTGTAGTATGCGAGTTTGCTCCACAGCAACATCTTGGTCTTGGGCTTTGCGCGGCATGACATAATGATGGGGAATGAATCCAGATGCGTCTTCGTAGATCAGCACCAGCCGCCCAAATTGATTCGGCTGGCCTGCTTTGCCACGACGATAGAGCTGAGTATGCGGTTCGAAAATACTGAAAAGCTTGTCTCCGTTGGGGACGGTTTCGCCTTCCAGAACACGGCGGCGGGCGGTGCCACAGACTTGCTCGGTTCTCTCGATAAAATCCTTTATTTCAGCGATGCAGCCTAGTGTCCGCGTGTCCAATTCGTACTCGTTGTGAAGCGTTTCGCACATCTCCGAAGCCCGTGAAAGGATGAGGTTTGCGAGCCGAAGCAGCTTGCGATATTGCTGTTTCAAACGCTCCCTGTAGTTGCCCCCTTTGCGAGAACTAATACGAGCAATTTGACGCGCCGTCTGTTTCACTTTCTTCAGCAGGTGCTCGTGTTGCCGCCAGCCGTTGATGTCATAGGCTTCGTAAAGTTTCACGCACAATTCGATGACCTTGCGTGTTCCATCAACGATCAGCGAACTCTCGGTCGGGTGGTGGATATTGGTTTCGACGACAAACGAATCGGCCCGTTGTTTCTCTGCCGCTTCAGGTTCAAGACGGTAGGCTTCCTCGACAATGCAGTGGCTGATCGCTTCGATGGTCTGCGATTTCAACAAACAGACGTTGTCACGGATACGGCGGGCTCGGAAGTCGTCGTCATCGCCTTGCCAGTCGCCAATTCCCATGATTTGTCGCAAGGCCCGATGCTGCTCGGCAAGATCTTGCAGTTTGTCATAGTCCAGGTTGCAGCCAAGTCGAACGGCCGCCAAGACGGCGATTTCCCAGTAGCCAAGCCCTTCGCGTCCGCGGTCGTTCCGAGAGGACTCATTGACATCTTGTTCGACAAGATCGAGAATCTTGTCACGAAGTGCCGCTTGGCTGTAGAGATGTTGTAAACCTGCCAAGACCGGCACAATTTCGTCGCGACAATTAAAATTAAGGGGGACGTTCGAGATGGATGGCTTGTCGAATCGGCCCTGGTCGGAAAGTAGTGTTCGCATCCATTCGCTCCTTGAAGATGAAGTCCTGTTTCGTCTCTATCCCGCGTTATTATAACGCAAGACAAGAAACGGGTAACAATCTTCAAGGAGCTTTTTCGATTATTTACACTGTGAAAAAAGAGCCGAACGCATTTCCGTGCAGACACTAGTTACCGTAATTCGTTGGAATCCCAGCTTGAGGCAATTTCCTGAAGCTGGTATCCCGCGTTTCCGGTAAATCCCGTACTCTCTCCAGTCTGTGGCCGATTTGCGGCTGACGAGGACTTTCTCATGGAGGAGAAACGGTGGAAGAGCTATCGCCCAAAGTCATTGAGACAATACGCCACGCAGCAAAAGAGCTTACCGGATCAAAGCGTCGGGAGTTTGAAGCTCGGGTGAGTCTGGATTATCTTGGCGGTGATGCGCGGCTGACAGAAACCGTGTTTGGATGGTCTCGGCACACCGTTGCCAGAGGCATCAAGGAACGGAATTCCGGCCAAGTCATTCCCGATGCGCCCCGTTCCTTCAAACCAAGGACCGAAGACGCTAATCCCCAATTGGCTCGCGATATTCTCGAATTGGTCGAGCCTGATTCTCAGACGGACCCCAAGTTCCAGGGGCTCTTCAAGTACACGAGACTCACCGCAAAAGCGGTGCGTGAAAAGCTGATCGAGCGCAAAAACTACTCATCCGAAGTATTGCCCCACGAGAGCACCATCGGCAACATGCTCAACCGGTTGGGTTACAAGATGCGCCGAGTCCTGAAAGCGAAGCCCCAAAAAAAATCCCCGAAACTGATGCTATCTTCGATAATGTCCACAAGGTGAATGCCGCCTCGGATGCGCGATCCGATTCACTGCGAATCTCTATTGATACCAAAGCCGTTCTGAAGTTGGGCGAGCTTTCACGCCGTGGCAGTTCACGCGGAAAAGAGGCTGTGAAGGCTCAAGACAAGGACATGGACGTTCGAGGAAAGTTGGTTCCGTTTGGAATCTTAGAAGTCCAAAGTGGTGTCTCCACAATCGTGTTTGGCACCTCTCGTGAAACGAGTGACTTCCTTGTCGACTGCTTGGAGCTTTGGTGGAATGAGCGGAAGAGGGCACACGAAAACATTCGTGAGCTGGTGATCAATCTAGACAACGGCCCCGCGTTGGCGAGCAATCGGACCCAGTTTATCAAGCGGATTGCCGAGTTTGCTGATCGCTTTGGGCTTGAGATTCATCTCGTTTACTATCCGCCGTATCACAGCAAGTACAATCCGGTCGAACGGATGTGGGGGATTCTTGAGGGGCACTGGAACGGAACCTTGCTGGTGGATCAACAGACGGCCATCGAATGGGCCAAGACGATGACTTGGAAAGGGATCTCTCCGATGGTAAAGATTCTCGACAAGGTGTTCGAGACCGGTGTCCGAGTTGCGAAGAAGGCATTCCAAGTCTATCGAGACCGTCTTGAATGCAATCCGCTTCTCCCCAAATGGGATGTCCGGATCCAACCCAAACATCACTATGGCCAGGCTTTGGGATGACAGCTATGCCGAATTGCCTAAAGGGGACGGCGGAGCAACGTTGCTGTTGGTGGGATGCGTGTTTCGATAGGGGCGAAGTGCGATCCCCTTGTATATCTCCTACTAAGGCGGAAGATACCAGGTAGCGTTCATTCCACTACTCCACGGAGGGAAAGTCATGTCCAGAAGTAAGAGGGATTCAAATGCCCCTTGGCGAGTTTGAAGTGGACGAGGACAATCCCGGATTCTAGAGGCTCGCTGACTATTGCTACTGGAACCACAGGTGAAAAGCATGAGGCTACCGGAAGAGAAGGTCAAGCAGGCAATCCTC
>BTQE01000211.1:0-3197 GCA_036985715.1 Rhodothermia bacterium
TGATACATCCACTGGTCCAGCACCAATGCAGAAATGAATCTCGACCTTCAAAATAAAGTAGCCATTGTTACCGGCGCCAGTCGCGGCATCGGAAGGGGAATCGCTCACAGCCTTGCCGATGAAGGATGCAAGCTTGTGATCTGCGCGCGGGGTGAGGAGACGCTCGAAGAAGCGGCCGTTGAGTTCAGGTCCCTGGGTACCGACGTGACTCCGGTTGCCTTGGATGTGACGACCCCTTCTGCGGGAAGTACGCTCGCCGACGTAGCTGTTGACACGTATGGGGGCATTGACATTTTCGTCGGAAACGTTGGCGGTAATCGACGGAAACCGTTTGAAGAAACAACGAACGAGGATTGGGCGACAGTGCTCGACCTCAATCTGAATACACATGTGCGTTGCGCGCGCGCTGTCATTCCGGAGATCCGAAAAAGAGGGCAGGGGTCCATTGTTTTTGTTTCGAGCATCTTCGGACGCGAAGCCGGTGGACCAGGGCTTTCAATCTACAGTGCCACGAAATCGGCGCTGATAAGCATGGCGAAGATTATGGCTCTCGAACTGGGTTCCGACGGCATTCGAGTCAATACGGTTGCTCCAGGCTCCATTCGTTTTCCTGGAGGAAGTTGGGATAAGAGATGCCTGGAAGATCCAGAGGAAATGGCTGTTTTTATAGAAGGAAACCTTCCGATGGGCCGATTTGGAACCGTGAAGGAAGTGGCCGATGTGGTTGCGTTTCTGGCTTCCCCTCGAGCAAGTTGGATATCCGGAGCCTGCCTCAACGTGGATGGAGTTCAGTCAAAGTCGCTGATCTAGGACGACTTCTCATAACGACTTTCGGAGACGACTTCCTGAATCGGCTTTCTGATCGAACTAGGCGAATCGCGTAAACGCGATGTTCAGAGACCGCTTGCCCTCGACCGCTTTCTGCCACTGTACCAGTATGGGGGTTTGATACGCACCCGTGATGATGCGACTATTTCCAGGTTCCACGTCGTCAGATACGACCAGACTCACAGAGCGCTTCATTCGCAGGAACCGAGCTGCCGGGACGGCCAGGAATTTGTCGATGATTCGCTCGATCAGTGATTCGCTCAATCCCATCGCCTCAATGAATTCATTGACGACATGCACCAAATCATACTTCGCGTAATCCTTCGCCTTTTCTTTGATGGCTTTCGGGTCGCGGAGCATATTCCGTCCCTTCTGCGCCATGAATCGAATGGGGTTGTGCAGTACGTCGACCAGGTCGTGCTGCATCAGCAATGTTTCGTACTCATTTACGGTCAGCCCGGTGTTGCGCTCCGATGCATCCAGGGTCAATTCAATGCGACCTTTTTGGATATCCAACTCACGAACGCGATCCTCAAGGATCTGTATGATACCCAGGTGCGGATCCCACAGATTCACGGAGTCGATCGGGTGGGCCGACATTCGAACATCTAGCTTCTCACGAGACGCAACGTCTTCAGAATTGAAACCGATGACGGTTGTTTTTCGCTGTCGTCTGGTGCTGCCATTCAATCCATCCAGATCGACGAAATAGACCGGCGACGTCGGATCGTTCTTATAGGTTACGCAGTTTTCAAGTCCTGAACCGATGTACGTCAGGTGAGAATCTGCATTTCGGGGCTCGACCTGTTTTTGTGCATCGGACAGCTCCGCACGCAAATTCATCTGGTCGTGCTGATAAATCGCTTCTGGCGGAAAAAGCCGTCTGAACGTTCCCACGTAAGCCTGGAGGGCATCCGGGTTGTTCTTCAATCGATTGCAAAACGCCTGCTCGAAGTACCCCGCGGTAGTGTGGTATGAGCAGAAAAGGCTTTTTCTGAAAGTGCTGAAAAAATTCGCGTCTTCCTGTGCGACGCCCGCAGAGACATTGATGATATCTATTCGGGATTCCGGGTTGAGGGCGAGCGTAATTTCGGCTGGAGATGGTGTCATAAACCGAGTGCTGAATCAGGTAGAACCTAACAGAATCTTATGGAGATTGTCAACTGAATCCGATTGGATAAATAGAACGTTGATCTCGTAAACAGACGCGGCCGTATACACCCCACTGTGCCTAGCGTTTCCGCGAATCGTTCGTGCTGTTCCATATTTCACACACCGACCGGATCTCGTACTGAACCATTGTTTGTGCTACCAGTCCTGTATCGTACTTTCTGCGCAAACATTGAGCCAAAGCAAAACCGACCGACAACATGGGTAAAGGAGACAAACGCACGCGAAGAGGCAAGATTATCGCAGGTTCTTACGGGAAGGCGCGACCCAAACGGAACAAGAAGAAAAAGAAGAAAGACTGAGTCGGATTCGACTCGTTTGGGGATCCGCCTTCTGATGGGGCGGAATTTTCATTCGGTCAATTCGAACGGGGTCAGGATTTTGAGAAATTTCGATATTGCCGCGAGGCACATCTGGTTGGTCGTGGGGGTGTTCTTGGTCTGGACACCCACACTCAAGGTCCATGCACAGGAAACAGATTTGTCATTTCTGACGACGCGGGCAGAGCGGACAGATTATCTGGAAACAACGCGCTACGATGAACTCATCGGATTTCTCGAAGTGGCCACGGCGCAGAATCCGCGACTGCACCTAACCAGTTTTGGATATTCAACTGAGGGTCGATCGTTGCCACTCGTTGTTTACGGAGACGTATCGGATACTTCACCCATCACGATTCGGGCGACCGGCAAGATCCGCGTTTACGTACAGGGAAATATTCACGCCGGAGAGGTTAGTGGAAAGGAAGCGCTACTAATTCTGATCCGAGACCTCGCTTCGGGTCGCAACGCAGCCTGGGCCGACTCGTTGGTTTTGCTTCTGGCCCCGATTTACAATGTCGATGGCAACGAACGAGTAAGCCTGATGAATCGCCCCCGCCAGAATGGTCCGTACGGTGGAATGGGCCAGCGCACGAACGCGCAGGGGTTAGATCTGAATCGCGATCATATGAAGGTTAAGAGTCCAGAGGCTCGTTCCCTTATTCGGCTGATGAACGAATACGATCCACACGTGCTCGTTGATCTTCATACGACGAACGGCACGCAGCACGCTTATCACGTAACCTATTCGCCACCTCTCAATCCAAACACCTCCCAAGCGATAACATCTCTCTTACGCGGCCAGATGCTACCTGACATCACCCGGACCATCCGGGAGAAATACGGGTGGGACTATTATTACTATGGAAATCTTCCTTT
>BTQE01000212.1:0-3195 GCA_036985715.1 Rhodothermia bacterium
CCATTTTTTGTGACTAGGGGTGACTAGGAATCAAGTCGTCCGGAAATTTATTAGAGAATTTTGATTGCAATCCTTTCTTACCGGGAGATTTTGCTATTCACTCTTACAAGAATGGTTGAGTCCAATATTTTCGTTGTTCAAAAACCATGAATGCAGAAGAATTCCTTTCCCACATCAATGCAAACATTTTCTGGCGTGAATTTTCGTTTGATCGAACGACAATTAATCCTCGCCCAGGTGGAAGGGAATTTTAATTGACTCTGATCAGTAGACGTTTCGGCTGGACGTAGCCTCCAATCAGAATGGCAATATTCTATGCCCCGCTCTGATGGAGCACGTGTAGCGATCAGTTGAGAGCGAATAATGCCCCTTTCATGCAGGGGAATCCTCAGTTCGGTCGAATTACCTTGATGTTTTGACCGGCATAGTTGATCCTTTGATGTTTCCTCATCGGAGGCTTCGATCAGGTATGACGCGCCTAGTCTTAATCGCATTCCTTGCTCTTCCTATTAGCACCGACACGTTTGGACAGCTTTCCTTTGAGCGAACGCGAGGACCGTATGGGGGCGCCATGGCGATGGTCGCCGATTCGAATGGTACCGTCTATGCGGCGACCTTCTCATCTGACTATGGCCCCCCTGGATACCTATATCGGCTCGATCCGACCACTATGTTGTGGACGGAGACTCTCGGATATAGTAATACGATTGTCAAACAAATGGCACTGGGTCTCAATGGAGATATTTATTTAGCGAACACCTATGTCGAAGCCCTCTCTGCAGGAGGAGTGTCGAGGATCTCCACGGATGGCCCTTCCTGGAATGGGGGCGTTTCCTTTGAAAAGACGTACCCATGTTCTATCGCAATAGCAGACAACGGGGGAATTATTGTCGGAGCGGGCGACGGTGTATATCGCTCAGATGATGAAGGAGAAAACTACGAATCGCTTGGTCCGGAGCAGATTAAATTTTGCGCACTAGCTCCTGTAGGCCGAGCCATCTATGCCGGTTCCGAAGATGGTCTATATCTGAGCCCAAACGGAGACGATAAATGGCGTTTCCTCGGCCTGAGTGGATATCAAGTTTATTCTCTCCTGGTATCTGAGGATGGGCCGATATACATCGGTACCAATCAAGGACTCTTAGTAGATCGAAATCGTACGCACGAGTTTGAAGGGCCGTTTTTCGATGGTTACGTCTTCAGATCGATGTTTGAGACCTCGAATGGGGAAATCTTGCTAGGACTCGATCCAATTTCGCGAGATGTGGACGGCGGTATTTTCAGACTCGACCCAGACGGGATGACACTGTCGTCGATCGCAGCAACAGGTCGCTATGTATTTGAGTTTTTGGAAGTCCCGTCGTTAGGTGTCTTCGCTTCAACCTCGTCCAGCGTCTTTCTCAGAAGACATGGAAGCACTGGGTGGAAGGAGGTTGGTCTTCCCAATACAACGCTACGGGAACTACAATCAGCTCCAAACGGACTCCTCTTTGCAAATCATAATGTCAACGGGACGAGTGCCGGTATATCATATTCAAGTGACAAGGGAGAAACGTGGACGAGGGTTGGAAATGGACGACAGATGCTTGTAACCAGACGGAACGAACTTTTCACACTTTATAGAGCGTCGATCAACTACTACGGGACGTCGTACGAGGGCATTCAGGAGACCCATACCCTTCCTGACGGATATCATTTAGAAGTGGTAGCAAATGGCAGGGGTGAAATCTTTATATCGACGCGGTACGCGGACAGGGAAGATGAGAGAGGAATCTATAGGTCAAGAGATCGAGGAAAGTCGTGGGAATTCGTTGGTTTGGAAGGCATCCAGATAAACATGCTGGTGATCGACCAAGAAGATCGATTGTGGGCGGTAGACAAGCGGGCGATTTATCGAAGCGACCCTAACGGAGAGAACTGGACCACAATTAGGAACCAGATAACGGGATCTCGGCAATCCATTAGCGGGATCTTTGTCTCGTCAGGAAGATGGGTTTTTGTGTCTGCTGGATCTGTTTATAGGGGCGGATACAACGGAGAGTTCTTCGAAGTTATTCGCCCCTACTGGTTTGATGGGATTACTGAATCGCCTGATGGAAGGCTTTATATGGCGACTCCGTATGACGGTATTCTAATCTCTGACGATCAGGGTTTTACTTGGACGGAGGAGCCAGCCAACTTGGAGGACATCTTTCGCGGTAGATATGAAATCGAACATCTTGTAATGGATCGTGATGGCACGTTGTTCATTGGAACGCGTGGATTCGGAGTATACCGAAGCACTAGTCAACCTACTACAACGGAAACCTTTGGAAGAGATGATGGGGTGGCTCCAGAAAAGAGACTCCTCCTTAAACTTTACCCAAATCCAGCGAGGGAGTCGACCCGGATTAGTTATCACAATCCAGAGGCGGGCCGGGTGAAGCTCCTCCTGTACGATATCCTCGGAAAACGCATCCGTGTGCTTGAAGAAGGATACAGGCCGGCTGGAGAGCACGAGGTTCAAATCGAAGCTGGCGATCTGTCGACCGGCGTTTACTTCTTGAGGATGACGGCCGGTGAATTCAGCCAGACTCGGAAGGTGCTAGTGATGCGATGATGCTCAGAGTATTGTCCATATTACTTTTGACTGCAAGCATCTTTCCGGTGACTTCGTCTCAAGCTCAGTTCTGGAAAAAACTAACACTAGATGAACTGCCACGAAATAGCCGCTTTGGAAACGACTTGGCGATCGCAGATGACTATCTGATTGTGGCCGCCTCCGGAGATTCCACCAATGGACGTGAGGCCGGGGCGGTGATCGTCTATGATCTTTCGAAATCCCATTTTCCAGTCCATCAAAAGATTCTTCGCGTTCCGGGCATTCGCGGCAGTTTCTTTGGACGAGCTTTTGAAGCGGAAGACCAACACTTATTCGTCACGGACAGAGGTGCCAGATCGATTCAATACTATAAACTGGTGTCAGGGAGATACGAAGCAATGTCGACTCTGCAGGTTCCGAATCTCGACTACGCTCGTTTTTCTTATCAGTCACTTGAGCTAAATGGAAACTGGCTCTTCATAACGGCCAAAGACATTAGTTATTCGGATTCTCAATCCAGAGTTGAAGGCGCAGTGTTCCTCTTTAAGTATGAAAACGGGCTTTGGAACTATCACTCGCGCATTGAACCTGAGGAATGGAACGTACCTCTAGAC
>BTQE01000213.1:0-3175 GCA_036985715.1 Rhodothermia bacterium
ATCGGGTTGTTGACCTTGTCCTACGTTTCCCCCGCGCGGATTCAACCGGTGCCCAGCAAGTACAGGGAGTTCTTCATTACCGCGCCGAAGCTGTCCCTGGTGACCGAGTATCCGTTGGCGAACGACCAGCGCCTGTTGGCGATCAACGTCCACCTCCTGGCCTTCGAACGTTGGGGAACCACCGGGATACGCTCCCAGCTGAACGATCTCGCGGCCATCATGCGAGAGCATGATGGCCCCATCGTTCTGGTGGGAGATTTCAATACCTGGAGTCAAAAGAGATTGGCCCTGGTGCAGGAGGTCGTCGACGAGCTGGGTCTGATCGAGGTCACCGGATTTCCTGCCGGCCGAAGAACGGGGGATAAGAAGACATCGTTCTTGAACTGGTTGTTCGGAATCGACAAGGAGCTTCCCCTGGACCGCGTTTTCTACCGTGGCTTTACCGATCACTCGGCAAAGGTCTTGACTTATGACTCCTCGGATCACAGAGCGATTCAGGTTACACTTGTCCTCGATACCCGCAGCCCATCCCCCGTAAACTAAAGAACGAGAGTTGCAATGAACGCATTGAAAATTGTCACTCTGGTCGCAGTAGTGTTGGTCGTGAGTTCATGTGCGCAATTGCCCAAGGACTACGAGATCGACAGAACTACCGCGATTACCGGTACCGACGACACGGCACTTGGTCTGCGATCCATCGCCGTGCGTCAGGAGCAGCCGGATAAATCACGACTGATACCACTGACTGATGGCGTCGATGGTTTTTATGCTCGCGCGGCCCTGGCCATTATGGCGGAGCGTTCTCTGGATATTCAGTATTTTCTCTGGCACAAGGATCTTACCGGTCAGTTTCTGTTGAAGCTCGTTCTGGACGCGGCCGACCGGGGCGTGCGCGTAAGAATTCTACTCGACGATCTCGACAATCAGGAGCTGGATCCGGAGTTCTACGCACTCGACACGCATCCGAATATCTCGATACGTCTTTTCAATCCATTCGTAACCAGGAGTTTCAAGTATATTGATTTTCTCACCGACACCACCCGCATCAACAGACGCATGCACAACAAGTCCTTTACTGCGGACAATCAGTACACGATCGTAGGGGGACGGAATCTCGGTGATGAGTACTTCGACGCAGAAGAGGATACAAACTTCTACGATATGGATGTGCTGGCAACCGGGCCCGTCGTCAGCCAGGTTTCAAACGCATTCGACGTTTACTGGAATCATGAGATAGCCGTGCCCGTTTATGCTTTCGAGAAGAATACCGCTACCGCGAAGGATTTGGAGAATCTTCGAATCCGCCTGGGTGTGTTCGTGCAGTCCAATGAGAGTTCTCAATATGCAGATGATGCCAGATCCGCCAAGGTCGCCGACGCGTTGAGGGGTGGCATCTATCCCGACTATACCGGAGACGCTGAGGTGATCTACGACGACCCCGACAAGGGACTGGGAAAACCGCTGGAAGAGATCACAATCATGCGTGACCTTCTGGATCCGTACTTGCAGAACGTCAAGCGCGAAGTGGTCTTCATTTCACCTTACTTCGTGCCTGGAGACAGCAGCGTGGAGGAACTGATTGCGGCGGTCAAAAGAGGTATCTCCGTGGCCGTGATCACCAATTCGTATACCTCCACGGATTCGGGAGCCGTGCACGCAGGCTATTCGAGGTACCGGAAGGCGCTTCTCAAAGGTGGTGTCGAGCTTTACGAGTTGAAGCCGAGTTCCAGGAAGGACCGTCCGGAGGGTAGTGTGGCCTTCGATTCCGAGGCGAGCCTGCACACCAAGGCGTTCATTCTCGATCGGGAAACCGTATTCATCGGCTCACTCAATCTCGATCCGCGTTCGATCGACATCAACACGGAAATGGGGATCGTATTTCATTCCCGGGAAATGGCCGAAGAGTTTGTACGTGACCTTGACAAGGGTGCGTTGCAGCACGTCTACGAATTGAAGCTGGTGAGGTCTCCGGCGGAAAGCAAAGGGGAATTTACGGCCTACACGTGGAACATCGAGTGGCTGGAGCGGGTCGATGGCGAGACGATACGACATACGAGCGAACCCGGCGTCGGCGGATGGGAGCGTTTCATGTTGTTTCTCAATAGCCTCGTACCTGAATCGCTGATCTAACATTCATGAAACGCAAAGTCGTCCGTCTCGTCACGCAGCTGGTCAAGCTGCTCGTAAGTGGATTGGCCGGCGCGTTCATCGTTCTCCTGATTGGTTTCGTAGTGATTCTCGACGACCGGCCGGATCTGAATGTCTGGCACCTGGCGGAACTCGACGTAGAGTTTACGGCGTCGTCGCCAGTCGAGAGCTTTGAAGAGTATCTTTCGCTCGAGGACAGGCTGTTTCGTCAGCTCGATGAGCGTGTTTATCGGAAAATCGAGCCATCCGACAGGTATCAGGTCAATCGTTTCTATCGCGGCAGCCTGTCGGATCCCAGTCGCTGGCCCGTGAATCTCAATCGCAGCTTCGAATTGATCACGGAAAGTCCACGGGTGGGCGTTCTGCTGTTGCACGGTATGTCCGATTCCCCCTACAGCCTGTACAACCTGGGGCGCAGTCTGAAGAATTCGGGAGCTTCGGTGGTCGGCTTGCGCCTGCCCGGGCACGGCACGGCGCCCTCGGGACTCGTGCACGTACGCTGGCAGGACATGGCGGCCGCTGTGAAGATCGCCATGCGGCATCTGCGGCGCCGGGTCGGCAACGCGCCCATTTACATCGTCGGGTATTCCTACGGTGGGGCCCTTGCCGTGCACTACGCCCTGCTCGCCATTGATGACGATTCGCTTCCCCGCGTCGACAAGCTGGTGCTGGTGTCGCCGTCCATCGGCGTCTCGCGCGTGGCCATGCTCGCTGTATGGCAAGCGAGACTCGGTGATCTACTGGGGCTCGACAAGCTCGCCTGGAACTCGCTGTTGCCCGAGTATGATCCCTACAAGTACGGGTCATTCGCCGTCAATGCGGGGGATCAGGTCTATCGGCTGACGGCGGAGATTCAGTCGCTTTTCGATGCCCGCAGTCAAGAAGAACTGGGTCGATTTCCCCCGGTACTGGCTTTCCAATCGGTTGTGGATGCGACGGTCTCGGCGCCCGCACTGATCCGGGGGCTGTTTTCGCGCCTGCCGGAAAATGACCACGAGCTGGTGTTGTTCGATATCAACCGCGACGT
>BTQE01000214.1:0-3149 GCA_036985715.1 Rhodothermia bacterium
ATGTATTCTACTTCATCATTTACAGTTTGTGTCATATGACCATAGGAGGTACCATCTTATTGTTAGTAAACAAGTAAGAGGTATTTCACGGCCGTTTCTAACGCCGATTACGGCCTTCTACGCTTATTATCAAAGACGGCGCGCGAGGCAATTATTCAAAAGCTGTCGCGTGCTTTCGCCGATCGCTCCTGAAAGGCGCGGTTGACGGACTACTGGCCGAGCCCAAACCCAGATTGGCTCAGTAAACCCGATTGATCGTCAGGCTTGAGGGGGCGTTGACAGATCGATGAATCGTATGCGTTGCCGACTGGAAATCACTCGGTTCGGCGCTGTATATATCTACAAACGTCTGCGGGTTTCGATCAACCAACGGAAACCAACTGCTCTGTACCTGCACCATTATGCGGTGCCCTGTCTTGAACGTGTGAAAGATATCGGGAGTATTAAACTTTACGCGGGCAATTTGCTCGGGCACTAATGGTTCTGGAAATTCGAAGCTGTTTCTGAACTTAGACCTGAAGACTTCGCCACGCACCATCATCTGGTAACCGGCCATGGGATCTGACAGGTACTTGTCTTCGCTGTTCTGCCACTCTGGCTCATCGTCCGGAAAAACGTCTATCAGTTTGACCACGAAATCAGCATCCGTTCCTGTCGTCGATACGAATAGATCAACCGTGATGGGTCCAGCAAAAGTCATGTCTTCAGTCAGAACTTCGGTTTGATAGACGAGCACATCCTCACGGGCCGCAGCGAAGCGTTGATCTTCTACCATGTACTCCCGCGTTCGATCGATTCGTACTTCCTTGGTGTACGGAACCGGATTTGCCGGATCGCTGACATAGGAATCCATCCCGGTACCGGTCGGCGCTGAATCTTCGAGCGACCCATCAGCCCCCAGATACCATGTAAACGCCTCCGAACCTGGAGGTGGCCATGCATCCAACTGATGCCACTCATTGCTTCCGGTGGAAAACGCGGTTACCTCCGACAGATCAAGGTCACCCTTGTCCTTCAGAAAATAGTTGAAGAACGGCAAGTCGATGTTTTCCTGATACCAGATAGACGTCTCAGCTCCGAATGAGATATTGCCCAAACTGGATCCTGGGCCGCGTACCCACCCACCATGAAACCAGGGGCCCAAAACCAGGGTGTTGAAGGTACCAGGGTTATTGATTTCGGTTGAACGATAAATTGAAACCGGACCATACGGATCTTCCGCGTCGAACAGCCCTGCGACCGTCATCACGCTGGTCGTCACATTTTTCATGTGCGGTATGATGTTCCGGCTCTGCCAAAACCGATCGTTGACGCCATTTTGCATCAAGGAATCCCAGAAGGCTATTTCTCCATTAAAATATTTTTCGTTCGCATTCTTGAGGGGCCCCATATCAAGGAAAAACTGATAGGCATTCTCGCTGTCAAAATCAAAGCGGGAACGGCGATTGGTGGTCGGATTTGGTTCCGGATGTTCGAAATTGCGAAAGAACCGGAACGCATCCTGCAGATAGAAAGCACCATTGTGATGAAAGTCGTCGCCGACGAACCAATCTGCAATCGGTGCCTGTGGGGATGAGGCCTTTACTGCCGGATGTGAATCGATCACGCTGGCGGCAGCATAGAATCCTGGATATGAAATCCCCCAGATCCCCACTCTTCCGTTGTTGGGTTGAATGTTATTAATCAACCACTCGACCGTATCGTACATATCTGAGCTTTCATCGATCGTAGTACCGGGAGCATTGCCGGGGTGATTGGGGGTCATGTTCAAAAACTGCCCATCTGACATGAATCGTCCTCTCACATCCTGGTAGACGAAGATGTATCCTTCTTCGGCAAAACGGGATGATCCATTGGGACCGACATGGCTCCGGTAAGCTCCTTCCTCGTATGGCCCCGAGCTGTACGGCGACCTCTTGATGAGAAACGGATATTCTTTCGACGTATCTCGTGGCACGTAAATGGTCGCGAAAAGCTCAACGCCATCACGCATCGGTATGCGAACTTCAGATTTCACATAGTTGGCTTCTACGTTATAGTCAGGTGTGGAACATGAGCTGAAGAGCGCTAATACAGTGGCGGTGAGAATCGATACAGTGATCCCGGCGAACGAATGAACAGAACTCCCGACTTTCATGACTTCATCTGTTGATGTGCGTGCAGCGGCGAAAAGTGTTCGAAAAGGTATCGACATACAGGTTCATTTAGCGAACGTGCTGGCGTCGGGATTTCCCGGACTCTTTCTGTAATCGTAACCCCTACTCAATCCCCATGCCTCTGCGGCAAAGTTCTTCTAGCCCGCATTTCTCACCAACAAAATTGGCATTAGATGGTAGGAGTTGTTAAAGTGTTTTGAGACAAAGACTTATAAGCAACTCCGGGTACCACCCAATGCCAACACAGTGTATCACCGATAAGGTTCAATTTCAAGCCCTTGGAAGACGTCGTTTGGAAGCCGATTTTTCAGGCGGTTCCATCTCCTCTGATGCCGGTGCCCTACTACTGAGAGAGGTTGAATCGCGTCGCGGCATTATTGGGCGTTTTGCTGCTTGTTTCAACGATCACAGAGACAGCGGACGCATCGAGCATTCGGTCGAGGATCTTGTCAAACAACGTGTCTTTGGCATCGCTCTTGGGTACGAGGACGTATGCGACCATGATCGTCTTCGCATCGATCCGCTCTGGGGAGCGCTCGTCGGCAAATCAGACCCGAACGGATTCGATCGTAAACGAGAACGTGATCGCGGGCGAGCGCTGGCGGGCAAGAGTACGCTGAATCGTCTTGAGCGCACAGCCGAGACGACTCGCTACCACAAGATCACGCACGACGAAGAGGCCATAGCCGATACGTTTGTCGACATCTTTCTCGATGCACATTCGAAGGCGCCAAAACGCATCATCCTCGATCTCGATGCCACGGACGACGTCATCCATGGCCATGGCAGGAAGGACGATTCTTCCACGGGTACTACAATGCGTACTGTTACCTGCCGCTCTACATCTTTGCCGGGCGGCATCTTCTGTGCTCCAAGCTGCGCCGCTCGAACATCGACGGCGCGGCAGGCTCTCTCGATGAAGTCCGCCGCATTATCGGGCAGATCCGCGAGCGCTGGCCCGAGGCCCAGTTCATCCTTCGCGGTGACAGCGGC
>BTQE01000215.1:0-3065 GCA_036985715.1 Rhodothermia bacterium
TAGGACGACTATCTGAAGCGATCAACGCATATCGAACCGTTGTGAAAACAGCACCGAACAATCGGGATGCATGGCTTGATTATGCCGAGACCTTGTTTGAAGCACAGCAGATAGAAGATGCTCTGGATGCATATCGGACGGCTCTTTCGATCAATCCGGACTACGCTGGCGTGTACTTTCAGCAGGCAAAAGCTCTTTTCGCGCTCGGACGATCGGATGAAAGCATCAATTCCCTACAGACGGCGTTCAGACTCGATCCGCAAAAGAAGGCCGAATTTCAGCATGCGTACCCGGAGCTGTACGGCGATACGAAAATTCGCAAACTGCTCGATCTGGACGGCTAAACATCCCAGACGGCGGCGACGATTTATTAAGGCGGGCAGGTGGCTGTCTGCCTTTTTTATGATCCAGGAATGATCGAATGACCTACGGAACGGCATGATCAAGTGGCTGAAACACCTTGTACAGGGCATCGGAATCGGCATTGCCAATTTGGTACCGGGGGTATCTGGCGGAACCGTGGCGCTGATATTCGGGATATATGAAGAGCTGATCTCCGCCGCAGCTACCGCTGTTGAGGCGGGACTGTCTCTGGTTCGATTTGACCCGCGTTCGTTCGCCGCGCGCGTTATGGAATTACCCTACGGATTCATTCTGCCGCTCGCTGCCGGCATTGTCATCGTGCCGATCATCGGAGCCCGAATTATCCCGGAAGCAATGGCAACGTGGCCCACTCAAAGCCGGGCCCTGTTTTTCGGCCTCATACTCGGGTCACTGGCTATTCCGTGGATTCGAATCGACTCGGCTCAGGCGAGGGAGTTTGCGCTGACCCTACTGGCCGCCGTCGTGGCTTTTGTACTGGTCGGATTCCCACCCACCGAGATTTTGAATCCGACTCTCGTACAAATTTTCTTTGCAGCAACCATTGCCGTCAGCGCCATGATTCTCCCTGGAGTCAGTGGTGCTTTTCTTCTTCTGGTAATCGGTTTGTATGCGCCGATTCTGAGAGCGATCGACGCGCGCGATGCTGTTGTCGTGAGCGTATTTCTGGCCGGTTCGGTCTCCGGACTGGGTGTCGGCTCACTCGTCATGAAATGGCTGCTGAGTGAGCATCACGATCAAACCATGGCCGTACTTGTCGGACTGATGGCCGGTTCTCTCCGCGCCTTGTGGCCATGGCTCGGAGATGATCGAACGCTAGAATGGTATGGAGGAGGCGGTAGGCTTACGGGTGTAGTCCTTCTGTTCGCTGCCGGTCTAATCCTGTCGGTGGCGATAACCGTTTACGAGCTTAGAAAGAAAAAATCGAAACCGCCCTCTACTTGACTCGGGTGATGGGTTTGGAGACCGTAAAGTTCTCCCCGATCACACGGTAAAAGTACTGACCTGCGGGCAGGTCGTCGACATCTGCCGCCAGTCGAAATTCACCGCCACCTGACACGAGTCCGCTGTAAATCGACTTGACCTCGCGTCCGAGCACATCGTAGATGGCAACCGTTAATTGCTGCGTGCGCGGGATACCAACCGTAATCGTCAGCCTGTCGTTGAACGGATTGGGGTAAGCTTCTGAGATGACAAATTCCGAAGGTGTTACATCCTTCTCGTTCGGGATTACCGTGCCCTGAACCGTTAGTTCGATTAAAAATAGACCGTCTACGCTGCTGTTGACAGCGATAGCTCCGCTCTCGAAAAACGGATAATTGCTCCAGGAGCCGTCCCATATCCCGAGGTTCGCAGGGTGGGTATCGAAGTAAGCTACTTCCATGGGATTCATGATGTCAGTGATATCCAATATGCGAAGTCCATCTACGTAGTTGGACTGATAAACGAAACTACCTTTGACATAAAGATTGTGATCGATGGAGGTGTTCGGTGCAAAGTATTCCTTAATCAGCACCGGGTCGTCGAGGTCAATCACATCCCAGATCAGTGTCCGAGTGTTTGTGATCAATGGATCCTGTCTTTCGTCAAGCTCATCGTTCTGGATGTAATATTTGTGATCCTCGGTGAGCCAGCCCTGATGGATATAGCGAGAGTCTGGATACGTCACTTTTGAAATGGTGAATGGGTTGCTTTTGTCCGTTACATCAGCAATCACCACGTGCGTTTCATTGGCCGACATGCAAATCTCGCTACCTGCATGGTCTTGGTCGGGGCCGCGATAGACCACGCATTGGGCGTCGTGAGTATAGCCGGTGCCTGCGAGCCCCGTACCCCCGGCCGAAAAACAACCTGCGAACTCTGGAACGACCGGATTGGCCAGGCTGACCATGTAAAGCCCTCCTCCGCACACACGAGCGTTACTACTGTTACGAGCCCCAACGACATACGCATAGCCGGTCTCTTCGTTGATGGCGATGTTGTGTGCCCGCGTCAACGACGTTCGGTCTTCTGGATATTCATACGTAGCAACAAAAATGCTTGGCGCCCCTTCGTGACTGGCCAGGACTAACAAATCGAAGACCTGAATTCCATTGCCCCCCTGTGAATCAGCGACGATATAGGCATAGTTCTGATAGGTCTTGACATCACGCCAGATGCTTGGACCGGCGCCGTTGTGTGGTAACCGCCCAAGATAGAGCGGTGTAATCGGGTCGCTGATATCGACGAACGCGGTTCCGTTTTCCATTCCGACGAGGACATACTCTTTCCCTGTTTCGTCGTCGGTCCATCCCCATAAATCGTTGACCTCACACATGCGCTCTTTCCCCGCCGTACCGCAGGTTTCTGTAGAGCCCAGGTCCTCGAGAGTGAGACGAGCGAGTAAATCAGCCTCATTGCAATCGAACCCACCAGCATTGCCACCGATGCAGGCAGTTTTGGGGCCTTTGTTCAGCGTCTGTGCCGTGGCACTTCGAGTGCTACCGGAAACGCCAACGAATACAATAACAAAAACAACGCCGGTCGATACGGTCCGAAGAAATCTGGAACCTAGCATGAGTATATATGGCTTTTCTTTCGGTGAGAATCGGCCCTACGGGGATGAATATGGAGACTAACGCCAACAACACCATTAGGTAAAGGCGAATGTTAATACATTCTCGTAATTAAATTAATCCGAAATT